>JANTGF010000033.1 GCA_024763075.1 Bacteroidales bacterium | reverse complement strand
TTCGTTTGCTATGCAATGCCTGGGAAATAACGGAAGCTTTTATAAATAGCAGAAAAGAAAAATGCTATGCATATTTATCAAAAGGTAGAGACACGATGCATCGTGTCTCCTGTGTTTAGGAGATTTGTTTGCGGGATATGGGTTATAGGATTTGCTAAATAATAAGCATTTTAGAATAGGATTCAGAATACCACACGATACAATCGTGCGGTAGCGAGAGTAAAATTTTGTACAGGAGCAGAGATTTTCAGTTCTCATGTAAATTTCCGGTTTTGACACGGATTTTGCACTCTACCAAACAGTGCCCCCTCAACGACAAAATCCCCGCCAAAACCTTTTTCCCGTGCTTTCTTGAACCCCGGGTTGAAACCCGGGGTTAGTGTTATTCAACCACTCCGTGGTTGTGACCTGAATACCACATGATACATTCGAGCGACATTGGATTAATGAGTTCTGTTGAGATATCGGATGCATTGAAAAATGTTTTACAAATAACTTGTTGGAAGAGACACTTTGCACCGTATCTCCTGCTTTCAGGATATTTTTTTGCGAATACGGATTAAAGAAGTTGCTCAGTAATGAAAGATCAGTGCTATCGGTGATTAAATTAACTATACCTCAGAGACATAATAATCGTATCCACACTGGTGGAAAGCGGATTGATCCATATCTTTGATTTTCGGTAGCATTCCTGCCTTTTCTCTAATTTATTGTGGATATATTCTATTAATTCCTGTCTATCCAGATTACGAAGTAAAGGCCGGCTGGCCTGATTCCGGGAAAGACGCCTGACAAGTTCTTCCTCAGGAATATCCAAAAAAAGGCTGACACCTTTCGCATTCATCTGCTCCATATTGTCTTTATAACAGGGCGTTCCGCCGCCACAGGCCAAAAGGTAATTATCTGATTCAAGTGTTTTTTCAAGGACTTTTCTTTCCATCTTCCGAAAACCTTTTTCACCCTCTTCTTCAAAAATCTGATTGATGGTTCTGCCCTGATCATTCACAATCATTCTATCCAGATCCAAAAACCGCAAATTCATTTTCTTTGCAATTTCCTTACCCAGCGTGGTTTTGCCGGCACCCATAAAACCAATCAGAAAAACTCTCAATACTGCTATTTTTAAAGGTCTAATGTCATTTGCGTATCATCCGGATCCAATTCAATCTCCTGACCGGGTCTCAGGCCTTTCTTCTTTTCCGGAGTTTCAGCATCTTCTGCAGGCTTTTCGGGCAAGCCTTCGTTTTTTACTACTGGTTCAAGTTCATGCACATCTGAAACAACATAACTACTCAGTCTTTTCCCTTTTGCCTTAAAACTCTTTACCCCGATAAACTCTGCTACCTCCACAATTTCACTTTCCCTGTCCTTGTTCTTCCCGCCAAAACTTATTTCAAACCGTGGATATTCCACCACAGTAAGACTTACCAGTTTTGAATCAGGATGATCATTAATAAAATGCTGCTCTTTCTCCGTAGCTTCCACCTCAAATCTCTTTACATAAAAATATTTGTTGGTACCGTCATAATAAATGACCGAGAATACCTTCCCCGGTGAAAACTTTTCAATTATCAGGATATCCTCTTCAAAATGATTCGACAGGTCGAAGTTTGTGGTCCTGAAAGTTCCTCTTTTTGTTACCACCAATATTTTATCATCTCCGGAAAATTCGCCTAAAAACTTACCCCGGCCATCCACATTTAATCTGAATACATCCTCATCAAACCATATTTTTCTGCCTCCCAGAGTTGACACCCCTTTTTCTTTTAATGTAACCTTATGAACCGCGTATTTAGTCAGTGTATTCCCCATGGAAAAACGTCCCTTTATGGCCAGTTCACCAAAATCATATTCAAAGGAAAGATTCTTTATCCTCGGGCGCGGTTTCAGCATTACTTTGATCTTTTCCGCTTCGCCGTTCGGGTTTACACTTAAATACATGATCCGGGTACCATGTTTACCACGGGTCAGATCATATTCCTTATCCCTTGTGACCCCGGAGATGGCCGTTCGTTTTACCATTACTTTTCCGGTACGCCCATCCTGATAAACAATATTGTAGATGGTTCGGGTATCGTTTTTCTTAAAAACCGCAAGATGTATAATATTCTTTCCTACAAAAGCCTTATCGGCAACTTTGGTCACCACATATTTCCCGTCTTTCCGAATGGCAATCACATCATCAATATCCGAGCATTCGCAGATAAACTCATCCTTTTTCAGGGAAGTACCTATAAATCCTTCCTTACGGTTGGCAAACAGTTTTGTATTCACAGCTACTACTTTTGTAGCCACAATGGTATCAAAACTCCTGATCTCCGTCTTGCGGGCCCACGGTTTCCCGTATTTCTTTTTAATTTTCCGGTAGTAATCAATGGTAAATTCAACGATATGTGCCAGGTTATTTTTTACTTCCTCCATCTCCTCTTCCAGGTCCCTGATGTGTTCATCTGCTTTTTTTACATCATATTTCGAGATTCTTTTGATCTTAATTTCCGTTAAATGGATGATATCCTCACGGGTAACCTTTCTTAGCAAAAGCTTTTTATACGGCTTCAGGCCTGTATCAATGGCCTCAATAACGGCTTCCCATGTTTCACATTCTTCAATTTTCCGGTAAATCTTTTTCTCAATAAATATTTTTTCAAGTGATGACAAGTGCCAGGCATCTTCCAGTTCATTCAGCCTGATCTGAAGTTCCTGGCTCAATAGTCCCTGTGTATGATCTGCTGAAACTTTCAACAATTCAGTTACACTAGGAAACTCCGGTTTGTCATCCCTTATCACACAGGAATTTGGTGAGATGGAAAGTTCACAATCGGTAAAAGCATACAGCGCATCAATGGTTTTGTCTGCTGAAACTCCTGATGCCAGGGTTAAATGTATCTCCACTGCATCAGAGGTATTATCATCTATCTTTTTAATTTTGATTTTCCCCTTGTCATTTGCCTTAATAATTGACTCTATCAGGGAACCGGTTGTTTTTCCATAAGGAAGCTCTGTGATGATCAGATTTTTCTTATCAATCTTTTTTATTCTGGCCCTTACTTTAATTGCACCTCCCCTGAGACCATCGTTATATCTTGAAAAATCAGCCAATCCCCCGGATGGAAAATCAGGGAAGATCTCAAAAGGTTTCCCTTTCAGGTACAATATTGATGCATCAATCAGTTCATTGAAGTTATGAGGAAGAATTTTGGAAGCCAAACCCACTGCAATACCCTCTGTTCCAAGAGCCAGTAACAAAGGAAACTTCACAGGAAGTGTTAAAGGTTCTTTATTCCGTCCATCGTAAGAAAGTTTCCATGCGGTAGTTTTCGGATTAAAAACCACTTCAAGGGCAAACTTCGAAAGGCGGGCTTCAATATACCTTGGAGCTGCTGCACGGTCGCCGGTAAGGATATTTCCCCAGTTACCCTGCATATCCACCAGCAGATTTTTTTGTCCCAGTTGCACCAGAGCATCCCCAATAGAGGCATCGCCATGTGGATGAAACTGCATGGTGTGCCCGATAATATTTGCCACTTTATTGTAACGGCCATCATCCAAACGCTTCATGGAATGGAGGATCCGGCGTTGAACAGGTTTCAGCCCGTCGTAGATATTCGGAACTGCCCTTTCAAGAATTACATACGAAGCATAGTCGAGAAACCAGTCTTTGTACATACCTGAAATATGGGCAACTTTGTACAGTTCTTCTGTATTTTCTCCACCATTATTTTCCAGGGCCGTTTCGTCAGCCTGGTCTAATTCCTCTCCGTTCTGTATTTCATCCTTCTCATCCATGGAATAATCAACTCTGTAGCTCTGATAGTTTGATAATAAATATTTAATAAAGTATTTGACTATTCAGCCGGTAACTTTAATATTTTGCCCTTACAGGGCTTAAATGCAATTCACTTAATACATCATTCTGCATCAACCAGATCTTCTTCAATTTTTAAATTATCTATAATAAAGTCCTGTCGTTCGGGTGTATTTTTCCCCATAAAAAATCTGAGAAACTCAGAAATCTGGTCCCCTTTTTTCAAATGCACCGGATCCAGGCGCATATCCCTGCCGATAAAATATTTAAATTCATCAGGCGAAATTTCTCCCAACCCCTTGAAACGGGTAACTTCTGGGTTAGGCCCCAGTTTATTCCGGGCTTTTATTTTCTCATCGTCAGAATAACAATAAATCGTTTTCTTTTTATTCCTTACCCTGAACAAAGGTGTTTGTAATATATAAAGATGCCCCTGTTTGATCAGATCCGGGAAAAACTGCAGAAAGAAAGTGATCAGTAATAAACGGATATGCATCCCGTCCACATCGGCATCTGTGGCAATCACTACATTGTTGTAACGCAGATTTTCAATTCCTTCTTCAATATTCAGTGCTGCCTGCAACAAATTAAACTCTTCATTCTCATAAACGATCTTTTTTGAAAGCCCGAATGTATTCAAAGGTTTTCCTTTCAGACTAAAAACAGCCTGAGTTTCCACATTTCTGGATTTGGTAATAGAGCCACTGGCCGAATCTCCCTCGGTAATAAAAATCGTTGTTTCCAGCCTTTTATCGGCTTTAATATTGTAATGAACCCGGCAATCCCTGAGTTTCTTATTATGAAGGCTTGCTTTTTTTGCCCTTTCCCTGGCGATTTTCCGGATACCGGATATTGCTTTTCTTTCTTTTTCTGATTCCTGAATTTTCTTTAAAAGGATCTCCGCCGTTTCAGTGTTTTTATGTAAAAAATCATCCAGGTATTTCTTTACAAACTCCATAACGAAATTCCGCACCGATTTCCCTTCCGGACTCATTTCGCGGGAACCCAGTTTGGTTTTGGTCTGTGATTCAAAAACAGGCTCTTCAATTTTTATACTGAAAGCAACTACTATGGAAGCCCGGATATCGGCAGTATCAAAATCCTTTTTATAAAAATCACGGATGGTTTTCACAAATGCTTCCCTGAATGCGACAAGATGGGTCCCTCCCTGGGAAGTATGCTGACCATTCACAAAGGTATAGTATTCTTCCCCATATTGTGTGCCATGTGTAAATGCCAGTTCGATATCTCCGTTTTTCAGGTGAACCGGCTCATACAAACCAGGCTGGTTCATATTTTCATTTAACAGATCGAGAAGACCGTTTTTTGAAAAATACTTTTTACCATTAAAGTTTATCGTTAAACCGGAATTCAGAAAAACATAATTCCTTAGCATTGACTCCACATAATCGGAAATGTAGTGATATTTTCCAAACAGACTTTTATCCGGAACAAATGAAACATAAGTCCCGTTCAGCTCATCTGTAGAAACCGGCTTCAGCTCCTTTACAATCTCACCTTCTGAAAATTCCACTGTTTTCTTCTGGCCTTCCCTCACCGAGCTGATGATAAAACTATGGGATAAAGCATTCACGGCCTTGATACCCACTCCATTCAACCCAACTGATTTTTTGAACACCTTGGAATCATATTTTGCCCCGGTATTCATTTTTGAAGCCACATCCACTACCTTACTGAGTGGAATGCCCCTGCCAAAATCACGCACCTCCACTTTTCGGTCTTGTATGCTAACATTTATGGCCTTACCAAAACCCATCATATACTCATCCAGAGAATTGTCAAAAACTTCCTTCAACAATACATAAATCCCATCATCCTGTGAAGTACCGTCTCCAAGCTTGCCTATGTACATTCCCGGCCTTTTCCGGATGTGTTCTTTCCAGTCAAGGGTACGTATAGTATCTTCTGAATAATTCGCTGTCATTTAAACCTCACCATCCATTTTGTAAAAAACTTTGCAAATATAAGGAAATAGAGCATTTTAGGCATAATTGTTTTTCAACAATGCTTAAAATCTTTTCAACCATGTGCCTGGAACGGCCCTTATAACAGCATACAAATATTTGCCTTACAGGAAGTTTGAATAAAGGATGTTCACTGAAAATCGAGTTGTTGATAAAATGCCATCCGGAAAGCCTGGCAACATTGATGTTTGTAAATATTCCGGAATCTAAACTAATTTTAAATACAGTAAGGATTTCCTGAAAATACATCGACTTATCATTACTGTACGGTTCAGGACTACCCTTAATAATAAAAACCTGATGGCATACTTAAAATATGAGATAATGTAATCTTAATTTCCTCTTTTTATTTGAATTAATTAAAAATAAATGCATAAATTTGCAAATAATCAGAAGATTGTCCGATAGTTGATAAAAATTATCATGATATATAAATTATCTTTTTCAATTTTAATAATCCTGTTTATACCTGTTATCCAATATGCTGAGGAATATGCTGATAAAAATTATTATCTGCTTGACTCCCTGCGTCCAGAAGAATTGGTGGACCAGGACAGGTCACTTCTGGATTCTGCTCTTACTATTTATCATAAAACAGACAATGATACGGTAAAATTCAAGGCCCTGTTTCTAATCACCCAGCAAATGGGGCATGAAGTCTGGTTTGAATACAATAAAGTATTATATAATGAAATACAAGACTTTTTAGAAAAGCCAAAAATCAGTAAAGAAGAAATCCTATTTTCAAAAAAGATGCTTGCAAATACATTGGGCGACTTTGGGTTTTATGCTGCCTCGGTCCAGAGTGATTTTAACAGGGCTTTGGCCTATTTTCATGAAGCACTGGACCTGTCGGAGGAATTAGGGGATAAATATAATATGATTACCATGTTAAATAATATTGGCAGTGCTTCGGAACGATTTGGTGACATAAGCGGAGCCCTTGAATATTATCAAAAAAGTCTGATGATATGTGAAGAAGAGGGTTATAAAAATGGTATGCCCAGCTTGTTGAATAACATCGGACTACTCAATATGAAACAAGGGAATTATCCCGAAGCGATTGATTTTTTAGGCCGAAGCCTTAACTTGCATGAAGAATTGAAAGAATATGAAAATGTAGCAAGAAACCTGGAAAATATAGGTCTTACATACGGCCGGATGGGAAATCCGGGAAAAGCTATGATCTATTTACAAAAAAGCCTGAAAACGGCTGAAACAATCGGGGACAAAGTGATCATAGCCAGGTCAATGCGTAGTGTAGCTACCGAATATATGAATCAGGGTGATTTAAGTAATGCGGAAAAATATGGAAAAAAAGCCTTCGCCTTATATGAGAATATTGGCAATAAGAGAGGCCTGGCTTCAGCTTACCTGCTTTTTGGTGAAATTGAATTAAAAAAAGGAAACCTCGGAAAAGCCACGAATCTTGCTTCCGAAAGCCTGAAGTTTGCTCAGGAACTTGGGTTCCCTGATGATATTAGAAATGCAGCCTTATTAAGCAGTAATATTTATCAGAAAAAAAAGGAATTTGAGGCAGGCCTGAACATGTACAAGCTATACATTTCAATGCGCGATAGTATTTTGAATGTTAACACAAGAAAGTCAACTATCGCTCAACAAACCATTTATGAAGTTGAAAAAGCACAATTATTAAAAGCCCAGGAGGAAAAGGAAGCCGCCAGAATAGCCATGGAATTAAGAAATAGAAGATACAATTTCCAGTATGCCATTATTCTTATTATTCTATTGTCTATGTTTGCAGGAGTTGCTTTGTTGGGAAAAATCAGGTTGGGCCCCAAAGCAACACAAGCTTTTATATATCTTGCAATTCTTATATTGTTTGAATCTACTTTGGTAATTGCAGATCCTTACATTGAAAACCTTGCAAACGGTGAACCGGGCTGGAAACTTCTGGCGAATGTGGGTATTGCCCTGCTTCTATTTCCTTTCCATACTTTACTGGACCGGAAATTGAAGAAAAGAATCATTAAACCCGGTAATTAACCCGTATTTTATCCAACTCTCGAAAGTTCTTCCAGTTTGGAATAATTTATAATTTTAACGAAGTTATTCTCCACTTCCAGTATCTTGTCAGTAGAAAACCTTTTGAGAACCCTCACTGCACTATCCCTGGTCATCCCGGAGAGCTCTGCAATATCTTTTTTGCCAATCAGTATTCCGTTATCTGAATCATGGAATACCTCAGAAAGATAAATCAGGGAATCCGCCATCCGGCCATGCATGTGTTTCTGTGAGTTACTTAAAAACCGGTTGGAAAGGTGAACTATATCCTGGTTCATCTGTTTCCAGAATAAATTACTGAACTCCTTGTTTTGACACAGAATCTCCCTGAATTTTGTATGATTAATAAAACAAATCCTGGCATCTTCAATTGCCCGGGCAGAACAATGGTGCCGGTTATCAATAAATAAACCCGGGCCACCCAACAAGTCCCATTGTCTGGAAATTTTAAAAATTAAACTCTGTTGCGCAATTCCCTCAAGATAAAGTTTTACTTTCCCTGATGTCAGGGATAATATATTGTTTACAGCAGAACCCTGTTTGAAAATACTGTCGCCCGCGCTAAACTCAACTTCATACCTGTCCGAATTCAGATATTGAAGTTCCTTATGCGAAAGTAAATTAAACAAAGGCGACTTCAAATCACAATCTACACAACTTTGGCACCTGGAGGGTTTTGTCAACATAACTAAAAAATTATCAAAAATTGTACTGTGTCAAAAATATTACAGGCTCTATAAATAAATCTTCTATCAGGAGGAAAAAGGGACATAATAGAATGGCCTTAATCATCTGTTTTCATATTAACATCCTTTGAACCAATTATTTGAAGTGAAAATACAAAAAGAAATTAACATACGCCTAATGTTATATATCATAAACATTGCGATATATATCGTAAAAAAGCCGGTTTACAAATAAGAAACCACCGGAAAGTAGCGGCTTACAAGAAAAATTGTTGCTGCTATTTTTATTTATTTTAAATAATAAATTTTTAAGTGAGTTCTTGCTCTTAAGTTTTGCTATGAATATGTTAAATTTAAACAGATTAATATGAAATTATTTTTACTTAATCCGGGATTACAATCATCTACAGGATTTAAACCCAATTACAGGATTATTCTTTTACTACTGGTTTTTTTGGTCCCCTTATCAACTTTCAGTCAAAAGAAAGGGAAAGGAAAGAAATTAAAAGATATAAATATTATTACTGAATGTGTTGAGTACATAGGAAATGGAAAATACATTGCAAACTTCGGTTATGACAATCCAAACTCCGATGAAATTACAGTACCCCAGGAAGATAGTTACGTAGAAAAAAACAATGGCAGGTCAAATGGAAACCCAAATTTCAAGTCAGGTCGTCAATACAATGTATTTTCTGTTGAATTTGATAGTAAAGAAAGAGTATTGTGGCGTGTGCTATTGCCAAACAGGGATCCTTCGGATCCGGATGCATGGAAGGAAGTTACTGCAAGCATAAATTCATCTCACTGCCGCGATGGTGAAAATATATTTCCCTATTATGCACCACCTGACGGAGGTAAATTAGAAAACTCACTTTTAAGTGCTGAACTGAATTCTTTGTACAATACTTATATTGCTGTTAATGATCCTTCACAGTTTCAATCTGATGACATATTCCAGATCAGTAAAGATGGCACAAAGGTTTTAATTGAAGTACTTGCATTATCCGGTCAATATGCAGGGATGAAGACATCCCTATTATCTATTGGCCTGGAGATTGAAAGTGAAGATTTGCCTGGATTAACAATAACAGGATGGTTATCAATAGAAAATTTAATCCTGATAAATGACTTTCCACAATTTATAAGTTTTGCCCGGCCCGTTTATCCTGCGATTACTAAAAACAGCGGACTTGGTTTTAATGACGGGGATAAAGCTATGCGATCCGATTTTGCACGAAATGGTTTTAATGTAAGCGGTGCAGGTGTAAAAGTGGGAGTCATTTCAGATAGTTACAACAGCCTGGGTGGAGCAGCCACGGATGTATCAAACGGTGACCTTCCGGGCCCGGGCAATTTAGATGGTAATGTTACACCGGTACATGTATTAAAAGACTACCCACAAACATTTGGCGTACTTTCAGATGAAGGAAGGGCCATGTTGCAAATCGTTCATGATATAGCACCCGGAGCGGAGCTGGCATTTTATACAGGTTTTCTGAATGCACAGGATTTTGCAAATGGAATTATTGCGCTTAAAGATGCAGGCAGTGATGTTATCGTTGATGATATTACCTACATTACCGAACCATTTTTTCGGGATGGTATTGTAGCTCAGGCTGTGGATCAGGTAAAGGCTCAGGGTGTTACCTACATTTCTGCAGCAGGTAATTACAGCAATAAATCATATCAGAACACTTTCCTGCCTGCACCTTCGCCAGGTGGCATTCAGGGAGAAGCCCATAATTTTGGAGGGGGAGATATTTTTCAAAATATTTCACTCACTGAAGGCACCTATACGATTGTGTTACAATGGGAAGATAATGCAAATGCTTCACAATATACAACAAATAACGATCTGGATATATATCTTTCCAATGAAAACGGTTCCACCCTGTTTGGATTCAATATTATAAATACCGGAGCTTATCCTATTGAAGTTTTACCATTTACGGTTGGACCAGGTGGTGCTTCAACAAATATCCTGATTACCAGGGCTTCAGGCTCAGATAATGTAAACTTTAAATACATCGTTTTCCGTGGGGATCTGGCCATCAATGAGTATAATACTGGATCCTCAACCATTGTAGGTCAGGCGAATGCTGAAGGAGCAATTGCAGTTGGTGCTGTATTGTACAGCAATACACCGGAATTTGGTGTTGATCCTCCCACCATTGCCTCATTTTCTTCGGTTGGTGGCACACCGGTAAATGGTACTGCCCGGCAGAAACCTGAAATCACTGCTCCAAACGGGGTGGAAACAACGGTAAATTTAAGTCCCAATACACCTGAGTTTGATCCGGATGGAGACGGAATCTTGAATTTTCACGGTACTTCTGCTGCTGCCCCCCATGCAGCTGCAGTAGCTGCATTATTAATTGAAGCAAGAGCAAAATACTGGGACGGCGAGCAACTTTCCCCGGATGATATCAAAACATTGTTAACATCCACAGCTATTGATATGGAAAACCCGGGTTTTGATTATAATACGGGTTATGGCTTTATACAAGCTGACGCTGCGATTTCTACATATATTGCTCCTTCACCTGTTTTAATTGAACTGGGAAATTCTTCCGGTGCAATTCCGGGGGAAGAACCCATAACAGTTAATGTTACCGGGGATTATCTCACAGAATCTACTCAGGTATTATTCAGGGGAGAAGCTTTACCAGATGAGTCTGTAACTTACCAGAATGAAAATTTAATTGTTGCTGATATACCTGTATTTCTGGGGAATCCCTCCATTGAAGCCTTTACAGAGCCCATTTCAAGCAGCCTGCTGGATGGAGGTACTTCCAATGCAGTATATTTTTATGGAATAACGAAAAGGAATGTTAAAATTACAGCGCATAACCAAACGAAAAAATTTGGAGAAAAATTACCGGTTTTTACTACAACAATAACCGTGGACAACATTCCTCTTACCGAGTCTGACTTAACTGAGGATGAGAAACTAAGAATTGCTTCTGTTTTGGTCAGCCCGGGGGAAAACGTGAATGATTTAAGTAATGTAGGTACTTATATTATAAGGCCAAGACTTAACCTGAGCCTGATTTTGGATACTACGGATCCAATGTACAGCGAGTTGGATATATCTCTGGATGAGAAATTTGAGTTTGAATTTGAGGATGGCTTTCTGAACATTGAAAAGATGCCCCTGACGATTACTCCAAATGATATGAGCATAACCTACGGTGATGATATTGGCCCAGTTGAGTTTACCTATGCATTTGATTCTTCCAATATTGCCTCACCGGAAGTTTTTCTGAACTCTTTGGTACTCTCCCATACGTACAATATTGCTGAAGAAATTGCCCTGGTTGATGCCCGTCCATTGGTGAATGCACGGCCGCTGGTGAATGCACGGCCGCTGGTGAATTCTGACCTGGCCGGTCTTCAGTTTCTGGTTAGTGCCAGAGCACTGGTGAATGCCCGGCCATTGGTAAATGCAAGACCATTGGTTAACAGGATTGTGGATATTGCAAAGGAATCTGTATTTGAATATCAGAATGTTGAATCATCCGGTGATTACAACAGCTATTCATTGATAAATGCCCGGCCATTGGTAAATGCCAGACCACTTGTAAATGCCAGGGCGCTTGTAAATGCAAGACCATTAGTGAATTCAGATGTTTCTGTAAATTATTTTGCTGTGGCAGATGCCAGGCCTCTCGTAAACGCCCGGCCTCTTGTGAATGCCCGGCCATTGGTAAACGGGGTGGATATACAGGATGAAAGCTGGAATAATCTGGCAGTTATTCTGGATGCAGCCGATGTAGTTACAGACGGCGAGTATAATGGGGGTGAAATCTCCGGAGACCCGGGTGAATGGGAAATGCCTGAATTATATGCCATAAATTTAATTACCGGCACAACTGTTGGAACACATATCATAGTTCCGGCGGCATACCTTTCGGGGAATGAAGAGGGAACAGGAGAACCCAGGCTTGAGTCCGGAAACTTTGAGATTACCTATAACCTGGGTGAACTTACAATACTCCCGGCAAATCTCAGGTTTACAGCCCCGGATGAAAGCATGAACTACGGGGAAGCACAACCTGAATATACAGTAAGTGTTGAAGGCCTGATGTATGATGAATTAATGGAAAACATAATGGCAGAAGGCTATCCAAGCTTTAGTATCCAAAATGGGGATAATACGTATGCAACAACTGAAATTGTTCCTGCCGGGTTACATGAAATTGTACCTGAGATTCAACTAAAAAAGGCTGATTTTATTGAATCCGGTGAATATGATTATTCTTTATTTGCACTTACAAATTCATCAGCATTAGTAAATTACAATACGGCTATAGTAAATGGTGAATTAAAGGTGGCAAAAGCCGAACAGACCATTACATTTAATCCTATTGAGGCAAAAACATTTGGGGATGTTCCATTTGATCTGACTGCCACTTCTAATAGTAGTTTAGGACTCATATATACAAGTAGTGATACCAATATTGTTAAAATTGAAGGAAGTACCGCAATTATTATTTCAGCAGGAATTGTGAACATTAGAGCAAGCCAGGCCGGAAATGAAAACTATCTTCCTGCAATGGATATTATACAGATTCTTACGGTAAATAAGGCTGAACAAACCATTAGTTTTGACCTTTTACCCTCTACAATTATCTATGGGGATGGTCCTTACTCGTTATCAGCTGTTTCCAGCAGTAATTTACCAGTAACTTTTACAAGCAGTAATGCATCTGTTGCAAGTATTGCAGGAGATGCTCTGACCATTCATAATGCAGGAGCAGTTACAATTATTGCAAATCAGGAAGGAAATGAAAATTACAATGCTTCACCTGAAGAAGCCCAGGACATTATGGTTGGCAAGGCAGCTCTTACAGTTTCAGCCATTGATCAGGTTATTAATGCCGGTGAAATGCCAACTATTGAGTTTTCATATTCAGGATTTGTTAATAAAGATGACGAAGTAATTGTGTTTGGAGGAAGTCCTGGTTTTATTATTGAACCCGATTATAGTGGATTGGCTGGAACTTATACAATTGTTCCTACGGCTGTCGCAACCAATTACAACATTACAAATGAAAACGGACAATTATTTGTCAATCCATATGGTCCTGGTACACATGCTGTAAAACCAAGCCTCGATTGTATTACAGAAAATGCAAACGGAACTTATACTGCACATTTCGTATATAAGAATGACAATGATTATGATGTATTTGTACCACATGGCGCTGACAATATTATGATTGGCGGGGGCTTAACATCCCAACCCCAACCTGAATTATTTGTTTCCGGTGGAGGAGGTTTTAATGTTAGTTTTGATGGAGGTGAATTAACATGGACTGTATCAAGTATTGGTGAAGGTCACAAAGTGTCTATGGCTACACGTGCAAATTCATATTCCAAAAAATGCAATTTTAATAAGAGCCTGACCCTTTCATCAAATGAAGAAACTCTGGAAACTGTTGATAAAATTAAGGTTTATCCAAATCCAACAACTGGTGTGATTTACATTGAGCTAAATAATAATGATGTCTTAACAAAAGATATCATGGTGTTTGATTCTTTTGGGAAAACTTATAACATCAGAATACAACCGAGTGGACAAGCTCTTCAACTTGATTTAATGGAATTGAAACCAGGAATGTATTTCATTAAAGTAATGATGGAAGACAAACCCAGAGTTTTCCAGATTGTGAAGCAATAAGGTTTTGTAACCATAGAACAATAGGCCCCAAAATAGCGGGTCTATTGTTTTTTATCCGTATGGTACTTTAACTCTATTTATGTCAATTATTAATTAGGTTCTAATCCAGGGAAAGAAACCTTATTTCCCCCTCCCTCTAATAATAGTAAGGACTGTATGAATCAGGATTTTAAGGTCCACATAAAACGACATATTCTCAATGTAGATCAAATCGTATGTTAGTCTTTCCACCATTTCATCAACATTTGCAGCATAGCCGTATTTGACCTGGCCCCAGGATGTAATTCCGGGTTTAACTTTTTGCAAATGGATGTATTGCGGAGCTTTTTCCATGATCTGATCTATAAAGAACTGTCTTTCAGGCCTTGGCCCTACCAGGGACATCTCACCCAGAAGTACATTTACAAAATTCGGAATTTCATCCAGCCTTACCTTTCTCATAAAGGTTCCGATGGGTGTGATTCTTTTATCGTCTTCCGATGACAGGGAAGGTCCGTTTTCTTCCGCATTCTTATACATGGTCCGGAACTTATATAACTTAAACGGTTTGCCATATCTTCCAATTCTCTCCTGAGTAAAAATTACCGGTCCGGATGAAGTGAGTTTAATAATAACAGCCAGGACTATGGATAAAGGCAGGGTAATGATCAGGGCTAATATGGAAACAAAAAAATCAAGAAAATATTTCAGTGTTTCCTGCCACACCGGAATCAATTCATGCGATATTTCGATAAGCGGTGTCCCATAAACCGAAGACATCTTTACCCGGCCGGCAAGAATTTCGTAAGTACTGGGAATTGCCTTAATAATAATCATTGTCTCTTTCAGTTTGTTAATGATCTGTCCAATCATTTTATGGTCCCCGGTTTCCATGGCAATAATAACCTCTTCCACCTTTTTCTCTCTTATTATTTCAGTTACATTATCAAGTTTCCCAAGCCTGGGGATAAATTGATCCAGAGGATCTGTGGGGTTTGAATTGATGTTGATGTATCCGATAAATTTATTCCCTGAGGATCTTTTACCTTCTGTCAGATCAGTATAAATCTTCAATGCTTTTCCGTTCCCGCCAATTAACAGGGTATTAAAACCGAGTTTTCCCGTATGGATCTTATGATTTGTGCGGGATGTAATGATAAGCCTTGGAATATAGGTCAGAAAAAACTGGAGTGTGAAAAGAACACCAAAAGAAAGATAATAACTGCTAAAATCCTTAACGGTATCGTCAAGGATGAGGACAAAAAACAGGATTAATGTACCAAACAGACTAATAAGAAAGGTTTTACCCAGTTCCTGAAGTCTTGATTTCCGGAAAGGAGTTTTATAATATCCCGAAAAAAAATGCATCACCAACCAGAAAGTGGGTATCAGTATCAGGCTGATCCAGAATTTCTTATCAGGTTCAACAGGAATCTTATACCCAAATTTGGAGGATTCAATAAAAACCTTCCTGAAAGAATAAAATAAAACCCAGCTGGCAGCACCGGCAAGGAAGTCAGAGATCAGGTATTTTAACCGTTGAACTTTTCTGTTCATTGATTTATAATTAGGGAACCCCGGTTGGTACATTTACAAAATCAAAACCAACTTTAAAGTAGCCAAAGGGATTTATGAAAATAACTCTTTTTAATTGATTTTAGTATGTAAAATGAACAAAAAGTCTTTGCAGGACTATGTTTTCCGGTTTTTTTTAAAGACTTTAAATTGAATATACGGGTTTGGTGACCAATTGGTTTTTAAAATCAACTAACCGTGTTTGATTTGGGTACATGAATATTGTTCAAAACAGATTTGGCTGTATCCAGGGCCATGAGAGAATTATCAAAAGTGATGGAAGGATCTTTTATCCCTGAAATACTTTCATAAAATTCAATCATTTCCAGTTGAAACGGATTCTGTCCACCAGGGCTAAAAGCGTCTGTAATAAGTGCAACAGGCTTACTGATAATTTGTTCTGAAGGTATTTCACCCTCATTAAGCCGGTTTCTGTGCGTTTCAAAGCTTCTGAAATTTATAAAAAAGGATTGCTCATATAAATGAATGATAGCAGTGTGTTTCTGCTCTGATTGAAGAAAATCATAACTGATATTAGCCGAAGCACCATTTTCAAGTTCAACCCGGGAATTAATAAATACAGGTATCTCTGCAGTACTCACCGACCCACTTGTGAAAACTTTTTTCGGAGTACTGTTGGTTATCATGAAAACAAATTCCAAATCCATCGCCAGATCTTTTGCAATATCTTCTTTTGTTCTGAATGCCGGGACTTCTTTTCTTTTAATCTCAATGAACCTGGGCCGGACCAGTTCCTGTTTACATGAAATGTATGCCGGATTGAACAATATAGGATTTGCTGCTTTCAAAACGACATTTGCTTCACTGGCAAGCTTTTGAAATTCCAGCAATTTTTGCCGGGGAATTGTGTTGATCCTGGTTAAAAAAACATGTTTGAATTTCTTCAGGGCATAGTTTATTTTGTCATACTCCATTAATTTCCCTTCCAGAAACAGGATGGCATCCGAATTTTCAAGTAATGAAATAAAAGAACTGTTTTTTTGAATGTCACTTTGGTTGTTTATTTTTGAATTAACAGAGTGGGAAAAACCCGAGATAAGAAAAGGATTTTCTCCTGACAGGAGATCTAAATATTCTTTTACCGGGCTGTCATCAATTGAAACACCAATTTTTATCATATTTTTGTAGCGTTTTTGCAAACTTAAAGTAAATTGATGAAGCATTGTTGATTTATTTGATTGTTTTATTAACCGTTAATTGTTGAAAACCATAATTTTTACCCTGGAATGTTAGAAGATACTTTTAGGCATAAAGGACTGAGAAAGAACCTTATCAAAGAAGTTAAAAGGAAAGGAATAAAGGATGAACGCGTTCTTTCCGCTTTAGGTAAAGTGCCCAGGCATCTTTTTATGGATACAGGATTTATCAATTTTGCTTACAAAGATCAGGCATTCCCTATTGGTCAGGGGCAAACTATTTCACAGCCTTACACGGTTGCTTTTCAAACTGAATTGCTTGATGTAAGACCCCACATGAAGGTACTTGAAGTGGGTACGGGTTCTGGTTACCAAGCTGCTGTGCTGGCCGAACTGGGGGCAAGAGTTTTTACCATTGAAAGGCAAAGAAAGCTTTTCATAACAACCCAGCAACTGCTTAATTTCATGGGATATCAATTAAAATTTTTTTATGGGGACGGTTTCGCAGGACAAAAAACCTATGCCCCGTTTGACCGGATATTAATAACGGCTGCAGCTCCTGAGATTCCCGAAACCTTACTGGATCAATTAAAAACAGGTGGGAAACTGGTAATTCCCCTGGGAAGTTCAACTTTTCAGGAAATGCTGCTAATTGAAAAGAAAGAAGATGGCGTTTTTAAAAAAAGCAAACACGGAAAATTTTCATTTGTACCCATGCTCAAAGGGACCAGTAACGACAATAATTTAGAAATAATTTAAAAATGATTAAGATAAGCAGATTTATATTTAATTCTTTCCAGGAAAACACATGGCTGGTAAACGATGAAACCAACGAATGTATTATTATTGATCCAGGATGTATCGATAAAGATGAGAGAACAATATTAAAAGAGTTTATTGAAGAAGAAGGACTAACACTTGTGAAATCCATATTAACTCACGGGCATGTGGATCATGTTTGTGGAACGGGCTTTATAAAAGAAAGCTATAAGCTTACCCCTGAATGTCATAAACTTGATGTAGTTTTAATGAAGGAAGCTCCATTACATGGAAAAATATTTGGTGTACAGGTAGAGCCCTCTCCGGTTCCGGAGCCCTCATTGGAAGAAGGACAGGATGTTGTATTTGGGAATAGCAGCCTGGAGATCATTCATGTGCCCGGCCATTCTGCTGGCAGTGTAGCTTTTTTCAATAAAGACGAAGGCCTGCTTTTTACAGGAGATGTCCTTTTTAAAGGAAGTATCGGACGTACGGATTTACCCGGAGGTGATTATAATGTATTGATGAAGAGTATTTATGAGAAGATCATTCCTCTGGGTCCGGATATCCGGGTTTTTCCCGGCCATGGAGGAGAAACAACAATTGGAGATGAGCTGAGTACCAATCCCTTTATCAATATGGAAATGCTTTAGACATAACCGGGAAATTACCAGGTCAGCGATTCACCTTTTTTATGTAAAAAATCATATTAAATCCAAAAACAGCTGTTTATTTTTGACGCTGTAAAGAAACTGGTTTATTGAACAACTAATACAAAGAATATTATGGCTTTTGATTCTTTTAAAAACAGGCATATAGGACCACGGAATGAAGAAATACAGGAAATGCTCG
Source organism: Bacteroidales bacterium (assembly GCA_024763075.1). Classification (GTDB taxonomy): domain Bacteria; phylum Bacteroidota; class Bacteroidia; order Bacteroidales; family VadinHA17; genus JANTGF01. The sequence goes on along the minus strand of JANTGF010000033.1, from coordinate 24,429 downwards.
GTAAAACCGGAGTTTCCTCCATGGATGAATTAATTGAAAAAACAATCCCTGATTCTATCCGCGTAAAAGAACCTCTGAAACTGGAAAAAGGAATAAGTGAATACGAATACTTCTCCAGGATACGTAGTATAGCTGCAAAAAATAAGCTTTATAAAACATATATTGGCCTGGGATATTACGGAACTATACTTCCGGCGGTTATTCAACGAAACGTCCTGGAAAATCCGGTATGGTATACTTCTTATACCCCTTATCAGGCAGAAATTTCTCAGGGAAGGCTGGAGGCACTGCTGAATTTCCAGACAGTAGTCATGGATTTAACAGGCATGGAAGTTGCCAATGCTTCTTTACTTGATGAAGCAACCGCAGCAGCGGAGGCCATGCTTATGTCTTTCCGCTTAAGACCAAGAGCAATGGTGAAAGCCGGAGCCATTAAGTTTTTTGTAGATAAAAATGTGTTCAGGCAAACTCTCGAAGTGGTGAAAGGCAGGGCCGGAAATGCAGGCATAGAAATTATTACCGGTGATTTTGCTGACTTTGAACCGGATGAAAATATATTTGGGGTATTGGTACAATATCCTGGTGCGGATGGTGAAATTGCCGACTTTCGCAAATTCGTGCAAAAAGCCCATTCCACAGGAGCACTGGTAACGGTTGCTGCAGATATACTCAGTCTTGCATTATTAAGCCCTCCCGGAGAATGGGGCGCTGATATTGTGGTTGGATCAACGCAACGTTTCGGAGTGCCAATCGGTTTTGGAGGCCCCCATGCGGGCTACTTTGCAACCATGGAAAAATTCAAGAGAAATCTGCCCGGAAGAATTATCGGACTGACGGTAGATGCGCAGGGAAATCAGGCTCTCAGAATGGCTCTGCAGACCCGTGAGCAACATATAAAACGGGAGCGTGCTTCTTCCAATATTTGTACCGCTCAGGCCCTGCTGGCAACTATGGCTGGTATGTATGCTGTGTATCACGGGCCGGAAGGATTGAAACGGATTGCCATGCATGCACACAATGCGGCAATAAGACTGGAAACCGGATTGAAACAACTTGGGCTAAACCAGCTGAACAAAAATTATTTTGATACGCTGAAAATTGAATTGCCCAATGTTAAGAATGTTGAAGCTGTCCGGAAGGAAGCATTGAGAAATGAAATAAATCTGAGGTATATTGACGATCATCATATTGGAATAAGCCTGGATGAAACCACCTCAGATAAAGATATTGATTTGCTTATCTCTGTTTTTGCTAAAGCTTTATTAAAGGAAAATACAAAAATCACAGGTAAAGAATCGGAGAAAATTGCATTTAATGAGAAATTCCTCCGGAAAAGTTCATTTTTAACGCTGGATATCTTTCACAACTATCATTCAGAAACGGAGATGATGCGTTATATTAAGGCACTGGAAAGAAAAGACTTTTCTTTAACACATTCTATGATCTCCCTGGGTTCCTGTACCATGAAACTGAATGCTGCCGTTGAAATGCTACCACTCAGCTGGGAGGAGTTCGGCAATATTCATCCCTTTGTACCTGAAGATCAGGCACAGGGGTATCATGAACTGATTAAGGAACTGGAAGAAGACCTGAAAGCAATCACCGGATTCAGTGCCGTGAGTTTTCAGCCAAATTCAGGTGCTGCAGGTGAGTACACCGGCCTTTCTGTTATCCGTGCATGGCACGAAAGCAGGGGTGAAGGAAACCGGAATGTTGTGTTAATTCCTTCTTCCGCACATGGTACCAATCCGGCAAGCGCTGTAATGGCAGGTTTTAAGGTTGTCGTGGTGGATTGTGATGAGAAAGGGAATATTGATTTGGAAAGCCTGCGAAGTCATGCCAAAAATAATAAAGAGAACCTGGCAGGATTTATGGTGACCTATCCTTCCACCCACGGTGTTTTTGAAGAGGAAATTATAGAAATGGTATCTGTAATCCATGAATATGGTGGTCAGGTGTATATGGATGGAGCCAATATGAATGCGCAGATAGGATATACAAACCCTGCTACCATTGGTGCCGATGTATGCCATTTAAACCTGCATAAGACTTTTGCCATTCCTCATGGTGGCGGAGGCCCCGGAGTGGGTCCGATTGCTGTTGCCAGGCATCTTGTGGAATTTCTCCCCGGCCATCCTTATGTAAAAACCGGCGGTAAAAAAGGAATTACCACAGTTTCTGCTGCACCCTTCGGAAGTGCCAGTATTTTGCCAATTTCATACGGATATATTAAAATGCTTGGGGGTGAAGGTTTGAAAGAATCCACTGCCATGGCCATCCTCAATGCCAATTATCTGGCCAACCTGCTAAAGGATTATTACGATATCCTTTATACAGGGAGACAGGGCTTTGTTGGTCATGAAATGATACTGGATTGCCGGAAATTAAAAGCTGAAACTGGGATTACCGAACTGGATATTGCCAAGCGTTTGATGGATTACGGTTTTCATGCCCCCACACTTTCATTCCCTGTTCATGGCACACTAATGGTGGAACCTACTGAGAGTGAGTCTCTAAGAGAATTGAATAAGTTTATTGAAGCCATGATTGGTATTCACAGGGAAATTATGGAAGTTAAAGAGAGCGGGTCAAAAGATAACAATGTGCTGAAAAATGCCCCGCATACTGATTATGTTGCTGTTTCTGACGGATGGGATTATCCTTATCCAAGAGAAAAGGCTGCCTATCCTGCAGCTTGGGTCAGGGAAAGGAAGTTATGGCCGGCAGTAGGAAGAGTGGATGATGCTTATGGCGACAGGAACCTGGTTTGCACATGTGCACCCATTGATTTATACCGAAAAGAAGCATTTGGCTTTACAGAAATTAATTCTGACGGAAATTAATATTGGCAGTTTTTGATAAACAGATTACTGACACCCGCTTATTTGGCAGAGCAGTTTACGGGTTTAGTGATTCCTCAATTACCATGTCGAAGATTTCACCGGTTTTTCTTCCGTAAGCAGCGATCTGTTTTGGAATAATACTCTCGGCGCTCATGCCGGGAATTGTATTGATCTCCAGAAAATAGGGTATATTTCCTGAAATAATGTAATCGATTCTTACAATTCCACGGCAAGCCAACTTGGAATAAATCAGGGAAGAATAGGATTGACATTTTTCCTTCATCTCCTCAGAAATTCTTGCCGGAGTTATTTCATCTGTTTTCCCTTCAGTGTATTTGGCTTCATAATCGAAAAAATCATTGTCAGTAACAATTTCCGTAAGTGGAAAAACATGCTTTCCTTTACTTGTTATGACCAGCCCCCCTGAAACTTCTGTACCCTCAATGAAGGATTCTATGATAATTTCATCATCTTCTTTAAAGGCATTGTTTATTCCTTTCAGCAGTTCCTTTTCATTACCGGCTTTTGAAATTCCAAAACTCGAACCACTGTTATTGGGTTTAACAAAACAGGGGAACTTAAGTTTCCCGGAAATTTCAGAAATTTCAAAACCTTCCTCTTTCCTGAGTAAAACACTTTCGGCCATTGGGATTCCGAATTCTTTTAAAAAACTTTTACAGGCAAATTTGTTAAAAGTAAGAGCCGAAGTAAATGAATTGCAACTGGTATAGGGCACACCTGAAAGTTCAAAGTATGCCTGTAATTTACCATCTTCCCCGGGAGTTCCGTGAATGGCAATAAGGGCAAGGTCGAATTTCACTTTTCCTTCAGAAGTCAGGATGGAGAAATCATTTCTATCCACAGGAACCTCCTTGGTCCCAATTTTTATAATCCATCTGCCTCGTCTGATCAGGACTGTAAAAATATTATATTTCCGGGTATCTAAAGCAACTGCTATTTCCTTCGCACTGTTTAAAGATATTTGATATTCCGATGAATCTCCTCCTGCAACAATGGCAATATTTTTCTTCATATTCAGAATAAAATTTATTTCTGGTTCTTAAAATAGTTCTCCAGTATTTTGTTTGCCGCCAGTACCGGACTGGTTCTGCCGGAAAGTATGTCTTTTTTCAGATTGTTCAGTTCTTCTTTAATAACAGGATCGTTGTAAAAATGTTGCTTCATACCTTCTTCAATGGTTTGTTTCAGCCAGTAAATAGCCTGCTGGTCCCTGTTATTCTGAAACCATGAATTATTTTTTACTGCACTGACAAACTCCAGGATCGCTTCCCATACTTCAGTCAGGCCTAAACCCGAAAAAGAAGAACAGATTAACACTTTGGGGACCCATCCCGAATCAGTAACCGGGAAAAAATGCAGTGCATTTTTGAATTTTGCCTGCGTCTGAACGGCTTTCTGCAGGTTGTCTCCATCTGCCTTGGTTATGACCAAAGCATCTGCCATTTCCATTATCCCCCGTTTTATCCCCTGTAACTCATCACCCGAGCCGGTTAGCATCAGGAGCAAAAAAAAGTCCACCATGGAATTAACTGCTGTTTCCGACTGCCCGACACCCACAGTTTCAACCATAATGGTATCGTATCCGGCAGCTTCACATAAGGTTATGGTTTCGCGGGTTTTTTCTGCCACACCCCCAAGTGTCCCGGATGAGGGTGAAGGTCTGATAAAAGTATGAGGGTCAACAGATAACTTTTCCATTCTGGTTTTATCACCCAGGATACTCCCCCCGGATTTCTCACTACTGGGGTCAATGGTTAAAACCGCAAGCTTCCTTCCGGTTGAGGTAATTTGCATTCCCAGTGATTCAATAAAAGAACTTTTTCCAACTCCCGGGGCACCGGTAATACCAATTCTTATAGAATCTCCGCTATAAGGGATACAGCTTTCAACAATTTTCCTGGCAATCTCCTTATGCGAAGGGTGCGAACTTTCAATGATGGTAATCGCCTGGCTCAAAAGCACCTTGTCCCGGTTCAGGATACCCTTTATATAATCCCCGGCAGGTAATATTTTTTTCCGTTTTTCACGTGTTAACCGGTAGGCCTCTTTATTTACTGAGGTTGGGCGAGCAATACCACTGCTCACCTGAAGAGCACTTTTGTTGTCTTTTTTTTCCTTCCTGGCTGCCATAGATTACGAAGTTAATACTTTTCCGGTAACCAGAAAAGTTCTCACCAAAAATTAAAAAGCCCGCAATTCTTTGCAGGCTTAGAGTTTCTTGTTCCCGGGCACGGTTTATAATCCGAATTCCTGTTCCAGTATCTCTGTAATCTGTTCTTTTGACTGTATGCTGCTTGTTGCTTTGACAACCTTTCCGTTTTTATAATATACCGTAAACGGTAATCCCATAAAACCCATACACTCAGGAAGACTACGAATGACCATGGCAACCGGTATGTCAAAATCCATATCAAAAAAAGCAACATCAGTATAATCAACTTCAAGTTCCACCATCGATGCATAAACAGGAATACACATAGGCCCCATCCGTCCGCAACAAATCATAACATTCTCGTATTCGCTCAACACCTTTTTGTATTCCTCTTCCGTTTCTATATGTTTTAAGTTTGTGTGTAACATTGTTTCCTGATTTATATTCGTACAAAAAAGCTTTTTAAAAATTCAGCTGGCAAAAATATAAAATTGAATTAAATCGCCCTACTTTTTAATCATTTGTTTTCAATTGAAAAATAAAAACACCGGCACGCCGGTGTTTTATAATATACTAAAGAACAATTGAATTATTTTGCAGGAGCTTCAACAGTACCTGTTACCCTCAAAACTACAGTTGGGTTTTTAGGATCATTTGTAATTACAGTAATCGACTTATTTTGAGTGCCTACCCTTGTACCGGAATTAAAAATAGCCTTTATCTGGCTTGTGCCTCCCGGCTTAATTGTAGTTTCTCTGGGGGTTACAGCAGTACATCCGCAGCTTGAACGTACTTTTCTAATCATTAGGTCAGTTTTACCTGTATTCTTAAAAGCAAAATTATGCTCAACTGTTGATTTTTGACTCATCTTACCAAAATTAAAAACCTTTTCCTGAAATTCAATCCTCGCTGCATTCTCTATTTGCTCCGGAGTCATATTGCTAAAATCTTCTGAGATGGTAGCTGAGATGGTCAGACGGTTATTTCTGTCTTCCTTACCATTGTAATTCACCAGTACCCTGTTTACTACAAAGCCCCAGTCATTTACCTTAGATGCATCATAAACACCGGTAATCACTCCTTTTTCTTTTGGCTTTAATGTGGCCGGGTGCGCTTCCAGTTTGAGATGAGCCGGAACCTGCGAAAAACTAATGGTTTGATTTTGATCGGAAGTATTAATAACCTGAATATTAACCGTTTTCTTTTGCCCTTTGTTCACCTTAACAAAGGCCATGTGATTTGTCTTAAAACGAACATTCCCGATAAGAAAGGGAAAATCATCTTCTATGGTTCTTGGCTTGGGAATTACATTTCCTGTAATACGCAAGGCAACTACCTTCTGCGATGCATTGGAGTAAACTGTAATCGACTTATTGAATTTATTCGGACGATTTTTAGGATTATATGCCACCTGAATTTTACCTTCGCCTCCCGGAGGAACCGGTTCTTTGGTCCAGGTTGGTGAGGTACAGCCACATGAAGCTGTAACTCTGTTGATAATAAGTGGCTCACTCCCTGTATTTTTAAACTTAAAATTAAAGGTCGCCAAACCAGCCTCTTCTTTTATGTTTCCAAAGTCATGTACTTTTTCTTCAAATGCGATTGTTGGACCTGTCTGCTGAGCATGAATTCCATAAAGTCCTGGCAGAAAGACCAGGATAACAAATGCTGCGATTATTTTTTTCATTTTTATAAGATTAAAAAATTTGTATGATAACTTTACTAAATTTCAAATTTTAGCAAAAATCCGTTTAAAATATCGAAAGAATGATATAAAAAGCCTTAAATCCTGAAAAGTATCGGTATTTTAAACGTTTCAAAATTAATAAAGTTTAAATTTGTAGCTATAAAATTTGAAAATTATTAGTATTTTCTTTTATATTTAAACTTTATGTTCATAATTAACGTTGTTTAGTGTTAATAATTGTTGACTTTACGGATTAATTTCCATGAATAAATATAGATTAAAATATTTATTATCAGTTGTTTTTCTGGTATCCACGTTGTCTGCTACAGGCCAGTTTTATCGTGGATCTCAAATGACTTTTGGAAAGAACAGGGTTCAGTACAACAGTTTTTATTGGTCGTTTTACCGTTTTGAGAAATTTGATGTTTATTTCAATGAATATGGCAGAGACCTTGCCGAATATACAGGCCAATATGCCAATAAACAACTTATGGAACTTGAGAGTTTTCTGGATCATCAACTTGACAGAAGGCTGATTCTGCTGATGTTCAATAAATTGTCAGATTTCAGGCAGAGTAATATTGGCCTGATATCAGGAATGGATGAGTATAATCTTGGAGGCGTTTCAACCATTATTGACAATAAGGTTTTTCTTTATTATGAGGGAGACCACAGGAAGTATAATCAGGAAATAAAAAAAGCCCTTTCCTATACCATCGTAAACGAGATGTTATATGGGAACCCGGGTAAACCCAGAACAAAAAATTCGTCGAAAATGGTAATTCCTGACTGGTATATAAAAGGAATGGTATCTTTTCTTTCGAATCATTGGGATTTTGAAACTGAAAATATGGTGAAAGATGCAATTCTGTCTGGTAAATTCAAAAAACTGAACCGGATTGAAAAGGAAGATGCAGAAATAGCAGGTCATTCGTTCTGGAAATTTATAGCCGACACTTATGGCGTAAATATTATTCCTGATGTATTGTACATCACAAAGATCAATAAAGATTTCAATAAAGGCCTGTATTATGTTTTAGGCGTACCATTAAAAAAACTTAATGAAAACTGGTTAAATTATTATAAGGAAAAATACAACGAGGAACTTCCCGATGCAGAACAGCCTGATGGACAAAAAATAGTAAGAAAACCTAAGAAGAAAGTAGTTTACCAAAATATTAAGGTGAGTCCTGATGGAAGAAATATTGCTTATGTAACAAATGATCTGGGCCGGTATAAAATATGGATTTATAATGTTAGAACAGGAAAAACAAAAAAGATTTACAGGAAAGAGCCTAAGGTTGAACAAATTATTGATTATTCCTATCCCATATTAGCATGGCATCCTACCGGAAAAATGCTGATAGCAATCACGGAGGAAAAAGGGGGACTGGATATACTGTTTTACCGAACAGCCACTAAAAAGATTGAGCGCAAACACGTTCTGTATTTTGATAAAATCATGGACGTAGGATATTCTCCTGATGGTGCCAAACTGGTGTTTTCTGCCATGAAAAGCGGATTGACAGATTTGTTCCTTTTTGATCTCGAATCAGGTGCATTTGAACAACTCACCCATGACCTTGCCGATGACCTGCATCCAAGATATACGAAGCATGGTGAAAGCATTTTGTTTAGCTCAAACCGGGTAAATGATACACTGAGTTTTGACAATTCTCACAATACAGAGGTCGGACAGAATTATAACCTTTATTTGTACCATGTAAACAATCGTTCGCCGATCCTTACACGTTTATCCGATGACAAATATATGGATAAAACCTATCCGGCTAATATGAAGAAAAATGAGTTTCTTTACCTTGGTGACCAGAATGGGATCATAAATCGTTATTATTCACTTTTTGACAGTACAATAAGTTTCGTTGATACAACAGTCCATTACAGATATTTTGCGAATTCAAAGCCATTGACTGATTATTCACGCAATATACTGGAAGAAGATTACAGTCCATTATCTTCAATGTATGGTGAAGTGGTGTATGAAGACGGAAAATATAATATGTATTTTGGACAACTGCTTCCGGATGACCTTGGTTTTAAAGACAACCCTGAAGAGACGTCTTTCAGAGTTGAACACACAAAGGACCTTCATAAACTGGATAGTATCGAAATCATTCGTCAAAAGCTCATTGAGGAAGACAGAAAAATGAGAGATACACTAACAAAGCCTTTATATGCTTATTTTGAGACCGATAACAAAGTCGATATCAATAATTATGTATTTGAAGTTGAAAAAGAAAATTATTATTTGCATTTACTTCGAAAAGATATGATGGATGTTGATCTTGATACGGCAACCATTCCTCTGCCTCCTATTCGTATTTATGAAACTTCCTTTTACAATGATTATATGGCTAACCAGATTGATTTCGGTTATCTGAGTGACAGTTATCAGGCTTTCAGCGGGAGTGGAGTTTACTTTAATCCCGGAATTGGCTACATGTTTAAAATTGGAGCTAATGATCTTTTTGAAGATTATAAAATTGTTGGAGGATTCCGTTTTTCAATGGACTTTAACAGTAATGAATACCTTGTGAGTTTTGAAAATCTGAAAAAGAGAATTGATAAGCAAATCATTTTTCACCGGCAATCATATAAAGCCTATGTAGATAATGGACAAAACTGGGTGAAAGTAAATTCCAACCAGTTATTTTATTCCATGAAATATCCTTTTAATCAGGTGATGGCTTTAAAAGGAACAGCGAGCCTTCGTACTGACAAACAAGTTTATATGGCCACCGACAGAGGTAATCTTTTCAAACCCAATCAATTTGCTACCTGGGGAAATTTAAAGCTGGAGCTCATTTATGATAATACGCGTTACCGGGGAATAAATTTGTACAACGGAACGAGATTCAAGATATTCGGTGAGGTTTATGAACAATTTGAAAGAAAAAAATCAGATGTGTTTGTGATTGGAGGGGACTTCCGCCACTATCTGAAAATTCACCGGGACCTGATTTGGGCAAACAGATTTGCTGCCAGTAGTTCATTTGGCCATAATAAACTGATCTATTACATGGGAGGTGTGGATAACTGGTTCAATATTTTTAATATTGAAAACATGTTTGACAAGACGATTCCTGTTGATTATAATCAGAATTATGTTTTTCAGACACTTGCCACCAACATGAGAGGATTTAAACAAAATATCCGTAACGGAAATAATTTTGCACTTATAAATTCAGAAATCAGGTGGCCCATTATCAGGTATCTGGCAAATCAACCCATTGCAAACAAATTCCTACATAACTTTCAGGTAGTTGGATTTGGAGATATCGGAACTGCCTGGACCGGTTGGAACCCTTATGCAGGCGAAAATTCCTATGATAAGGAGGAGATTAAAAATGGTCCGGTTACGGTTATTGTTCAGTCAAACAGGGAACCCATTATTGGCGGCTACGGTTTTGGATTAAGAAGTACGGTTTTTGGTTACTTTGTAAGGGCTGACTGGGCCTGGGGTGTTGAAAATTTTAAAGTTCAACCCATGATGTTTTATTTTTCATTAAGTCTGGATTTTTAAACTATGCAATTAAATGAAATCATTACCCTGGTTGTTATAGGGCTCCTGGCCGGAACTGTTGGCGGAGGATTAGGTGTAGGTGGGGGTGTTATAATTGTTCCGGCACTGGTATTTTTGTTTGGGTTCAATCAACATGAAGCTCAGGGAACAAGTCTGGCTGTTCTGATGTTTCCCATGGCTGTATTCGGTGCCTATAATTATTACAAAAACGGTTATGTTCATTTTAAACATGCACTGATTATTGTTGCAGCTTTTGCGGTTGGGCAGTATCTGGGGTCCTTGCTTTCTGTAAATATTCCTGCCAAAACACTAAAGCCTGTATTTGGTGTTTTTATTGTTTTGATGGGGCTTAAGATGATCTTCAGCAAATAATATCCCATATCCAGCCGAATTTTTGACAAGCATTATTTTATATAGTATATGATAAATAAGATAAAAATACTTTCACGTGAGTTTTTTGAAGAAGCCTTAAAAATCCGCCGGCACCTGCATAAATATCCTGAGCTTTCTTTTAATGAAAACGCCACTTCTGCATATATTTCTGAAAAACTGGAAGATTTTGGTATTCCGTTTAAAAAAGGATATGCCGGAACCGGAATAATTGCCAGAATTGAAGGCCGGAATCCGGGAAATAAGACCATTGCTCTGAGAGCAGATATGGATGCTTTGCCGGTGCAGGAAAAGAATAACCTTGAGTTTATCTCAATAGATAAAGGAGTTATGCATGCCTGTGGGCACGATGTGCATATGACATGTTTACTGGGTGCTTCAGCGATCCTGAATCAAATCAAAAATGAGTTTGAAGGAACTGTGATCCTGATCTTTCAGCCTGCTGAGGAATACCTGCCCGGTGGTGCAAAACAGATGCTGGAGGAAGGTGCCCTGGATGACCCGGAACCCGATGCGATTCTGGCTTTGCATGTGCAACCTGATATACCGGCCGGAGTGGTTGGTTTCAGGCCCGGAAAGTACATGGCTTCCAGTGATGAGATATATATTACCGTAAAAGGAAAAGGCGGACATGGAGCCATGCCTCATCAACTGGTTGATCCGGTTCTTATTGCCTCTCATTTGATTGTTTCTTTGCAGCAAATTGTCAGCCGTGGTGCAAGAGTGGATACTCCCACGGTTCTCTCTTTTGGTAAACTTATTGCCAATGGTGCAACCAATGTTATCCCTGATGAGGTGAAAATTGAAGGAACCTTCAGAACAATGGACGAAGAATGGAGAGCAGAAGTTCATCGAAGAATCACTCAGATGAGTGTGAATTTAACAAAAAGTATGGGAGGAAGTTGTGATATTGAAATTCGCAAAGGATATCCTGCTCTGATAAATAATGAAGAGTTAACAATTAATTCAAAAAGCCTGGCAGGGAAGTATCTGGGAGATGAGCATGTCTTGGATTTGGGAATTCGTATGACATCTGAAGATTTTGCCTATTTTGCTCAGAAGTTCCCGGCTTGCTTTTTCCGCCTGGGTGTAGGTTTCCCCGGAGAAGAAAACCCCGCAGGATTACATTCATCAGGCTTTCTGGTAAATGAAAAATCTATTGAAACCGGAATTGGTCTGATGGCCTGCCTGGCCGTAAACCATCTGAAATAAATTTCCAGACTACTTCAAAACCCTTCTGGTAATTCAATTTCAGATATTTTTTTCAAAAACAGGAATGAAATTTTATTTTCCTTTCGTGTATTTTTTAAATAATTGTATATTTGCGCATCTTTTTGTAAAAGGAACTATTATTAACTGATTATTAATTAAAATATTTTTAAAAATGGCTTACGTAATTAATGATGATTGTACAGCTTGCGGAACTTGTATTGATGAATGTCCTGTAGAAGCTATTTCCGAGGGTGATATCTACAAAATTGATCCTGAATTATGTACCGATTGTGGTGCTTGTGCAGATGTTTGCCCCGTTGAAGCTATACATCCGGAGTAGTACATTAATGCTATAAAAAATTTAAGCCGTCTGGAAACAGACGGCTCTTTTTTTTGTCATTAGGGATTGTATTTTGAAATACGAAGTATATTCTGGTAATCTGAATTCTGCATTAAATCCTGCAAAGTTTCTTCAGGTTTATTATCCAGATACTTTGATACAATGCGATAACCCAACCAAATCGCTGCCTGACCGGGAGACTCTTTTGGGAAAAAACTTGTGAACGGTGCTTCCCCGGTTAATTTTCGAATGGTCAGATAGTCTGTTTTATACAAAATCTTATTCTCCACCAGGTAAGTCCACATCTCAGCTTCATTTTCCTTACACCATTTCAACTGATCATCTGTAAATCCAAAAATAAGTTCTTCCGGCTCATCAGGAAGCATTGCTCTCGTAAAATACTTTAGCTTGCCTTCATAAATGATATTATTAAGAACATTGTCAGAGACATCTTCATCTTTCCTTTCTTTTAAATGAAACTCCGTTTTTCCCCACGAATAAAAGCAATCCGCAGGTATTTTCCTACGAACCATTTTTTTTGACAGATATGCTGGAATACCCAGTTCTTTGTAATATTTGCAATTCTGACCCAGATACCGGTCCAGACCGATTCCCAGAATGTTTTCATCAATGACAATCGAATTGTTAAACCCTGAAACAAAAGTATAAATGTTTGGAGTGGGTTTTTGAGGAAAATAATATTTGTAATGTTTGAAACCTGAAACTAACTTGTTTTCAATATCACTAAAATCCGAATATTCTTTCTTAACTTTTTTATAAACATCTGCATTTGTTTTATTTGTGACAAATGATTGCAGGAACCCTGCATATTGAGGGCTGGAAGGTTCTCCGATATTTATTACATAACCAAAAACAGTTAGAAAATCACCATATTTTTTTCGGAGTTCAGGGATTTCTTCTTCAATCTGTGCGGGCTGGATCGAAAACAAATCATTTTCAAACCGCTGAATGTTTACATTCACTTCAACATCTGAAACCGGAACATTGAATCGGTTGTTTTTGCAAGAAAACACTACCAGAGCCAGAATTAATGAAATATAAAGGTATTTATTCCTGTTAAAAACCATAATGTCGCTTTGAATTTTGTTTAATAAAACGTAAAAATAAACAACTTGTTCTTATTTCGGGTAAAAAATTTTAACTCTCAAGTATCAAGTCATATTTAAACTCTATAGTATATTTGACTTAACACTGGTTTATAATTTATGAAAGCCAGTTTTAAAGTTCTTAAATGGTTTTATTTATTATTTTTACCACCGATAATGAAATGAAACCGATATGGAAAAAACGGATCATATTTTTAAGTTTTAGCTGATAAATTTGTTCTATCACGGATTTTTTTCATAACTTTTGATATTATTATAAATTTTGAGCGCATGATCATTGGAATAGCACAGCTAAATTATCATATAGGTAATTTTGAAAAGAATATTTCTAAAATTACACAGGCAATTGAGGAGGCGAAACAACATGGTGTTGACCTTTTACTTTTTTCGGAATTGTCTGTTTCAGGCTATCCCCCCATGGATTTGTTGGAGAGAGAAGGATTCGTAAACAAGTGCTATCATGGCATAAAGCAAATCGCCGCTCATTGTGATACCATAGCCGCTATTGTGGGCGGACCATTAAAAAATCCTGAATATGAGGGAAAAAATCTTTTTAATTCGGCATTTTTCCTTTTTGAGGGGGAAATAAAGGAAATTATTAACAAAAGCCTGCTTCCGACTTATGATATTTTTGATGAAGACCGGTATTTTGAACCGAATAAAGATTTCGGCATCATAAATTTCAAGGGAAAGAAACTTGCCCTTACCATTTGTGAAGATTTATGGGATCAACAGGAGTTCGAAACAGATTTCGGGAAAAGTCATATTTATAGCATCTCCCCCATGGAAGAACTTGCAAAATTTAAACCTGATGTCATCCTGAATGTCGCTGCATCTCCTTATTCGTACCTGAAAGAAGGTTCTAAAAGAGATATTTTTATCAGCAAGGCCAAAACGTATAAGATACCGGTTTTTTATGTCAACCAGATTGCGGCACAAACAGAATTGATCTTTGAAGGTGGTTCAATGGTGATCAATCAAAAAGGGGAAATCTATGATGAATTACCATTTTTTGAAGAAGAAGTCAGATTTTTTGATCTGGATAAAGTAGTGAGTCAAAAAGTATTGAGAACAGAGAATGAGGATCGTTCCATCATTGAAAACATTCATAATGCACTGGTACTTGGTATCCGTGATTATTTTTCAAAAATGAACTTTAAAAAAGCAACACTTGGACTTTCAGGTGGAATTGATTCGGCAGTAAGCATGGTTCTGGCCTCCAGAGCTCTTGGTCCAGGGAATTTGAAAGTTTTATTGATGCCTTCACAGTATTCATCGGAGGGTTCGGTAACGGATTCGGTAAAGCTGGCTGAAAATCTGGGCGTGGAATATGAAATAATTAAGATTGATCCTATATTCAGTAGTTTTAAAGAAGCCTTACATCCTTCGTTCGGAGATTTACCTGAAGACGTAACCGAAGAAAACCTTCAGGCCAGAATCCGGGCGGTTTTACTCATGTCCATTTCAAATAAGTTTGGATATATTTTGCTTAATACATCAAATAAAAGCGAAGCTGCCGTGGGATATACCACGCTGTATGGCGATATGAGTGGGGGATTATCCGTATTGGGAGACGTTTATAAAACGGATGTATATAATCTGGCAAGGTACATCAATCAGGATAAGAACATAATTCCCTGCGAAATTATCTCAAAACCACCTTCGGCTGAACTCAGGCCCGACCAGAAAGACGCTGATTCTTTACCTGATTATTCTGTTCTGGATCAGATACTTTACAGATATATTGAATTGCAGCGTTTATCTGACAGGATTATTGAAGATGGTTTTGAACCGGAACTCGTCCATAAAATTATCCGGATGATAAATGCAAATGAATATAAAAGATATCAGGCTCCTCCCATTTTGAGAATTTCCTCAAAGGCTTTTGGCTCAGGCCGGAGAATCCCACTGGTTGCCGATTATAATGCAATTTAGTATATTTGATAACAAGCATCCGGACATTTTACTTCTAAGGACTTAATATTTAATGCGGATTAAATGTATTCGTGCATTTGTGCAGTAATTGATTATATTTTTTATATTTGTATGTTTTTTAACATATTCTGATGATTTCAAAAAAAGAAGATTATTTTGAATGTGGATATTGCCTGAATGATCCTGATTCTATATTCAGCATATTGTCTGAGGAGGAAAAGAATGAATTGGTCATTGGGCATTCCTGTCTTTCCTTCAAAAAAGGAGAATTCATTTATAGAGAAGGTGATAAACCTCCCGGAATCTTATTCCTGTCAAAGGGAAAAGTTAAGATTTTTAAAGAAGGGGTTGGAGGCCGTGATCAGATTGTCCGGATGGCCAGGCCTATGGGTTTTATAGGATACCGTGCTTTGTTTGCTGATGAAAACTATTCAGCATCTGCCACAGCTCTGGAAGATTGTGATATTTGTGTGATAGAACGGTACGCCCTCTTTACAATAATGAGGAAAAACTCTGAGTTATCTTTTAGAATGATGCGCAATATGGCTACGGAACTGGGAATATCCAATAACCGGACTGTTACCCTAACCCAGAAACATGTTCGTGGCCGCCTTGCTGAGTCTTTGATATTTCTGATTGAAACCTATGGTTTTGATAAAGACGGAAAATCAATAAAAGTTTATTTATCCAGGGAAGATATTGCCAATCTTTCTAATATGACAACTTCGAATGCTATCCGTACCTTATCGGTTTTTGCAAATGAAAATGTGATTGCCCTGGAAGGCAGAAAAATAAAAATACTGGATCTCCCCGAGCTTAAGCGAATTAGTGAGCTTGGATAATCATGAAAAATTTCCGGGTTTACTTCTTTTCTTGTATCCTATACGGTATCTTATGGTTGGTTGCCCTCTTACCACTTCGTTTTTTATATGTTATCTCCGATACCTTCACCTTTTTAAATTATACTCTGTTCCGGTATAGAAAAAGTGTGGTTATCCGGAATTTAAAGCTTTCTTTCCCTGAAAAAACACAAGCAGAAATAACCGGTATTGCAAAAGATTTTTACAAACATTTCACAGATTCCTTTTTTGAGGCAATCCATCTTTTACACATGAGTAAAAGTAATTTGTTAAATCGTTATCGGTATAAAAACCCTGAATTATTAAAAGAAATTTATGAACAAGGCAAAAGCATCATTTTGTTGCTTCCCCATTATGGTAACTGGGAATGGCTGGCAAATCTTGAATTGGTTTCACCCTATCATTTTCTGGCCATCTACAAGCCACTAAGTGACAAGTGTTTTGATAAACTATATATCAGGATCAGAGAAGGGTTTGGCGGTGAAACTGTACCAATGAAAAATGCTTACCGGAAGATGATGGCTTACCGGAATGAGCAGAAGCAGATCATTACCTTTTTTCTTTATGATCAGCGGCCCTTAGGGAACGAATTGAATTACTGGATCACTTTTTTAAACCAGGATACTCCCGTACTTCTTGGTGCTGAGAAAATTGCAAGACAGACAGACCAAACCGTTTTGTTTTTAAAAATGCGTAAAGTGAAAAGGGGAAATTATGAAAATGAGTTTATCTTAATCTCAGACCGGCCATCCAAAACCAATAAATATGAGATTACCCAAAAATACTATAAAACACTGGAAGATTTATTAAAAGAAGATCCGGCACCCTGGCTTTGGTCACATGATCGCTGGAAGTATACCAGGTAACTGTTGCAAGTCAAATATATTATGGTGTTTGGCATAAACAAAAATGTTCCGGTCTTTATTGCGGATTAATGTAAAACATTTCATTATTTTCTATCCTGCTGTATTAGTCGACAAATGTTTCTTTAATAATGGCATAACAAATATGTCGATACTTCTTGTTTTCTTTATCTGGATGGTTACTACTGTCAAGTCAAATTTAACCTGTCATTTCGAACCTGAGGAACGATGGTGAGAAATCTCCTTTAATTCAAAGATTTCTCAGTCATACTTCCTTCGAAATGAAATAGTAACGTCATAATATAATCGACTTAACACTACCTTACCTTGACTATCATAAAAATTGTCCAAAGTCACACACATATAACTTTTCTGTAATTCTAAAAGGAGTCTTTCAAACAATAGTCATCCACAACACATTCATTTTCGGTCTCTTCTCCCGTTTTTATCCTCCGTCCTTATGATTTCCTGTTAATTGTTTTTTGATTTCTTTGCACAGGTGGATTTCCTTCTGCCTTCTGCCTTCTGCCTTCTGCCTTTTTATCCTTCGAAGCATTCTTTGATCTCCGTAGTTATTGCGAAGGTGATAGCGAAGAAGGATTTACTCCTGCACATAAACACGTTTTACCCTCCCCGAAATAGCTGTTAAAACTTCGTAGGGTATGGTGTCTAATACAGAGGAGATTTCCTGTATCCGGATATTCCTGCCAAAGATCTCCACCTGATCACCTTCGGAGATGTTTAAACCGGTAATATCCACCATACACATATCCATACAGATATCTCCAATTACAGGAACTCTATGATTATTTATAAAAACAAAACCATTCCTGTTTCCCAGTTTCCGGTTTAGTCCGTCAGCATATCCAACCGGGATTATACCAATTTCCATTTTAGTGGTTGCCATTTCCTTTCGTGCGTAACCAACTGATTCACCGACCTCTAATCTACGTGTTTGAGTAATGGTACTGGTAAAGGTGCTGACGGGTATCAGGGGCGTGGATATTTGGTGAGTGATACCGTGCAATCCTATACCCAGGCGGACCATATCAAATTGTGCTTCCGGGAAACGTTCAATTCCGGCAGAATTTAAAATATGATACAGAATGTGATGACCGGATAGTCTTATGCTAAACTTTTCTCTGACTTTTTTAATTTGCTCAATTTGCTGAAAGGTAAAGGTATCCAGAGCAGGATCTTCACTTCCTGCAAGATGTGAGAAAACGCTTTTTACCTCTACCTCATTTGAATTTGCAATTTCTTCCAGCAGGTCATCAATCTCTGAAGGTAGAAAACCCAGACGATGCATCCCTGTATCAATTTTAATGTGGATTGGATAGGAATGTATTCCGGATTTTCTCAAATGCTTAACAAAAGCCCGGAAAATTTTCAGGTTGAAGATCTCAGGCTCAAGTGAGTACCGGGTAAGTATATGCATATTCCCCGGTTTTGGGCTCATTACCATAATTGGCAGACTGATTCCATCCTCCCTTAAAGCCACTCCTTCATCTGCAAATGCAACAGCCAGATAATCAGCATGATGAAATTCAAGTATGTTTGCCAGTTCAACTGAGCCACTTCCATAGGCAAAAGCTTTTACCATAGCCATAATTTTTGTTTCCGGTTTTAGCAGGCTCCTGAAATAATTCAAGTTGTTCACAATGGCATTCAGATTAATTTTCAGAACAGTCTCATGTGTCTGGAATTCAAGCAATTCAGAAATCTTTTCAAATTCAAAATTCCGGGCTCCTTTTATAAGGATCAGCTCATTACGGAAATGATTTCTGGAAAAATATTTCAGAAACTCTCCGGTTGATTTAAAGAACTTCTTATTACCACGAAAATTACCGGCATTACGGTATATGGCCTCTCCAATACCAATAAACTGATCAATCTTCTGCTCCCGTATCATATCTGAAACCCGGTTATAAAGATCGGATTCTGTTCTTCCACTCTGAAAGATATCAGAAAGAATAAGCGTTTTCTTTTCCTGCTGATGTTGCAAATTCAAAAAATCCAGAGCAATGGAAAGAGAAGCCAGGTCGGAATTATAACTATCATTAATAATAGTGCAATTGTTGATTCCCTTTTTTAGTTCCAACCGCATTGCAACTGGTTCAAGTGCTTTCATTCCGGCAGAGATAGTTTCCTGCGGAATGTTCAGAACTCTTAAAGTTAACCATACATGCACAGCATTTTCAATGGAAGCCTGGTCGGTAAACGGAATCTCAAAAGAGAAGAACTTTTTTTCATATTCACCCTCCAATACCGTTTTTCTTTTGTGTCTTTCAACAGAAAGGATGATAAGATCGGCATTTTCTTTAAATGACCAGTTGATCGTTTTCTTTTTTTGATTTTGAAATTCCTCTTCAATAATTTGATGGATGATCTGATGATCCCGGCAGTAAATCAGGGTCTCAGTATTTATAAAAAGCCGGATCTTTTCTCTGAGTTTTTCCTCCGTACTTCTAAAATTCTCCTGATGGGCCTCCCCAATGTTGGAAATGATGCCAATATCCGGGTTTATCATTTTTTCGAGCTTCTCCATTTCCCCTGGCATTGATATTCCTGCCTCAATAATTCCATAATCAAAATTATTATCCAAAAGCCACAGGGAAAGAGGTACTCCAATTTGTGAATTATAACTCTTAGGGCTACGAATCACCTTATTATCAATGGATAAAATTTGAGAGAGCCATTCCTTAATAATAGTCTTTCCATTACTTCCGGTAATTGAGATCAGTGGTTTCCTGAACAACTTTCTGTTAAAAGCCGCAATCTTTTGAAGCGCGGAAAGGGTATCGTTCACAAGGATAAAACTGTTTTCTTTCCCGATGCTACTCTCTTCAGGTTTTTCACTTACTATAAAACAGTTTACCCCTTTTCCCTTAAGTTGCTGGATAAACTCATGACCATTATGAAAGGGCCCTTTCAGTGCAAAAAATGCGGTTTCCCCTGGGATACAATAGGAACGGCTATCGGTAAGAATCTGAGAAATACTTCTGTTCTCCTTTCCGAAAAGTTTCCCCTCAACTATTTTCACTATTTCATCAATCCGTAGTTTCACGCCGATGTTTTTATTTTATTCATAACATTAAAGCATTCTCTCATTTTATCAATAACTCATTGATTTTCATTCATAGCCTTCACGAAACATTCCCTGCACAGTGGCTCGTAATTATCTTTTTCTCCCAATAATACCTGTTTGTCGCTATCGGCAATCCGGTATGAATAAGAAGCCAGACTGCCGCATCGCATACAAATTGCATGAACTTTTGTTACTTCTTCGGCAATGGCAAGTAAACCTGGCATCGGGCCAAAAGGTTTGCCAAGATAATCCATATCCAGTCCGGCTGCAATAACCCTCACTCCACTGTCTGCCAGTTTAGTACATACATCTACCAATGCATCATCAAAAAACTGGGCTTCATCAATGCCCACCACTTCCACATTTGAAGCAAGAAGCAAAATAGAGGACGCGGTTTCAACCGGCGTGGACGGTATGGCTCTTGCATCGTGTGAAACCACTTCTCTGGCAGAGTAACGGGTATCGGTTTTTGGTTTAAAGATTTCTACATTCTGGTTTGCCAGTTTTGCCCGTTTCAAACGCCGGATCAGTTCCTCCGTTTTTCCGGAAAACATGGAACCGGCAATCACTTCAATTGAGCCTCTTTTTTTACTATCCCCCAGAGATCTTTCTATAAACATCGGATAATTTTTTCTTACTTATTATCGTTAACTTTGTGAGGTAAACAAAAAACCTGTTATTTGATATTATTATGAAGTTCAAAGATAAAATAGAAAATCTTTCTAAAGATATACAAGATATCAATAATTTACTGGAGATTATAAAAAATAATAATGGAATCAGCCGGATTGAGGTTGATATATTAAAAGCCAGGATCCAGGGATTGTATCTGTCTCTTTTGGAACTTGATAAGAAAAAACCTGTAGGAGAGGATGAATCAGTTGAAAATGAACGTACTGAATTTGAAAAAAATTTTGAAGTAATAGAGGCACTGGTTCCTGAACCGGAAGGAGAGACAGGAACAAATGAACCGGCCCAGGAAGAGATCCGGATTATGCAGGAGGATAAAATAAAAGAAAAACCAGAAAAGGAAGAGATTCCAGACCTTACCGATAACAATGGTGAAGTAAAAGAAAATATAATTCCGGAACCGGAAACAAAATCCGGTCCGAAGAGTATAAAAGAAAAGAAACCGGAAACTGAAAAGAAAGAGAAAAATAAGGAGAAGGAAATTTTGAAAAAAGAAAAAGAGAATATGACAACTGCGATAAAAACTCACCCGGACGCTTCTTCAAAAGAAGTAGTTTCTGACATGTATAAGAATAAGCAAAAATACAGGAATGAATCGCTGCAAAAACAAAGGGTAAAACCTGATATTTCAGCCCAATTTCATAATAAAGCCATTACCGATATTGCTTCATCCATTGGCCTCAACGATAAATTCAGGTACATCCGGGAACTTTTCTCCGGTGACAACGGAATGTATTCAAAAGCGATTGAGTTTTTAAATAAGGTTGATTCCGAACAAAAAGCAGCCGAATATCTGAAAGATAATTTTTCACTGGACACAGAGAATAAACTGGTACAACAATTGCTTGACCTTACCCGGCGAAAACTCAAAACCAAAACAGATGGGTAAACTTATTCTGGTACCTACTCCCATTGGCAATTTGAAAGATATCACTTTTAGGGCGGTTACTGCCTTATCTGAAGCAGATATGATACTGGCGGAGGATACCAGAAAAACAGGGATACTTCTGAAACACCTGAAAATTAGTAAGAAAATTACAGCTCATCATAAATTCAATGAGCATTCCACCACTCCACGGATCCTTGAACAGTTAAAGCAGGGCAATGTTATTGCCCTGGTAACCGATGCAGGTACTCCGGGTATTTCTGATCCCGGATTCTTTTTGGTTCGTGCCTGCATTGAAGAAGGGCTTGATGTGGAATGCCTGCCGGGTCCGACGGCTTTTGTTCCAGCACTGGTGGTTTCGGGTCTTCCTTCCGATAAGTTTTGCTTCGAAGGATTTCTTCCTGTAAAAAAAGGCAGGACAAAACGATTGAAGGAACTGGTAACAGAAGAAAGAACCCTTATCTTTTATGAGTCTCCTTTTCGAATCCTTAAATTTCTGCAACAACTTGCGGAATTTCTCGGACCGGAAAGAAAGGCTTCTGTCTCCAGAGAACTGAGTAAAATCTATGAAGAAACCCTCCGGGGAACCCTTGGAGAACTAATCCTGATCTTTGAAACCAAAAAGGTAAAAGGAGAAATTGTGGTGGTGGTTGAAGGAGCAAAAAGAGAAGAACCCGGCCGGTAAAATCAGGATTTATTTATATTTTATCCTTGCTGTCACTGATTTACAATCATTGTTACAACTTACAATACAAATCCAAACCCGCATATCTCCTAAAAGGTAGAGACACGATGCATCGTGTCTCTACCAACATTATTTGCGAAGCATTTTTCAATGCATCTGATGTCTTAACAGAACTCATTAATCCGATGTTGCTCGAATGTATCATGTGGTATTCAGGTCACAACCACGGAGTGGTTGAATATTATTAACCCCGGGTTTCAACCCGGGGTTTGAGGAAACACGGGAAAAAGGTTTTGGCGGGGATTTTGCCGTTGAGGGGGCACTGTGTGGTAGAGTGCAAAATCCGTGTCAAAACCGGAAACTTACAGGAGAACTGATAATCTCCCAAAACACTACCGCACGATTCTCATCGCATGGACTAACCTAATAATCCTAATCTAATATGTTTCTTACCGGGCAAATTCTATAACCCATATCCCGCAATCAAATCTCCTAAAAGCAGGAGACACGCTGCATCATGTGTCTAGCTTTTAAAAATGTGTGGCACTTTTTTTGTTTTCTTGAATTTCGAAAATTGTTATTAGCAATGCATTATTTTTCTGGTCATCAGAATGCCTAATGATCCCCTAAAAAACCAAACAGTAATTTAAATCATTGACTTATGGTTTGGAAAATTTCATTATTTTTGTTTAAAATAGAGGAATATGGAAAATATGAAAAAAAATCTGCATCTTATTAAAATAACTGTAAAAGCATATTTGGATGATGCTGAAGTGAGGTTATTTGGTTCCAGGTCCAAATCAGACTCAGGGGATGAAAGTGATTATGATATCCTTGTAATTACAGAACGATTTCTTACTCCTAAAGAAAAATTCCCTGTCAAAACCTCTATTAGAAAAGCATTGTTGAAATATGGTATTCGCTCTGATGTTTTAATCCAAAGTAAAAATGATATTGAAACGAAAAAGAAATTACCCGGCCACCTTATTCGTAATATTATGAAAGATGCTATCTGGCTATGACAAAGGAGAGGGCAGAATATATAAAACAATGATTATTTCGTGCAGATGAAGATCTGGCAGTAATGAACAGTCTTGCAAGCCTTGACCTGGAAAATTATACAAGTACTATCTGTTATCATGCTCAGCAAGCCGTAGAAAAATTTCTGAAAGCTTTTTTGATCTTTAATGACTATGACTTCCCAAGGACCCATGACCTGGATTATTTACTAATGAAATGTCAAAAATTCAGTCCCTCTTTTTTTGAGATTGATTTAAAAAGCCTTACGGATTTTGGTGTTTCTGTTCGTTACCCGGATGATTTCTTTATTCCTGAAGTGAAGGAGACAAAAGAATATATTGATATCACCAAGGAAATTAAAATCCTCGTTGAAAGATTGATAAATTTACGTGAATAATAACATAGTGCAGCTACCAATATTAATTTTTTCAAATAGTAAAAAAATTATCTTGTTTTTAAAAGTTTCTAAATTAAAAAAGATTGCAAACCCTCGGAGGTGCTGATTTCGCTTTGCTGAGCTACACTTCATTCCGGTTGTAATCACGTACCACAGCTAACTTTACAAATCTAAACCCATATCCAGCAAATAAATATTATAAACGCAGGAGACATGACGCATCGTGTCTCTACCTTTTAATATTAATGCAAAGGATTTTTCTTATGGATATTTGTAATAGTATCCGTTATTTTACTGGTTTTGCATAGCAAACGAAATGCAATCGTGGGCAGGCTATTCCGGAAACGGTGCGAAATTCTGTATGGTCAGGCCCAAAGGAATGCCTGTGTGTACAGGAGGCCTGTGGGGAAAGGCGACCATACAGAATTTGGTGTTTCCGGTATCTTTTATTGTTTCCCTGCCCGTTCCGCAGGCGGGGTTTTTTGGACAAGCAAAAAATGATAAGAAGCATAAATAAATTATACTGCTGGCGTGGATTCCTTAGTTGCCACACAAATGGATTCGTGGGGCAGCGGTGGTTTTCTTAGCTTCCTCCCAATCTAAAAGCCTTTCCGGGTTCTTGCGTACTTTGTCAAAACGCTCCATTACCAGTTTTTGGTGTGCTTCCGGAATTTCATATATATCTTTCT
>JANTGF010000032.1 GCA_024763075.1 Bacteroidales bacterium | reverse complement strand
TTTCCATTCGCTGTTTTAAATAATCTTTATTCAGCAATCCTTTTACCGGAACCTTATAAAAATCCGGATCACCAAGAAATTCAGCCCGGTCAGCGTAAACACGTCTCTCAGCTTCAACCATCAGGTGAATGGTCTTTATGTTTTGCCAGCCCCAGTCTTTTATTGGATAAGATTCTGTTATCCCGAGAAGTTGCAGGAGGGCTACACCGCCGCTTGAAGGAGGTGGCATGGATATTACTTTGAATTCTTTATAATTTCCGGTTAAAGGTTCCCTCCAGACAGAATGGTAATTTTCCATATCTTCCATGGTGATCAGTCCTTTATTATCTGCCATTTCCTTAACCAGCTTTGCTGCAGTTTCACCGGCATAAAAACCTGCTCTGCCATGATCACGGATCAAAGTAAGTGTATGAGCTAACTCCGGCTGCCTCAGTGTATCTCCTGCAATCCATTTATCTTTTTTTAAAAATGGGATATTTTGATCATTTATTTTTTGAAATGCTTCCTTATAAACATTCAACCGGTTTGCCTGTTTCTTTGTTACCGGGAACCCATTCTGAGCCAGATCAATAGATGGTTGAATAATATCCTTAAAATCGAGTTTCCCCAGTTTCTTATGAGCAACAATGGTCCCATCTACTGAGCCCGGGACACCGGCTGCCAGATGACTGTCGGTGCTTAAACCCGGAATGACCTCCTTGTTTTTATCCAGGTACATATCTTTTGATGCCGTGGCAGGTGCTTTTTCACGAAAATCAAGTGTATAAATACTGTCGTTAGACATACGTGCGACCATAAATCCCCCTCCGCCTATGTTTCCTGCAACAGGATAGCTAACGGCCAGTGCAAACTCTACTGCACATGCCGCATCCACGGCATTTCCTCCTTTTTTCAGAATTTCCAGTCCTATTTTAGTAGCCTCAGGATGAGCGGAGACAACCATACCGTTTTTTGATATGGCATTTGAATCTTCCTTTTCATCACTGGTTTTTGGTTGGTTACATGAAACAATAAAGCCGATAAAAAGGAGAATAATGAAAATTGGAGCGTTGTTTTGTCGGGTAAATATGGATTTTTTCATTTTAAAAATTAAATTTATGGTTTTTTAACTAAAGGCTTAAAATTAACAGAAAAAAAGCAGAAAGTATTAAGTTCATTCATGAAAAACAGGATTGTTTTATATTTTACCTGTCTGGTTTTAGGATTTAGCCTGATAACAGGGAGTTGCAGAAAAAGGAATTCTCCGGTTAAATCAGATATCAAAAAGGAGATGTCTTTTAATAAGGACAGCTACTATTATATTGATTTGCAGGATTATCCTGTTGGTAACAAAAGTTTACCTATTGGGATATTTGATTCCGGTACCGGTGGACTGACCATTCTGGATGCCATTGTTAATTCTGACAAGTTTATTAATTCCTCCAATCGATATAATCCTGAAGGTGATGGTATTCCGGATTTTGCTTCTGAATCATTTATTTACCTTGGTGACCAGGCAAATATGCCTTATGGAAATTATGCTGCGGAGAACAATACATCCTTATTGAAAGAGCATATCTTTAAAGATGTTCAGTTTCTGATGGGAAACAAATATTATTTGAATGCATCAATTGAGAATTACCGGACTGATAAAAAACCGGTAAAAGCAATTGTGATTGCGTGCAATACTGCAACTGCCGTAGGGGAGGAGGATATTATTTCTTTTTTTGACAGCGTTCAGTTGGATATGAAAGTGATCGGTGTAATAGATGCTGCAGTAAAGGCAGCTTTAAGGAAATTAGAAAAAAAGGAAGATGCGGGTATTGCTGTTATGGCAACTGCTGGTACGGTTGCTTCAATGGGGTATGTAAAAACCATACGCTCTGAACTGGAGAAGAATCAGTTTCCAGGTGAAATTGATATTTACCAGCAGGCAGGGGTAGGAATTGCCGGAGCCATTGACGGAATTAGTGATTTCATCGATACAAATGCAGTTTCTCCGAGAGCGGAATATGCAGGGCCTTCTCCTGGACATGCTTTATCGCCGATTGATACGGCTATCCTTAAAAGATATGGGTTTGACTGGACAGGAAATCACATGCTTTTCACGGGGGAAAAAGATAAACCGGATAATATTCAGATCAACAGTATTGAAAATTATATTTCTTATCATCTTGTTTCTTTATTGGAACAGCTAAAGGAAAAGAAACATGTCCGGCCTTTGAAAGTCATCATTCTTGGATGTACCCATTATCCTTTTTACCTTTCATTTTTTAAAGAAAAGCTTCACCAACTGTATGACTACCGGGAAGATAATAAATATGTTTACCGTGATCTGATGGACCAAAATCTGAAACTTGTTGATCCTGCACAATATACCGCTGAGGAATTGTATGGGTATCTTGCTGAAAAAAAGATTATCCGGTCGGGGGCACATTTGTTTGAAAGTGAATTTTATATTAGTGTCCCAAATTTGAAAAATCCGACAGTTCAGGTGGATTCTTCAGGAAATTTTACCTATAAATATAAATATAGCCGTGAGGCTGGCTTTATTCAGCAATACGTGAGGAGGGTTCCTTTCAGTGATAAAACGGTATCTCCTGAAGTTATGAAAAGACTGGAGAATACCATTCCGGTTACATACAGCCTGGTGAAGCACCGGGAACAAGTGATTTTTAACAAATAATAATTTTTTTACCCGTTCCATGGTCTGTTTTCAGGCACGGACAAAATGATATAAAAACGAAAAACTAACGATCAATTTTTAAAAACAATTACAAATGAAAACATTTTCCGATTTCAAAAAGAGTTTCTTATTTCTGTTTCTTTTTCTGCCTGGTATATTCATCTCATTTTCAGCTCAGGCAAAGAAAAAGGATAAAAAAGAAAAAACCATCCAAATTGATACTTCTTTGTACAGCAACCTGAAATACAGGAATATCGGTCCGTTCAGAGGTGGCAGGTCTGCAGCAGTAACCGGTGTTAACAATGCTCCGCGAACATTTTACATGGGTTCTACAGGTGGTGGTGTGTGGAAAACAACTGATGGGGGTAATACCTGGAATAATATTTCTGATGGTTATTTTGGAGGAACCATCGGTGCGGTCACTGTTAGTCAGAGTGATCCGAATATTATCTATGCCGCGGGAGGTGAAGTTACGGTTCGGGGAAATGTTTCCCATGGATACGGGATTTGGAAATCTCTGGATGCTGGAGAAACATGGAAATATATGGGATTAAAAAAGGGACAATATATTCCGCGGATAAGGATTCATCCGCAAAATCCGGAACTTGTTTATGCCGCTGTACTCGGACATATTTTTGGTCCGAATCCCGAAAGGGGTATTTATCGTTCAAAGGATGGTGGCCAGAACTGGGAAAAAGTTTTATATGTTAGTCCGGATGCGGGTGCCTGTGATCTGATTCTTGATCCTTCAAATTCCAGGGTGATCTATGCTTCTACCTGGAAAGTTAGAAGGACACCTTACAGTCTGGAAAGCGGAGGTGAGGGTTCTGCCTTGTGGAAAAGTACCGATGGAGGTGATCATTGGGTAAAGTTAAACGACAAACCGGGTTTCCCAAAAGGAACCATTGGAATCATCGGGGTTACTGTTTCAAGAGTGAACCCCAAAAGGATATGGGCCATTATTGAAGCTGATAAAGGAGGCCTGTTTCGTTCTGAAGATGCAGGAATGACCTGGAAGAGGATAAATTCCGACAGGAATCTAAGACAAAGGGCATGGTATTATTCAAGAATTTACGCCGACCCTTCCAATGATGATATGATCTATGTTCTGAATGTGGGTATGCACGTATCTAAAGATGGTGGTAAAACATTTCAAAGGATTCGTACACCTCATGGCGATCATCATGACCTCTGGATATCAGAAAATGACCCGAATGTACTGATTGTCGGGGATGACGGAGGTGCACAGATTTCAATTGATGCAGGAAAAAGCTGGTCAACCTACTATAATCAACCTACGGCCCAGGTGTACAGACTTTCTGTGGATGATCATTTTCCTTACCGGATTTACGGTGGGCAACAGGATAATTCGGCTTTCAGAATTTCAGGCAGATCTTTTAGCAGAGGAGGGATTACTGAGGATCAGATGGAACGGACCGCTGGTGGAGAAAGTGGTTACATTGTTCCTGACCCAAAAGATCCGGAAATTGTTTTCGGTGGTTCCTACGGAGGTTATCTTGAAATGTATGATCACCGGACAAAGGTTTCGAGAATGATCGACGTTTGGCCGGATAATCCGCTTGGTTGGGGAGCAAAGGACCTGAAATACAGGTTTCAGTGGAATTTCCCGATATTCTTCTCTAAATTTTCCCCAAATACCCTTTATTGTGCTGCAAATGTTTTGTTCAAATCCACAAACTATGGGCAAAGCTGGGAGAAAATCAGCCCAGACCTTACACGGCATGATACATCAACCTTACTAGCCTCAGGTGGTCCCATTACTAAAGATAATACAGGAGTGGAGGTGTATGCTACTATTTTTGCCATTGCAGAATCAAAACTGGAGGAAGGGGTATTCTGGGCAGGATCAGATGATGGTTTATTGCATATTACTAAGGACGGCGGAAAGAACTGGGAAAATATTACTCCTCCATCCAGCCTGATGCCTGAATGGACTATGATAAACAGCATTGAACCAGGCCCCTATGGAAAAGGGACGGCTTATGTGGCTTCAACCGGATATAAAAGAAATGATTTTACCCCCTATCTTCTAAAAACAGATGACTATGGTAAAACCTGGACTTTGATAACAAAGGGTATTGATAAGAATCATTTTACGAGGGTTGTACGAACTGATCCTGAACGTGAAGGTCTGTTGTATGCCGGAACTGAAGCGGGAATGTATATATCTTATAATGACGGACAGAACTGGCAGCCATTTCAATTAAACCTGCCGGTAGTCCCGGTAACCGATATAGCTATTCATAATCAGGATCTTATAGTTGCCACACAGGGCAGGAGCATCTGGATACTTGATGATCTGAATATGATTCACAGTCTCTCCCCTGAACTGGCTGAAAAGGACTTTTTCCTTGTAAAACCCCGTGATGCCTATCGTGTATTCGGAGGCAAAGGAGGAAAGGGCACAGGGGAAAATCCACCTAACGGGGCAGTGTTTAACTTTTACCTGAAAGATACCGGTAAAGTGGTACGACTGGATATTTTGGAAACGGACGGTGAAATTATCAAAAGTTTCCGGACAGGAATTAATAAAAAGGATATTCGTCAGGAATCACCCCTGGGTTTACTAAAAGTTCAGAAAGGGATTAATCGGTTTGCATGGAATCTTCAGTATCCCGGGGTAAAAGTGTTTGATGGCCTGATTATTTGGGCTGCTAAAACATCCGGTCCTGTGGCTGTTCCGGGAGAATACCTGGCCCGGCTGGTTGTGGGGGATGACTCTACGGAGGTAAAATTCACTGTTTTAAAGAATCCGGCAACATCTGCATCTCAGGAGGATCTTCAGGAACAATTTGATTTTCTGATCCAATGTCGCGATAAACTTACGGAAACCCATCAGGCAATTCTGGATATCAGGAAAATACGGAAACAGATAAAACAACTTCAGGATAACCTGGATAAGAAAAAGGATAAAGATATCTTTGCCTTAACTGAGGAGATCCTGAAAAAAAGTTCAGGGGTTGAAAAAGCACTTTATCAGACCAGGAACAAAAGTCCTCAGGATCCTCTGAATTTTCCTATCCGCCTGAATAACAAGCTAGGTGTAGTTGCTTCTCAAGTGTCCAGTGGTGATTTCCGGCCTACAGACCAGGCATGGGAGGTAAAAAAAGTACTGACTAATCAGATAGATGAGGAATTAAAGAAGTTTGAACAGATAAAAAATACGGATATTCCTAAATTAAACAAAATAGTACTTGATAAGAAGATAGAGATCATTCAATTTTAAATTCAAAAAACATGCTGCTCCAAATTGATGAATATTAAAGTGATGAGAAAAAATCTGAAAATCGTTTTTGTGATCTTATTATTGTTAACCAGCAAATTAATAATTGCGCAAAACACAAGACTTCCTTTGTGGAAGGGAACACCTCCAAACTATAAGGATGCAGGAGAAAAGGAAATATTAGAAATGAATAAATATGAGGTTCTCAGCCTGGTACAAAACCCTGATATTGCTGTTTACCTCCCTTCAAAACCTAATGCGACAGGACAGGCCGTGGTAATTTGTCCCGGTGGGGGATATCAGGTTCTTGTTTATGATTGGGAAGGAATGGATATCGCCAAATGGCTGAATTCAATCGGAGTTGCCGGGATCATTCTGAAATACCGTCTGCCGAATGCCGAATGTAACATTATATCGTACAAATCACCGTTGCTTGATGCCCAGAGAGCCATCCGGATTGTTAGATATCATGCGAAAGAATGGAATATTGATCCTGAAAATGTTGGAATCATGGGATTTTCCGCCGGAGGCCACCTTGCATCAACGGCCGGAACCCATTTTGATACAGGTAGTCCTGATGCTGAAGATCCTGTTGAAAAATTAAGCAGCCGGCCTGACTTTATGATCCTGGGATATCCGGTAATATCTATGGATGATGCAATTACACATAAGGGATCAAAAAACAATTTGCTGGGCCCTGATCCCACTCCAGAACTTGTTAAGGAGTATTCCAACGAGTTACAGGTAACAAAGGATACTCCTCCTGCATTTCTTTTCCTTGCCTCTGACGATAAAGCAGTAATCCCTGAAAACAGCATTCGCTTCTATCAGGCTCTGATAAAAAACAATGTGCCTGCAGAAATGCATATTTATCCTGAAGGAGGACATGGTTTTTCGCTTGCTGTGAACAAACCACATACAAATGAATGGACGGGTGATTGTGCAGTATGGTTAAGATGGATGAATGGAAGGAGACATTAGAAAAGATAAAATCCAAAAAATAGCCGGATTTAAAAATCATTATGTATTTTCGCAAACCTGAAATTTAAAATGCAGTTTTATGGTTAAAAACAACCGGTTATTACCAGTTGATAAAGTATTGATCATTTATACCCTTTTTACAGGTCTTATATTGATAATTGGAAGTGTGAAGGAATTAAATAATCCACTTCCTCATTTTCTGGCCAGGATTGTTGTAATTACTTTTATCTTATTTATTTCGCAGATAAAAAACGAAAAAGTTACGTCAAATCTGTTTTTTAAACTGGTCAGATATTTTTATCCGCTTGCACTGTTGGCCTCAATCTATAAGGAGACAGGTTATCTCAATAATGTATTTTTCGATTTTTTTGATCCGTTTTTTGCTGACCTTGAATTCAAAATATTTCATTTTCAACCCAGCCTGGTATTCTCACATAGCTTTTCATGGCAATGGTTTAGTGAATTGATGTATATGGGCTACTTTTCCTTCTATCTGATTGTATTCGGACTCGTTTTTCTTGTTTATTTAAAAAATGAAAAAGATGGAATTAAAGTTATGGCCCTGATTATGATATCGTTTTTCACCTACTATCTTGTATTTATTTTTTTACCGGTGAAAGGTCCCCAGTTTTATTTCTCACCGGAGGAATTGAATCTGTCAGGCCAAGGATTTTTTTATGGCCTGGTTCGGCTGGCGCAGGAAGTTGGTGAAACACAAACCGGGGCTTTCCCCAGTTCACATGTGGGGGTTTCTTTTATATCTCTGGTTCTTTCCTACAGGTATGCTCACAAAGTATTTCCTCTTATTTTGTTTCTATGCATGTTTTTATGGCCGGCTACTGTTTATATTCAGGCGCATTATCTGATAGATGTTATTGCTGGTTTTATTACTGCTCCCTTTGTTTTAGAATTTTCTTATTTTGTTGAAAGAAAATTATCTGCATAATCTATTGTAGCAGATAGATGAGATTGTGGTTTATTTCATAGTATGGGTACCCTATCACATCTTTACGGACGGACTCTTAAGTGCATTCACCGGTACATTCTGAATAATTTATTGGTAGATTATAAATAAATATATAAATAGTTATTAATCAGGGTTGTAAAAGTTTTTTTTATTTAAAATACGGTTGTATAAATGGCTTATTTTAAGTTTTCCTGGTTAAATCCTAAAATAGAAATCTTATCTTTACAGGCTTTAACAGATTATAAATTAAGAATTTAAATTACTATATATGTTTATAAGTGAAGGTAAAATGGTTTCCCTGACTTACCGTTTGAATTTGAAAAACACTCATGGTGAACTTATTGAAAGGGTAGATAAGGAAAAACCTCTTGAATTTTTATATGGCACCGGGTATCTTTTGCCAAGGTTCGAGCAATATTTATCAGGATTAAAAATGAATGACCCATTTACGTTTTCCCTTTCGGCAGAAGAAGCATACGGAAGTGTTCGTGAAGAGGCCATTGTGGAAATTCCGGTAGGGTCATTTGAAGTAAATGGTAAATTGAATGAAGAGATGATGCAGGTAGGTAAAAAAGTACCTATGATTGATCAGGCCGGAGTGAGGGTGACAGGAACTGTGATAGCAGTTGGAGAAGAGTATGTCACCATGGATTTTAACCATCCCCTGGCAGGCAGGGATCTTTATTTCGAAGGTGAGATACTGGAAGTAAGAGAGCCTACGGAGGATGACCTGGAAAGATTTTCACCCCATTCACATGATTCCTGTGGTTGCGGAAGTGGCGGCTGTGAGGATGATTCCTGCGGTTGCAGCACAGAAGCTGAGGGAAGCAGTTGTGGTTGTGGTCATTAAGTTGGATCACAATTCAAAGCAACCTGATTTTAAGGCAGAAGGAATCCTCCTACGCAGATGCTATGGAGGATAAAAAAGACAGAAGGCAGAAGTATGTCAACCGGATGAAATTTATAAATTGCCCTATATGAATTGTATGGAATCTGCACTGTTGTTGGATTCCAGAGTAAGTTCTTTCGAAAAATAAACCCATTTGGCTATACATTTTTATATTTTTCACTTCCTTTTATTTTTCGTACTATTTTGAAAAAATAATGCTGATATTTGTTTCAGAATGATGCAGGAAGATAAGACAATAAAGAATAATTCACGATGGCAGGTTATTTTTTGCCTTGTTTTTGCCGGTGAAATAATTTTTAGTTTGCCTTTTCATGTTGCCAGGTTTTTCAGGCCCACTCTTTTGAGTGTATTTGACCTTAGCAATGCGGCACTTGGCGATATAATGGGTGTTTACGGGATTGCTGCAATGATCGCATATTTTCCCGGCGGACCAATCGCTGACCGGTTTTCTTCGCGGAAATTAATTACACTGTCTTTGGCAACCACAGCCTTGGGAGGAGTTTATTTTGCCTCCATTCCACCGCAGGCAGGATTGTTTATTCTTTTTGGCTATTGGGGAGTTACTACCATATTTTTATTTTGGGCTGCACTGATCAAAGCAACAAGGGACTGGGGAGGGAAATTTGCTCAGGGTCGTGCATTTGGTATTCTGGATGGAGGCAGGGGACTGATTGCTGCAGGTGCTGCTACTCTTGCCGTATTTATTTTACAGTTTTTCCTGCCCGGTGTAGTAGAAAATTCAACGGATAAGGAAAGAACGGAGGCGTTAAAAGCAGTGATCTGGTTTTATGTATTTCTAACCTCCGGAGGAGCTTTACTTGCATGGTTTTTCATTCCGGATTCAAAACGGTCGGAAATTAAGAAATCTTCAGGCTTATTTTTAGGATTAAGAAATGTTTTGAGCAACAGGCTTGTATGGCTTCAGGCAATTATAGTAGTGAGTGCATATTGTGGGTATAAGTCACTGGATTATTATTCACTTTATGGAGTGGATATTTTAAAAATGAACGAGGTAAGTGCAGCCAGGTTTGTATCAAATGCTGCCTGGCTAAGAGTTATTGCAGCAATTGTTGCCGGTTTGCTGGTGGACAGGTTCTCCGGTACAAAAGTGCTTGTTACGGTTTTTCTGCTTTTAATGTTGAATTATCTTATTCTTACTGTTTTTTCACCTGTCTCCCTTTCTGTGTTTCTGATAACAGGAAATATTTTGCTTAGTTTTGCGGCAGTATATGCATTGAGGGGAGTCTATTTTGCTTTGCTGGAAGAAACAAATATTGAGAAAGCTTTGACCGGGACAGCTGTAGGCCTGATCTCTGTAATTGGATATACACCCGATGTTTTCCTGAATTCAGTAGCCGGTCGTATATTGGATGCTGCCCCTGGTTTAACTGGTTATCACAATTTTTTCAAATTATTAACCGGAATTGCAATTGCAGGTCTGTTTGCTGCGTTGGTTCTGGCCCGTGAAAACAGAAAGCAAAAAACGAAACCGGCATTTTGATTAAAACTGATGATTAAAGTTTCTGATAACTTTAACTAAGAATCATTTCCTCTGTTCTTATTTTAGACTAAGCCTGTTAATCAAATCTTTTCCTTCATTTACCCATACTTTTGCCGGACTTTCTTCCAGGCTTTCAGGTTGGATTCTCTCAAGGAAGTCTTCCAGTTCTTTTAATTTTTCAGGATTTCCGGGTATCCCCTGATTGCCAAATTCACTTTTAAGAATTTTAATTTTTTCATAATCCTGAATACCTTCACGCAATCTTTCAAACCGGATGGAACTCCTTGCCCCGGGATATACAAAATAGGTATCACCTGCTGGCCATGTACGGAATCTGGAGTCCGTTAAAGGGTCTTCAACCCACGAGTTATAAGCCCATCTCAAAAAACCATCAAAACCCATGGCTGCAGCGAACCACCCCTCATATGCAGATTCGGCAGGGGGAGAGAAGGTGAAATTATTTGGTTTGGGAATTCCACACGCCACATAATAGGTAGTGATCTGGTTGTTTTTCCTTCGCTTCTCAGCTA
Organism: Bacteroidales bacterium; assembly: GCA_024763075.1. Classification (GTDB taxonomy): domain Bacteria; phylum Bacteroidota; class Bacteroidia; order Bacteroidales; family VadinHA17; genus JANTGF01. The sequence continues at coordinate 33,307 of JANTGF010000032.1, read as the reverse complement.
CTGTTTTTGACTTTTCAGTGATTAATCGCCAGTTGTAGCTGAAGTCATACAATGCCGGATTGATGTCTTTAAAATAATGACCGGCCATAGTGATCCTGAATTCCGGGACTACTTTTTCTAGTAAGGTAATGGTTGCCTTCATCTCTTTCATGTTTCGTTCATCCATTGCCAATGTTGTTTTGTCCAGCCAGCCCATTTCTTTCAGATGTGCTCTGAAATCATACAAAAAAGGTTTCCAGAGTTCTTCAAATTCTTCCGATCCCGGGAGTACTTCCCGGGTAACAAAACCGGAAGAATCTTCGTCAAAATATTTCAGTTTGTTGCCCCATGGAACCATTGAATAACAATTGATTTGCTCAGTGATACCGCAATCCATTGCAAACTGAACATATTGATCGAATACGGAGTAGTCATAATCCCACTTGCCGGAAGAATTGTGAATCCACCCAATCATCGATTCAAAGGGGTCATAGGTTTGTTTGCCCCAGGGGAAGGGAATGATGGAGGTTGTAATGCATTTTTGTCCTGCATCAGCCAGCATGGTTAACAGTGGTTTCAGCAGGTCCCAGTGATCCTGCGACCAGACAGGGATTTTGTGAAACCGGGCAACGGCAAAAGGATTCTGCCATAAATCAAGATGAAATGTCCAGTCGGACGGAGGAGGGAGCCTTCGATCCTGAACATTAATGGAAATCTTCAGGAATTTTGAAGAATCTCCTGGCTGGAGAATTTTTAAATTACCAGTGTAAACACCGGGTGCCTGGTTTTCCGGAATACTCACTGTAAGCCACATGGGCCGGGTAGTATGTGCCGGTATGTTTATTTTGGTGATCCTTTCAAGCATATCTCCTGCAAGATGGGACTGAAGGGTATCTGCACTTCTGAAGCCACAGCCGCCGGCAAATTCATCGGTCAGAATATAACGTACCGCCCGTATTTCAAAATTATTTGAGTCCAGTAGTTCACCCTGATTGTTTCTTATCTCCCCGGTTCTCCATCTGACATCCGGAATATTTTCTGCAGACCATAAAAGAAATTGAGTATGAATTTTTTCTCCTCTCCAGGAAGTCCCATCCCAGGAATCCGTGGTTTGAATGCCTGGTGGAAGATCCCTTTTATAACGGGTATCCACAGATCCAAATCCTGCATGTAAGCCTTTTTTTACATGATCCCATAAAGTGGAATCAGGCTTTTCAGGATTTTCAGGTTCCCGGAAGTCTGTACTAAGCTTTTTTTCCGGCTCTTTGCAGAAATTCAGCAAGAAAATGAAAATAAGGAGTGGCAAAAGTTTTTTCATACACTCAAGAATCTATTGTTTTACTTTTGTTATCTTAAAAGACCATGCGAAACTACATGGTGGTTTCTTCTGAAGAGAGGACGGAATACTGATTGAAAATCCTTCCTCATTCTTTTTCCATTTTACAGGTTTTACATAACCCAGCAAATAAACTTTTGCTCCCTTTTCTGGAGTAAAAGAAGATATATTTATTTTCTCCGGAAGGTTTTTCTCATCTTCTCCGGCAAGATAAATGGCATTCACGCTTTTATCCTTATTCATGGTGAAACAAATGTTGTTTTCCTTAAAAGGTGCAATGGCCCTTGTCTTATAGATAGCATCACCATTTATTTTCATCCATGCTCCGATTTCCTTCATTTTTTGAATAGCATCTTCCGGTAGGGTACCATCTGGCCCGGGACCCACATTTAACAAATAATTCCCCCCTTTTGCTACAATATCCACCAGGTTGTGTATAATTTTATTTGTAGGTTTATAATGATCATGCGGAACAAACGACCATGAATTGCCCATGGTCATACAGGTTTCCCAGGGATAATCCAGTGCCTCATCCGGAATGTGTTGCTCGGGAGTTGTATAATTCTCATATTTCCCTTTTACAGTTCTGTCAACGATAATTAACCCGGGTTGATGAGAGCGTGCCATTTTTGCAATTTTTGGCATATCTATGTCCTGATTGAACGGAGGTACGATAAGCTTGGGGTTATCCAGTTCGGGCCGGGGTCGTACCCACCCACCATCCAGCCATAAGATATCTACCTTTCCGTAACCAGTCATTAGTTCTTCAATTTGCCCGTAGGTGAAATCTTTGAATTTTTGCCAGCGATCAGGGTATTTTGCCGGATTGTAATTCACATGTCTTGTGGGCGTGGCAAAATAGGGCCACCAGTAATATTCACTGTGCCAGTCGGGTTTGGAAAAATAGGCACCTGTTTTAAACCCTTCCTTCCGGAAAGCTGTAAAAATCTCTTTCGTAATATTCGATTTAGGATTATTATGGAAGGCACAACCAGGGTCTGTAATACTGTAATTTGTAAGTTTGGTATCAAACATACTAAAACCGTCATGATGTTTTGTTGTAAAAACCACATATTTCATGCCTGCCTCTTTGGCAATTTTTGCCCAGCTGTCCGGATCAAATTTCACCGGATTAAAAGTATCTTTCAGTTTTTCATAAGCTCTGACATAATCAACATAGTTATCCATCTTTCTCCGGCACCATGGAACATCTTCAGAGCAGATTGACCAGGATTCCACAACTCCCCACTGAGAATATGGACCCCAATGCATCATAAAACCAAACTTTAAATCCTGCCATTCTTCGAGGTTTCTTAGAACAAGCGGATCTGTTTCTTTTTCCTCACTGCTCAGATCCTGTCCAAAATGTAACATAGGAATTGCCAAAAAAAGGAATAAAAGTATTACTGCCTTTGTTGAATTCATGTGTTTTGAATTTAAAGTGTTAATTAATAGTAATTTATATCTGATATACTGAAAAATTCATGGATGTGTAATTCTTCAGTATCTATGATTATTCAAATATACAATCAAAGCTCTTTTTATGGAATGTAAATATCAAAAATTGACATTATTCAGAACCGTTCTGAATAGGTGGGTTAATATTTGAATAAATATAACTTTTTTAATGGATGTCACGTAATATAAGTTCGAATGGGTAAATTGAAGTTAATATTGTTATTCCCCCGGGATTTTTCATTTGGAACGGTTTATATTTCACCTTATAAGCACAGAAAAAGAAGGGGCAAAAACAGCAATTAAAGAGGGGCACTGAATGCAAAAGAAAGCTATACTTCCACTTATTATATTTTCAGTATTATTACTCTGGTTTCTGCAATCAATGTTTGTGACCATTGTTGATGACGAAAGAAATTTAATGGAATCCCTGTTTACCGGTATTTCATCGGGAGAACTGATCTTCAGAATTTTTCTTATCATACTTGTAGTAGGTCTGGGGGTTTTTTTGTACAAAAAGTTTTCATTACCGGAAGAAAGTATTGAGAAAATTGAAATAGAAATTCCTGAAGGAATCAGAAAACTGGCAGAAAGAGATCCAGAGTTTTTGTTGAATTTTCTGCATCGCATCAGGATGGAACTCAACAATGTATTGGGATTTGCAGATTTACTAAGAGATGAAGAAATAGACAAGGATCAGTCAGACCGTTACTTTGGCTACATTGAAACAAGTAAACAATCTACTTTATCTGCCATTGATGAATTGATCGGAAGTCTGAAACTCGGTGATACAAAGTCTTTTAAAACCAAAGATGACTATCTTGAGATCATAAACTGGCGGGGTAAAAAAATCCTGATTGCAGAAGATGTTGAAATGAATTTCATATTATTGAAAGCAGTACTACAAAAAACCGGAGCCGAAGTCCTTTGGGCTAAAGACGGAAATGAAGTGCTTAAGATATTCAGAAAAAATCCTGATATCAACATTATCCTTATGGATATTCTGATGCCAGGCATGGATGGATTTGAAGCTACAAAAGCCATACGGAAATATAATACCAAAATACCTGTTATTGCGCAAACTGCCTATAATTTTGACTGGACAGCCATAAATAAGGAAGGCCTGGGTTTTAATGATTTTATTTCAAAACCCATCGGACATTACGATTTAATACTGAAAATATACCGTTACCTCGACAGGTAATCTCAATACTTAATTATTTTTCCGGAAGAACAGGGCCCTTTAATGTCCCGGTATAAAACGGTTCGCAATCCGGATCAAAAACATTTTTTACCAGATTTGTTATCGGAGCCAGTAATTTAGAAACCACTTCCAGGTCTCCCAGTTTTGGGTCCTTAAGTGATCCGTGGACATTCTGACTTAATATGCTGCAACCTCTGGGATTCACTACGGCAAATGTGATATCAAGGCTATCGTTTGCGACGTTGATCCATCCTTTGGATGCCATTCTGTTTTCCCGGGTTGTAAATGCCACATCATACATTTTTAAAATTCCATTCTGCACCGCCCAATAGGAATATAATTTTGTGATCAGGGTTGAATCTTCATGATTTGTAATGAGAACCCTGGTAAAATCGGTTCCTTTGGTAACAGCCAAACCCAGGGGTCCGGCAATAATTACCGCCCCCACATCTGCCAGGGTAAATCTCTGGCTTCTTTCATATTTCTTTATAAAGTCATCAAAATCAAACCCGGTTAAAACTAAACTGTCACCTGAAAGATGAATTCTCCCTTTCATTGTTGATGATATCTCTTTCCATTTTTTCCCGGTGAATACAAGCTCAACAGACAGGTCCGATCGTCCTGTCAGGTATTGTTTTGGAGTGAAATTATTCAGTAAATCTTCAATTTTGAAATGGTTTACCCTGTAATTTATTTCGTATGAAGGAGGATCATTAAAAGGATTTACAATAAACTTCCCATTGCCTTCTTTTCCAAATAAAGCAAATTTTTCAGGTACTATTGTAAAACTGCCATCTTTTGCAATAATCTGAAATTGGGAGTCTTCCGTTTTTAATGAGGAACTCTTAAACTTTCCTGCGGAAAGAATAATCCTGGATGACAGGTTGGTCAGAGGATTTGTCTTTTTCTTATAATTAATACTTTGTGCATCCAGGTAAAGCTTGCTGAATTCCAGCGTATCCGTTAATCCGGTATAAGTTAAAAATCCGGATGTAAAATTTAATGTTTTCAGGTGCGAGATACTGTCAATTTTTCGGAAATGGGAAGATAAATTCATGTTTCCATTTAATCCGGCATTCAGTAATTTGGGGATTGTGTCGTTTTCTTCAAAATAGAAAGCCTTACCTAAATTCAGATTTTGTGCATCTAAATCAATATGCAGATCCAGCGACCGGTCAGGTGGACGAAACAGTTCAACATGTGTTTTTAAATGGCTGCCGGCAACTTTAATGTCAAAATCAGTAAAATTTAGGTGTAGCAGACTGTCTGATTCTCCCAGTAAAAAATTGCCCTGATTTATCGTGACCCGGGGAATAAAATCCATAATGGTAGCTTCCAGTTGCTTAATATTGAAGTTTATTTCAGGTGCAACCTGATAAACTTTAAGCTTTTTTCGTGAAGTTGTTACAGATAAGTTCAATAATAGATCCTTGATTTTATAAGGAAAACTTCTGCCTATTTTAGGATCGAAAGAGAGAAACTGTGGAAGATCAAACATGTCAGATCTAATGTTAAAATCAGCAAAAATTTCTCTGTTTTCATCAAAAATAAACTGGGAGAGATTGTAGATTTTTCCGTTAACCAGTAAATCTGTTTTTTCAGTTTTAAAAATAAGGTTCCGGAAATAGCTTGTATCCAGATTTCCGTTCACATTTCCGTCCAGCAGGCTTACATTCATATCGGGTAAAACAAAAGACAGGCTGTCAAGGATAAGGCGAAAATTTCCTTTACGACGGTTTGTCCATCCTGAGTCTGGCCGGAACTGCCCTGAATACTTATCGTTAAAATGAATGAGTCCCTGTAACTTACTGACCTTGCTTAATTTAAATACTTTATCAAATCCTCTGATGTTTGTAATGAGATCAATCTGGTAATCAAGATAAGGTGCAGTGAAATTACTTACAAACAAGTTCCCGGCAATGCTGCCACCAGGTAGTTTTCCGTTAATTGTATCGACTTTCAGGGTAGCATCTGAAAAATCTGATTTGGTTCCGGAATGAAACTTTCCGGATAAATTCAGATGTTCGATGGAATGGTCAACATCAGGAATCGTGATGCTCAGGTTTGTTATGCCAAAATCAAAATTGATATTTGGAATTCCTTCCCGAAAAGAGCCATTGATGCTCCCGTTAAATAAAATATCTCCCTCCCTGATATTTTTTAAGCCAGAGCGGGTCAAATATAAATGGAGCAGACTCTGGTCTTTATCAATTCCGTTCAGCTTGATGTCAACATTTGCTATGTCCTTAAAATCAATAAGTCCAAACATTTTGAAATGAGCATCATTGACTTGCAGTTCGCTGGGGTCAAAGCTTAAAGTTTGTTTATCCCTGTCAAAAAATATGCGGGTTTGCAAGCCCACACTAATATTATTAAAACTATGATTCTCTGACAATTTGATTTTATTAATATACATGTTCAGGTTAGCTGAACTTTCAATAAAACCATCCTTAAACAATAAGGAGGATTTCAATTTACTAATTTCTGTCCATGTATTTATTCCGGCTATGGAGTCGATATAGTCTGCCCTGATGTTTATTAAAGCAATTTGATTTAGTGAAAGTTTTATTTCTGAGTTTTTGTTATCAGAATTTCGGACTTGTCTGGAACTTAATCTGGTATTTTCTTTAAGTGTATCCTTTTGCATAAAGGTATTGATGAAATTGAAGCTGCTGTCACTATTGTGAATCAAGCTCAGATTTCCGTTTTCTAAAGTGATTTTCGAAACTTTTATATTTCCTTTGATCAGTTCAATCACATCAAAACCACAATATACTTTTTCAATCCTTGCAAATGGTTTTATATCGGGTTCAGAGAATTTATGATGTTCAAAAATATCAACATTTAGCAAGGTGAGAGAGATGTTAGGGAACTGGGTAACTGCATCAATGCTAATATTTTCAAAATCAATCTCTCCATTTTTGTTATTATTGATTCCAGATAATATATTCCCGGCGATCTCATCCCTTTTCAGATACAAAACTGCCGCCGAGACCACAAACAATGCCATAAGTATGAATAAGATGGCCAGACTTGTGCGGAGTAGGATTTGTTTCTTACTTTTTCCGGAAAAGGTCTGTTTCTTGCTTGGTTCCATATTTTTTAATTTGCAGAAATATTACCGGGATTATCTCTTTCTGCCTTTTTTCAGATTCATTAAAATATTAAATGCATTCTGTACTTCTTCATCTTTCACAACAATCGTAAATTCGTTTGTTGTTGAAATAACCTCCATAATATTTATTCCTTCCCAGGCCAGGTTTTTTAATATGAAATAGTAAAAACCTGATATTTCCGTATTTTCAGTGGGCAATTTCATGGTGATGGTAGAAAGATCGGTCTTTTTATTTACCAACTGTTCGGTTTTGAAAAGTTCATCCATTAAAGTTTCCTGTGAAACACTGATGATAATTGTAGTCTCATTGATTCCCTGTGAAAAAGTATAAAAGACACCTGGTTGGTCTTCCAGTTGTTTTAATAAAATCAACTGTTTCTTTCTCAGGCTGTCTGTGTTAAGATAGGTATAATCCATCAGATCCGAACGCACGGTGAAATCTCCGAGATTCGTTACAAAATCCTTCAACCCAATATTAATTTTAAAATAATAATTGGGAGCAAGTCTGTTAATTGCCATTATTACTGCTCCTTCCTTCACCTTCTTTTGCAAACTTTTTTCAACCTCAGGTAATATGTATCGTGCCAACGAAGAAACATTTATCAGGTTATCAGCCAGGGCTTCTTCCAGGAATGGCGATTGTGAGAGAATATTCTTTACGGATTCGGAAATTGTAATCATGGTTAAATATTTAACGCAATGTTAAATAATATTTCATTAAATTTGAAATTTTTAAGGCTGTTTTTAAACGGTTAACTGGTATTTATGAAAGATGAAATTGAAAGAAAATTTCTTGTAAAGGGGGAGTTTAAAACCTCTGTAAACAAGTTCGTGCAGATATTGCAAGGATATCTGTCAACGGACTCCGGCCGTGCTGTCAGGGTCAGGGTTATGGGAAAGAAAGGGTTCATTACAATAAAAGGAGAAAGTGATCCGTCAGGAATCAGCAGGCATGAGTGGGAGTATGAAATCCCTGTCTCTGAAGCTCGTGAGTTGCTGGAAGTATGTTCCGATGGGTACATACAGAAAAAAAGATATTATGTTGAATTTAAAAAACATACTTTTGAGGTGGATGAATTCAAAGGAGAAAATAAAGGTTTGGTGATTGCTGAGCTCGAATTGAAAACTAAAGATGAATCTTTTGTTGCACCTCCCTGGCTTGGGGAGGAAGTTACCGGTGACCCAAAATATTATAACATCATGCTGCTAAAAAAGCCTTACAATTCATGGTAGCCTCAATCCCGGATCATTTTTAGTAATGTTTAATATTTAACAAATTGTTAATAATTTGTTTTAGTTTAAAATTATTTTTTCTTTACTCAGGCTTAAGGTTATTTTTGCTTCTTGTTTTATTGATAAAGAAAATTTATGCGGGTATTGAAATTTGGAGGTACATCTCTCGGGTCGCCTGAGAATATGCAGCATGTTGCGGAAATTATTGGAAACGGGGAACAGAAACTTGTCGTTCTTTCCGCAATCTCAGGTACCACTGATAAACTGCTTGAGATCATTGACTTGTTAAAAAAATACAATAGAAAAGAAGCACAGGAAAGGATCAGAAATTTTAAGCTTGAGTATGACCGATTTATCAGGGAGTTATTTCATGATAAATATTACATTACCCATCTGGAGAAGATCATTCTGAAAAGTGTTGAAGATATGATTTCCCTGGTACCTGAAAATCTCTCAAAACTGGTTCAAAGAGAGGTGCTGGCACAGGGGGAAATACTATCAACGGAAATTTTTCAGGCTTTGCTGGAATCGAAAGGGATTAAATCAAGGCTTATTTATGCTTTGAATTTTATGCGGACCGATAAGGATGGAGAACCGGATATGTATTTTATCAGAATAAATCTTGGAAAATGCATGCAGGACGGTCCGCTGGCTAATGTTTATGTTACTCAGGGTTATGTTTGCAGAAATTATGAAGGGGAAATAGATAACCTCGGAAGAGACGGGAGTGATTATTCTGCCAGTATTATAGGAGCTGCCCTGGATGCTTCAGAAATACAAATCTGGACGGATGTTGACGGAGTTCATAACAATGACCCCCGGATTGTTTCTTCAACCTTACCGGTAAAAGAACTTTCATACAAAGAGGCAGCTGAGTTATCTTATTTCGGAGCTGCTATTTTACATCCAAAATGTGTTTTCCCTGCCCAGAAAAGAAATATTCCTCTGAAACTCAAAAATACATTTAGACCGGATGCTGCCGGAACCCTGATTTCATCTACATCAAGAAAGGATAAAATCAAGTCAGTTGCCGCGAAGGACGGAATTATTGCCATCCGGATCAGATCTGCCAGAATGCTGATGGCTTATGGATTTTTACGGAAAGTATTTCAGGTTTTCGAAGATTATGAAACACCCATTGATATGATCTCCACGTCAGAGATCAGCGTTTCCCTTACCATTGATAACCCAGATCATCTGGAACTGATCATTTCTGATTTAAGGTCTCTGGGGGAAGTCGAGTACGACCTGGATCAGACCATTATTTGTGTGGTGGGTGATTTTATGGCGGAGGAAACCGGAATGGCAAGAACCGTGTTGGATGCCTTTAAAGACATACCTGTGCGAATGATATCATATGGCGGAAGTATGAATAATATTTCATTGCTGGTAAAATCTGCCGATAAAAAAAGAGCCATGGAAGCTCTGCATCATGAAATTTTTAGAAAACAAACAGTTTATGCTTAGAAATATTGATTTTCAAAAATTAAACAAAAATCCGACACCTTTTTATTTTTATGATCTGGATCTGCTGAGGGCTACGATCAAGGAATTAAAATCTGAAGCGCAGAAGTATCAGTTTAAGGTACATTATGCACTGAAGGCAAATACCGATGATAGAGTTCTCGACATAGTTAGTAATGAGGGACTTGGGGCAGATTGTGTAAGCGGGAATGAGGTGAAAAAAGCGCTGGAACATAACTTCAGGGCTGGAGATGTGTTCTATGCAGGCGTGGGTAAAACGGATACTGAAATTCTTACGGGAATAAAGGCCGGTATAGGTTGTTTTAATTGTGAATCCCTGCAGGAAATTACCGTAATCAATGAGATTGCAACAAAGATAAATAAAACCGCAAGAATTGCTTTGCGAATAAATCCTCATGTTGACAGTAAATCACACTCATACATTACCACCGGTATAGAAGAGAATAAGTTTGGCATTCAGCTTTGGGAACTGGATGAGGTTTTATCGGTGGTTCGCACCTTAAAGAACATTAAGCTAACCGGATTACATTTTCATATTGGATCGCAAATCACAAATATGGATATCTTTAAAGAGCTTTGTATTAAGGTGAATAAAATAAATGAGCGGGTTGCAGGGGAGGGCTTTGAGTTATCTTTATTAAACCTTGGAGGAGGATTTGGAATTGATTACGAGGATCCGGCAGAGAATCCTGTTCCTGATTTTAAGAGCTTTTTTGGTACTTTTAATAAGTACCTGAAGGTGAGAACCGGCCAGAATGTTTATTTTGAGCTGGGACGGTCGGTGGTGGCACAAATGGGAACACTGATTGCCAAAGTATTGTATATTAAAAAAGGGAGATCTAAAAATTTTGCAGTGGTGGATGCCGGTATGACGGAACTCATCCGGCCGGCCTTGTATAATTCTGTGCATAAAATTGAAAACCTGTCAATAAACGGACAGGAAGAAAATCCATCTGAAATTTACTCTACGTATGACATTGTTGGACCAGTTTGTGAAACCACTGATTTTCTGGGGAAAGGTGTTTCCCTGCCGGTAACTTACCGTGGTGATCTGCTGGCTGTTTATAGTGTGGGTGCTTACGGGCAGTCCATGGCCTCGAATTACAATCTTAGAGAAAAAGCCGGGGTGGTTTATTCGGATGATCTTTAGAATCCCGTTCAACTTGCGGCTTATGATGGTTTTCAGATTTCATCCCAAACTGTCATTATAATTTTTAAAGAATTGTGAACAACTTTATTCCAAAGTTTATTTCTGAAACATTATATTTGCAATGTACTTCCCGAATGAGGGTTTTATAGTGAAAATTCCGGGCTTATTGAATTATGGAGAATTTTATTGTTTCTGCGCGTAAATACAGACCTGTAACTTTTGATTCTGTTGTAGGACAGGGGACAGTTACAAAAACCTTGAAAAATGCAATTAAGTCAAATCATCTGGCTCATGCATATCTTTTCTGCGGTCCAAGGGGTGTTGGTAAAACGACCTGTGCCAGAATTCTGGCAAAGACAATCAATTGCAATAATATTTCCGGGGAGATTGAAGCTTGTGATGTTTGTGAATCCTGTCAGGCATTTAATGAATCAAGGTCGTTCAATATTCATGAGCTGGATGCTGCCTCAAATAATTCCGTGGATGATATTCGGAATCTGATCGATCAGGTCAGGATACCACCTCAGGTTGGGAAATACAGTATCTACATTATTGATGAGGTTCATATGCTTTCAGCTCAGGCATTTAATGCTTTCCTGAAAACACTGGAAGAACCACCGGAACATGCCATATTTATACTTGCCACAACAGAAAAACACAAAATCATACCTACCATTTTATCCCGTTGCCAGATCTTTGATTTTAACCGGATTAAAGTAGATGACATCGTTGCCAGGTTAAAGTTTGTGGCTGATAAAGAGGAAGTGGAAGCCGAACCGGATGCTTTGCATATTATTGCACAAAAATCCGACGGGTCAATGAGGGATGCCCTTTCTATTTTTGATCAGATTGTTAGTTTTTCCGGTAACCGGATCAGTTATAAAAATGTAATCGAAAACCTGAATGTTCTGGATTATGATTATTATTTCAGGTTTGTTGAGAATTTCCTTGCAGGAATGATTTCTGAAAGCCTGCTGATGCTGGATGAAATTATGTTAAAGGGCTTTGATCCTCATCATTTGGTTACCGGGTTAAGCAGTCACCTTCGGGATTTGCTTGTATGCAAGGATCCGGTTACGGTTCAATTGCTGGAGGCTGGAGCAAGCTTCAGGGAAAGGTACCTGAAACAGGCAGGGACATGTCCGGTTTCGTTTATATTTAATTCGCTTGAGATATTGAATTCTGCCGATGTACAGTTTCGTCAGTCCAAAAACCAGCGATTACTTACCGAATTGGCACTGATTAAGATTACCAGATTAAACCAGACAGAAGAAGCGGAGAGCAAAACAAACCATACAATTCCTGAGAAAAAAAAAGAGAGCATATCTGAACCTTCGGAGAATACGCCTAAAGTGGTTGATGAAAAGAGTGTAGAATCAGAAAAAACCAAACCGGATCTGAAATATGCTTCGGAACCTGAAAAAAAAGCAGAAGTTCCTGAAGTAAAGATTTCAGAAAAGAAAGTAAGCGAGAATAAGCCTGCATACGAACCCAAAACCACATCCATTAAAGACGGACTGAAAGGAGCATTTAAAACAAGTGAGGCCGGCGGAGATGATAAGATTTTGGTTGAAAGAAAACAGGAAGTAATTCAGGATAATCCGTTTAAACCGGAAGATTTACTGGGGAAATGGAAGGAGTTTGCCGAGAAAATAAAGGAGGAACGGCCACGCCTTTCGATTACTTTACGGATGCAAACACCAGAATTGATGGAAGATGCAAAAATCCGGGTGGAAATGCAAAATGCCAATCAGGATGAGGATTTTACTAAATTTCTGAAACCTGACTTGCTGGTATTTCTGCGCAAGGAATTGAAAAATGATAATATTACCATTGAGACCACTCTCATAAAGTCAGATAAAGACTCGAAAAAACCTTATACTCAGGAAGAAAAGTTTGAATTTATGAGTGAGAAAAACCCAAATCTTAAAGTGCTGAAACAACAGTTAGGCCTTGATTTTGAGTAAGAAAACTACATTAGCAGGAGTATCAATCCGCGTTCAAATCTATTTGCTGTTATCGGGTTATTTTATTAAATTTGCGCTCGCAATTTGATCTGCAAAATAATGCAGGTCAGAGATCAAGAATATTATCATTTCTATAAATTATGAATGGAGAAAAGATTACGATTAGCATGGGTGTATTAAATATTCCTGACTTCCCGGTAATTCCTTTTGTGGAAGGTTCGAATATTTGGGTTGCTGATTTTGTAAGGCAAACGGAGGGTGCTACCCTTCTGAAATGTTCAGAGTTTGGTGATGAAAATATTTCAAACATGTAATAATCTGATGATTTAGTTTTTTTAATAATATAAAATAAATGAATATGTTATCTACAAAAGTTGAAGAGCTCCTGAATACACAGGTTGAGAAGGAAGGTTATTCTTCATTATTATATCTGTCTATGGCATCATGGGCTGAAACAAAGGGATACCCCGGAATTTCACAATGGTTATATGCTCAGGCTGATGAGGAAAAAAATCATATGCTGGAATTTATTCATTATATCAATGACAGGGGTGGAAAAGCGTTGATTTCAGGTTTAAAAAAGCCACCGGAGACTTATCGGGGTATTAAGCAGTTGTTTAATGATGTAATGAGCCATGAACAGTTTATTTCAGCATCTATCAATGATATTGTTGGCTTGTGCGTACAGGAAAAAGATTTTACAACCCAGAACTGGTTACAGAGTTTTGTTGCAGAACAAATTGAGGAGGAAGCCTCCGTTCAGGCAATCCTCGACAGACTGAATTTAATTGGTGACAATAATTTGTATATGTTTGACAGGGATATTATGTCAATGAGGTCTTCCGGTACTGAGAGTGATGAATAGTCCGTAAAGGAAGAACAGAAAGTATGAATAAAGAAATGGGTGACTTGTAAAGGTCACCCTTTCGTTTTTATATTCCGTGTGAAATATGTCAGTTAATAATGTTTAGAGGAGACCAAAAGGCATGATCATTGCTGAAATTATTTCTCCGGTTTCCGGGTTTAATTCTGAACCGAACATGGAATGAGGTATGGAGAAAATAGCAAGTAAAACTATTGCTGCAAGAATGGTAAGTCCCCGCCGTTCCTTTTTCAGATTTCCTGCATAAGCAATAAGCCAGAAAATTACAGCGATCAGGGTTTTATTATCAGTCAGGTCCCATCCAAATGGTACTCCGGTCCACAATTCCCCAAAGGCATATTTCTGTACAAGAGGTCCAAGTACCATTCCGCCAATTAACAATAAAATAAAGGCAATCTTTCCATACAATTTGTATCTGGAAACTTTTGCCAGTGCCATTATACCTGCAAGTGTGGAAATCATCATGGCAAAAAACATAAAGAATATGTGCGGAATCAGGATATATTTCGGAACGGCTCCTTTAAACCTTATAACAACCGGACCTTCTTTAGGTATTTTTATATTTCCATCCTGAAGCAGCAGGTAATATTCCAATTTTCCCGCTGCACCCTGAACCGGTAATTCACCGGTAAGATGGTCACCTTTTCGGATTAATTCCACTTTTGTCCATGGGTCCTTTGTCGGGTATTTCCTGTACATCAGTTCTCCTTTAATGTTCTCAGGCGGAATTTTAAAATCAATAACACAGGGTTCTCCAATTTCATGGCTTCTGATAAAATCAATCTCATAATTCTGTCCTTCCAGGTTGAAACTTGTTTTTAGTTCATAAGTGGGGCCGGTTTTGCGCTGATAAATTGCAGCAGCAGCAGTTATAAGGAACGCTAAGACCCAGAATAATATCTTCTTTACCATAATGATTTAATTTTTAGTAGTTTAGTCATAGTCGGGATTGCCCGATTTGCGTATACAAAAATAGAATAAAACTTCAAACCTTTTCAAAAATTGTTAAATATCATAAAAATAGTTGCATGTTTAAAATTAATGTTTTACTTTTGACCAGTTGGTTAAACTAAAAGGTTAAACTTTATAGTTAAAAATTTTGGAAGAAGTCCCTAAGCATAAAGAGAATTCAACAGAAGAATTAATTCTGAAAGCAGCAAAGCTTGTTTTTTCAAGGAAAGGAATGGCTGGTGCACGCATGCAGGAGATCGCAGATGAGGCAGGGATCAATAAGGCCCTGCTGCATTATTATTTCAGGTCGAAAGAAAATCTTTTTAATGCGGTATTTTATGATCTGTTGGGGAATATTCAAAAAAAGTTTCTTGGTATTTTGAATTCGGAAATGGACCTTTTTAGTAAAATAAGAAATTTCTTTACCGGATATACTGATTTTTTGCAGGAGAATAGTTTTTTACCTGGCTTTATAATCAATGAATTGAATCAGGATCCTGAAAAAATGATTAACCACTTCCGGGATGCAGGGATTAAACCGCCTCCGAAGCTGATTTTGCAGATTAAGGAAGAGGTACAAAAAGGGAATATCATTCAGATTGATCCTATGCAATTGTTAATGAATATGTTGTCACTTGCAATCTTCCCTGTTCTTGCAGCCCCGTTACTCAAAGGAATACTAGAAGCAAAGGAAGGAGATTTTGATCAACTGATGGAGAAGCGAAAAAGGGAGTTGCCGGAATGGTTTATTAATTCAATAATGAAAAAATGAGTATATTATGAATAATTTAAATTGGGGCATTCAAAATCCTGTTAAAGTATTTCTTCTGTTCATTATTGCTGGAATAATTTATCTTCAGCCCCTAAAAGCACAGGGTTTGGATACATTAAGGATTGGTTTCTGTTATCAGCGTGCAGAAGAAGTTTATCCTTTACAAAAGAATAGGGAACTCATTAAAGAATCCACTGATTTACGCACGGAGAATCTGAAAAAGGGTTATTTGCCTCAACTGGAAGTTTCAGGCGATGCAAAATATTTATCTGAAGTAATTAATATGAATGGTATAATTCCAATACCTGGTTACGAAATCCCTTCTCCTCCTCAAGACCAGTATGGCATTACGCTGGCCCTTAATCAGATTATTTATGACGGAGGTATGATTAAATCGAGAAAAGAACTGGAGATGTATGCTTCAATGGTGGATGACAAGTCACTGGATGTTGAATTATATAAACTGAAGGAAAGCATCAATAAACTATATTTCTCCATTCTTTTTCTTCAGGTAAATGACAGTCTCTTTGGTTTATCGGCAAAAGAACTCGATGTTAAACTTCAACAGGCTGAAGCTGCGGTGCTGAATGGTGCTATGTTAAGTTCTGACAGGGATGTTTTAAAAGCTGAGAAAATCCGGTTGGAACAACAGATAATTGAAAACAAGCACAATAAAAATGCAGTACTGGCCACTCTTGAAGTTTATTTGGATACGACTCTGAGTGCTGAGGTTACCCTTGTATCTCCGAAAGTAAATCTGGATTTTGAAGAAAATATCAATCGGCCGGAATATGCCTTGTTTGAGGCTCAGCAGCAAAAACTGGAGGCAAGTAAGCTATTGACACAGGTCAATCGCAGGCCCGTTATTATGGGATATGGTCAGGCAGGGTACGGACAACCCGGATTAAATCCTGTGAATGATGGATTTGCTCCCTTCTATATTGTTGGATTGAAAATGAAATGGAATTTTTGGGACTGGAATAATTCCAAAAGGGAAAAAGAAATCCTTACAATTCAGCAAACAAAAATTAAAAACCAAAGGGAAACATTTGATAAGAATCTGAATATGGGACTCGTTAAGGCCCGGGAAGAGATAATGAAAATACAGGATATTTTACAGAAAGATGATGAGATCATTACTCTGCGTAAAAGTATAATTGTTTCTTCAGCATCTAAACTGGATAACGGAGTTATTCAATCCTCAGATTACATTCGTGATTTTAATAAGTATTTAGCTGCCAGAGTACAACAAAATCTTCATCAGTTGAAACTCATGCAGGCCAAATTTGATTATCTTACTTTAAAAGGAAATACGATAGAAAATGAAAAATAAAATTAATATGAAAACAGGAGTTGTCTTTTTAATCTTGATTTTTTCACTGGCAGCATGCAACCAGAGTGATAATACTTCCGATGCTTACGGAAATTTCGAATCGGTACCCATCTATGTTTCGCCGGATGTTTCCGGCCGCATTTTGTTCCTGAAACTGGAAGAAGGGGAAAAGCTTGATTCGGGTCAGTTGGTTGCCATAATTGATACAATGCCTTATCATCTGAATTTGATGGAAATTAAAGCCAAACAAGCTTCAGTTTACAGTAAGCTGGAGAATATGGATGCTCAGGCAGCTATCTTTAAAGATCAAAAAGAGTCTCTTATGGTTGAATTGAACCGGGCTCAGAAACTTTACGAATCGGGGGCAGCGACTACTCAGCAGTTAGATGACCTGAATGGAAAACTGAATGTTCTAAACAGCCAGATTAAATCAATAAGTGTACAAAAGCAATCCATACTGAGTGAGGCTGCAGTACTTGATCAGAATATGTTGCTGGTCAGGGATAAACTGGACAGATGTTTTATAAAAAACAGGATGAATGGAATTGTTCTGGAAAAATATGCCGAGCCATTTGAAATTGCAGTAACTGCAAAGCCTATTTATAAAATTGCAAATCTGAATACTCTGGAATTACGGGTTTATGTAAGCGGATCTATACTTCCTGATATTAAGCTGGGTGATCAGGTGAAAGTATTTGTGGATAAAGATACTAAAACAAACCGGGAACTGACCGGAACTGTAAGCTGGATATCCTCGGAAGCTGAGTTCACTCCAAAGATTATCCAAACAAAGGAAGAAAGGGTAAAACTGGTTTATGCAGTAAAAGTCAGGGTTAAAAATGACGGATCTTTAAAAATTGGTATGCCGGGAGAAGTCGTTTTTTAATATTAAACAATAAAAGTTGAAGGCATGTTATATTTTAAAATCGAATACCAATTAATGAATGCCGGTTTGGGGATTTTGATGTAAAAATAAAGATGTGATTAACATTTTCCAAATAACAAAAAAGTACGAGTCAACAACAGCTCTTGATTCTGTGAGTTTTCAGGTGGATGACGGGGAGCTTTTTGGGGTGATCGGTCCGGACGGTGCCGGTAAAACTACCTTGTTCCGGATCATAACTTCGCTTTTATTACCCGATTCCGGTAAGGTAATGGTAAATGGTTTGGATGTGATAAAAGATTACAGGGAAATCCGGAAAATTACGGGTTATATGCCAGGAAGGTTTTCTCTTTATCAGGATCTGACGGTAGAGGAGAACCTGCAATTTTATGCAACTGTTTTTGGTACAAGTGTGAAGAAAAATTATGATTTGATTAAAGACATCTATTCTCATATAGAGCCTTTTAAAAATCGTCTGGCTGGTAAGCTTTCAGGTGGGATGAAGCAAAAGCTGGCCCTTTCCTGTGCCTTGATTCACAGGCCACAATTATTAATTCTTGATGAACCAACAACAGGTGTGGATGCCGTTTCGCGCAAAGAATTCTGGGATATGCTGAAGAAAATACAGCGTGAAGGGATCACCGTGCTGGTTTCTACTCCCTATATGGATGAAGCTTTGTTGTGTGAAAGAGTGGTGTTTATGGAAAAAGCAAAGATTCTTGCCATGGATAGTCCCCAGGGCCTGATTAAAGCTTATTCAAGGGATTTGGTTTCGGTGAGTGCTGATGATATGCATCGTCTGGTAGTTGATTTGAGGAAATATCCTGATGTAAATTCAGCCCTCCTTTTTGGTCATGAAGTGCACTATACAAGTAGATCCGGAAGGATTAATAAAGATGAACTGATCAATTATCTTCAAAAAGAAAGACATAATAATATTAAATTCAGAAAAATTAAACCCGGAATTGAGGACAGATTTCTTGAGCTGATATCATAAGATCCGAAAATTGTGCGATGAGGGTTGACAAGAATATTTATAAGATGCTTCGTATTCCAAAATGTTAAGATAAATGAATGATAAGCAATTGGTAATTAGTGCAAAAGGGTTAACAAAGAAGTTTGGAGATTTTGTCGCTAACGACCATCTTGATTTTGATGTGTTTCAGGGAGAAATTTTTGGTTTTCTTGGAGCAAACGGTGCCGGAAAAACAACAGCAATAAAGATTCTTTGCGGTTTATCCATTCCAACCTCAGGGGATATCAATGTGGCCGGATATGATGTTTATACTGAAACAGAGCAAATAAAAAGTAACATTGGATACATGAGTCAGCGATTTTCTTTATATCCGGACCTTACTGTAAGTGAAAATATCCGGTTCTATGGTGGTATTTATGGTCTTGGTTGGAAAGAGATAAAGCAAAAAAGGAAAAAATTGATTGAAAAGCTGGGATTAGTAGAAGAAAGGAATGGGTTAATCTCTGATATACCTCTGGGGTGGAAACAAAAACTGGCATTTTCTATTGCCATTATGCATGAGCCCAAAATTGTTTTCCTTGATGAGCCTACAGGTGGTGTGGATCCGGTTACCCGTAGAATGTTCTGGGATATGATTTATGAGGTATCAGAGAGCGGTACGACCGTTTTTGTAACCACTCATTATATGGATGAAGCAGAGTATTGCAACAGGGTATGTATAATGGATGAAGGGAAGATCGTGGCGCTGGATACGCCCGAAGAGTTGAAAAGAAACTACCATGCACAAAATATGAATGAGGTCTTTATTAAAATTGCAAGGTGAAAGTATGAGCAGTTATCAGATATTTTAAACAGATGAAGAGTTTTTTTGGATTCGTAAAAAAGGAATTTCTGCATATTTTTCGTGACCCGAGAACTATGCTGGTTCTTTTTGGTATGCCTGTTGCTCTGGTATTAATATTTGGATATGTTGTTACCAATGAAATAAAAGATATACCTATTGCCGTTCTTGATCATTCTAAAGATGAAATGACAAGGGAAATCACGCAAAAAATCATTTCTTCAGGATATTTTAAGCTGATGGCCGAATTGACCAGTTCCAATGATGTTGAGGCCATGATGTTAAAGGGGGATATTAAAGAAGTAATCATTTTTGAACCTGGTTTTGCTGTTTCTCTTCAAAAAGATGGTAAAGCAGATGTGCAGCTTCTGGCTGATGCATCTGATCCGAATACAGCTAATTTGATCGTAAATTATACAAAGGGCATTCTTTTCGATTATTTGAATAAACAAAATCAGGCAGGCACTTCTTATCAGTTTGATACCCGGGTACGCATGGTATATAATCAAAGTTTGAAAGGTGTCTATATGTTTGTGCCGGGTACCATGGCAATGATTTTGATGCTTATTTCGGCTATGATGACATCTATTTCTATCGCAAGGGAAAAAGAACTCGGGACAATGGAGGTATTAATGGTTTCTCCACTGAAACCTTTTCAGATAATTATTGGCAAGGTAATACCCTACATTGTACTGAGTTTTATTAATGCTGTAGTTATCATTTTGTTGGGCTTTTTTGTCTTTGGTTTGCCTGTCAGGGGAAGTCTTGTTTTATTACTGGCTGAAAATTTACTGTTTATTTCACTTGCTTTGTCGTTGGGTATACTCATATCTACAGTTTCAGAAAGTCAGCAGGTGGCAATGTTCATCAGTTTGTTTGCTTTGATGTTGCCAACCATTTTATTATCCGGATTTATTTATCCGATAGAAAATATGCCGGTAATTCTTCAGGTGATAAGTTATGCTATGCCTCCTAAATATTTTATAATTATTATTAAAGATATAATGATAAAAGGAGAAGGGTTGGGTTTGGTTTGGGAGGAAACGCTTATCCTTTTTGGAATGATGATTTTTTTCCTGTTGATTGCTGTAAAGAGGTTTAAAACGAGACTTGAGTAGCAGATACTAACCATTCAGTTCATTTTGAATTTATATGTAAACAAAGAAATTTATAAAGAAGGTTTGGAAATAAATAAATGAAAACAACTCTTTTCATAATACAGAAAGAATTTATACAGATATTCAGGAACAAGACCATGTTGCCTTTGATATTTCTGGTACCAATTTTTCAGATGTTTATACTGGTATATACCGCTACACAAGAAATGAAACATATTAATATGTATGTGGTTGATAAGGATTTGTCACAAACTTCCAGGCAACTGATAAGTAATTTTGAAGGTTCTCCGTTTTATTATTTAACGGGTTTCTCTTTTTCAATAAATGAAGCAGAGGAGCAAATGAAAAATGATGAAGCGGATGTCATTCTTCATATTCCTTCAGGATTTGAACAAAAACTTAAGCGGGATAAAAAAAGTGATATTCAGCTATTGATCAATGCGATAAACGGCATGAAGGCCGGATTGGTCAATGCTTATTCTATGAATATAATTTCACAGTTCAATCAGAATATTATTGGTGATCTGGTTGTAATTGGCGGAAATACACAAAAAAGGCTGGATATCCGCTCTCATTACTGGTTTAATCCCGAACTAGATTTTAAAATATATATGCTGCCGGGAATACTTGTTTTACTGGTTACCATCATGGGGATGTTTTTATCAGCAATCAGTATGGTACGGGAGAAAGAATTGGGAACCATTGAACAGATAAATGTTACACCCATAGGAAAGGTACAGTTTTTAACCGGGAAATTATTACCTTTCTGGATCATAGCACTGGCTGAACTGGCTTTTGGACTTACCCTTGGTACAATATTCTTCCATATCCCGATTGAAGGAAGTTTATTACTGCTGTTTGGGTTTTCCTCCGTTTTCCTCATTGTTGTGATTGGAATTGGGTTATTCTTTTCTACAATTACCAATACTCAGCAACAGATCATGTTTTTATTTTTCTTTTTTAACATTGTATTCATTCTGATGAGTGGTTTATTTACACCTGTTGAAAGTATGCCATCGTGGGCGCAAAAAGTAAATTATATAAATCCCCTGGCCTATTTTATGCGCGTTATCCGCATGATTCTCCTTAAAGGTTCCGGTTTGCAGGATGTATTGAAAGAAATTTATGCACTTTCGGTATATGCTGTGATAATCCTCAGCCTTGCGGCCTGGAGGTATCGGAAAACCACTTGATTCTATAGGATATTTTCATTCTTCAAATATGAATTTCATCATTCTTTAAAAGTTTTGTAACTTAGCTAAAACTTAAAATTTAAAAAATCATGAAATTTGATCCGGCTGTTGAAGTACAAAAAATAATGAATCTTAGTCCCTTTGACGGGGTAAATCCTGCCATCTCAGACTCTGCTACTTTTGCATTTTCCCGGGGGGATGTAATGCACGATACTTTTGAAGGTAAAACTGAAGGCTGTTTCCTTTATAGCCGCCACTGGAATCCTACCAATCATGGCCTGGCTGATGTATTGGCCGCCATGGAAGGGGCGGAGGCCGGCTGGGTAACCAGTTCGGGAATGGCTGCAATTACTTCCACCATTCTGCAATTATGCAAATCGGGCGATCATATTGTTTCCAGCAATACTACCTATGGCGGTACTTATGCATTTTTTAAGAATTATCTTCCTTCAAAATTTAATATAGAAATAAGTTTTGTAAACATCACTGATCTGGCTGAAGTTGAAAAGGCAATCAGGCCCAATACAAAACTGATCTATACCGAGAGTATGACCAATCCCCTGTTACAGATCTCAGATATCCCTTCTCTGGCAGAAATTTCGAAGAAAAACAAGCTGAAACTGGTGATTGATAATACATTTACGCCCATGATCATTTCCCCACTGAAACTGGGTGCCGATATTGTTGTGTACAGCATGACCAAGTTCATCAACGGAAAAAATGATTGCATTGCCGGGGCAATCTGTGGTAACAGTGAATTTATTGAATCACTGATAGATGTGAACTCGGGCACGGCTATGCTGCTTGGACCTGTATTGGATCCACTGAGGTCATCATCCATCCTTAAAAATCTGTACACCCTGCATGTGAGGTTGCAAAAACACAGCCAGAATGCCATGTATCTGGCGGTAAAATTTAAAGAATATGGTGTGGATATAAATTATCCCGGGTTGAAGGAGCATCCGGGGCATGAGTTAATGAAAAGTTTGATGCATGGTCAGTTCGGATACGGTGGAATGATAGCAATAGATATGGGAACAACTGATCAGGCTAACGAATTTATGGTTCACATGCAGGAAAAGGGAGTAGGCTATCTAGCTGTAAGCCTGGGGTATTTCCGGACTTTGTTTAGTAATTCCGGAACGAGTACTTCGTCAGAGGTGCCTATTGAAGAGCAGAAAAAAATGGGGCTTTCCGAAGGTCTTGTTCGTTTTTCAGTAGGCCTGGATATGGATATTGAGAGAACCTGGAAATTAATTGAAACCAGTTTAAAGGAGGTAGGAATTCAACACAAATAAGTAAACTGATTATTAATTTGATCAACAAGGCTGATATCAGACATTATGGACAACCACTAATTATCTGTTTTCTTTTTGAGCAATCATCTTATCAATCAGGCGTTCCACCTTTTTGCTGTTCCACTTTGCAGCACCCTTCTTTTTCAATACGATTTTTCCATCGGGAGATATCAGAAAGGAAGTGGGTATTGATCTTGATTTGAAAATCTCAGGAACAGACCCGTCGCTGATATAGGTTGGCAGGGTATAACCGTTTTTTTTCAGAAAAGTGGTAACTGTTTGAGGATTTTCCTGACTTACCAGTACAATTTTAATTTTATTCCCGTATTTTTCATGAAGTTTTTCAATGCTTGGCATCTCTGCAATACAGGGAGGACACCAGGTAGCCCAGAAATTAAGAAAAATAACCTCCCCTTTCATTTTTTCCAGATTTATAGTTTGCCCATTCATTTCCTGAAATGACCATTGATAATCTGCTTCTGAAATTTTTTTACCGGAATCTGAATTCAAACCCAGTGGCGGGATGAGTGTAATTCTTTTAATAGTAGAAACTACCTGTGTTCTGGTACCGGGAATAATGATCAGTATGATTAGCACATAAAATAGCACATCAAAAATGATGGATACGATGCTTTTCTTTTTATAATATTTTTTTAAACGCTCTAAGATTTTGTTCATTTGAATTTGTTTTAGGCTGCAAAGCTACAACTAAAAATCAATTTACACCAGTTTTCTGAAACTGAGTGATGTGTTGACCCACCATCTTACTTAATACGAAAAGACTCCTTCCAAATGATCTAAATATTCTCCATTAAGATTAAGATACCCTTTCATCAGGTTTGCTGTAAGGCAGGAATGTACCGGTAGTATATAAATGAGGTCGCCAATGTTTACGCTTTCATACAGTTTATTATCCAGTTGTACCGTTCCATGTTCCTGGGATAATGCCGTCAAAACGTTTTCTTCACCTGCATTCTTCCATAAATCTTCTTCCATTTTAACCACCCTTCCGTAAATTTTTCGATGATTTTTATCTAAAATAGATTCTTTTGAGAAATGCACAGCTCCACCATGAATGATTACCTGTTTTTCCTTTTTCTTTTTTGAAACTACCGGGCAGGCAAGTGCAACTGCAATTTGATCCAGGCTGCAAACGCCCAGATGATACTGCATCAGATCAAAAAATACAAAATTTCCCGGACGCGCTTCATTAATGCCTGATAAGTCAGATACCCGGGTGAAAGAAGGTGTGTCCCCAAGCGAGAGTTGCAGTTTGGTTTGCCGGTCCGAAAATCTGTTCTTAAGTCCGGTTAGTTTTTTTACAGCTTCATTATAAAGTTTCTCAATTTGTAGTACTGACGTAGTATGATATGTATTCCCTGTGTGGGATAATAATCCTTTTAATTTAAGGTTTGGGCTTGAATCAATTTCCTTAATTATTTTTTCAAATGTATTTGTGTCTTCAACGGGAATTCCTGACCGATGATAACCGGTATCCGTTTTGATCCAGATATTAACCGGGTTGTTAACCATGGAATTGAGTCTGGTAGCGACTCCGAGATCGGCAACCACCAGTTCCAGATTTATTTGTTTACTTAGAGCTTTGATCCTTTCTGTCTCTCTCAGGTTTACCGGAAATGCAACTGTTATATCATCCCATCCTTTGGTGGCAAAGTAATCAGCCATTTTAAGAGAGGAAACTGTAATGGAATTTACCCCTGCTTCTTTGAACCAATGTCCAATCTGAATGGATTGATGCGTTTTAAAATGAGGACGAAAACGGACTTTTTGTTTTTTTAGTTTCTCCGTCATCATCCGGATATTATTCCGGCATTTTTTTTCATCCAGTAAAAGAGTGGGCGATTTAATTTCCATCATTTAAATGAATATTTTCTGTAAAGATAACTGATCCTTTTCTTTTCGTACTTTTAAAACAAAGGAAAACCTGTTCAGGTCAAGACAATAATCAAAATCACTTGTCGGGGAGTGGTTTGCATTTTCCGGCAGAAAAAACCGTGAGCCGGATCCGTTGCGAATCTTTTCTTTCATGATTTTAAAGTCGGAAGCTTCATTGTTGAGGCTGTTTTTGATGTACTGTGCACATAGGAAGTCTTCATCTGTCCTGGATTCTCCGTTATACCCCATTGCCACTAATGAAACAGTCTGCGGGTTCTTTTTCCGGATGTAATTAACAATGGAATCAATATTCACAAAGCTTCCTGTGATGATCTCATCAGCATGAACAGCCTTTGTTAAACCCCGTGTTCCGGCACTGGTGGTTTGGATGATGGTTTTATCTTGTAGATGGTGCTGCAATATCTCAGTGGGGGAATTCCCGAAATCGAATCCTTCTACTTTTTTTGTATTTCGTTCACCAAGCAAAAGAAAACCGGGGTTTGTTTTTTTAAGCAGAAAAGCCTGAGAAACTGTTTCGACAGGTAAAACACTTTTTGCCCCTTTATCAAATAAATAACATGCAACCGAAAAAGCCCTGAAAACATCAATGATTACTGTTAGTCCTTTTGCTTGTGCAGCACCTTCAACAAATTCTAAGATTTGAATGTTCATCTTTAATGAATGGCAATTTTTTGTTGCTCATGTGAGGAAGGAAAATGTTGGGTTGAGGAATCATCTAGATGCTGAGTTAACCAGTCCCCCATGTCATTTATTACTTCTTCCTTATTAATCTCATGGATGATCTCATGACGGGCGCCCGGATATAATTTAACTGTAACATTTTTAACTCCGGCCTTACGGTATTTCCCGGCAATTATGGTAATGTCTTTTCCCTTATTTGATAATGGGTCGTCTGTACCCGATGCAAGATAAATGTTCAAATCCTTTGGAGTATTAATATAAATCTCCGGTTTTCTTAACATAAGAATAGATCTTCCCATCATTACTCCAAATTCCATGGTAATGTTAATGCCACACAATTCATCCTCCTCATATTTTTTCACCTCATTCTCATCCCTGTTCAGAAAGTCTAATTTACCTTTTCTGTTTTTTATTTTTGCATTTAAACCACCCCAGTAAAAATTAGAAAAAGACTGATTCTGTACATTTTTATTTGTGAATAATGACCATATTCCTACAAGAAATATCAATCCTTTTAATTCAATTATATTCCCCCAACTGGTTCCGGAAATAATGGCAGTTTTAAATTCATCGCCTCTTACTGAAATGAGTTTCCGGGTCAAAAAGGATCCCAGACTATGTCCGAAAACTCCTCGGGGAAGGGTGGGATATTCTGTTTTAATATAATCGAGAATTTCTTCCAGGTCCTGTACAGCCCTTAAAAACCCATTCTTGTCACCAAAATGTGAAAAAACTCCACTTTCCTTTGCAGTGAGTCCATGCCCGCGATGGTCAGGTGCTATGACCACAAAGCCCTGTTCATTTAATATTCTTGCGAATCCATCATATCTTCTGGCATGCTCTACAGAACCATGAACCAGAAACAGTAATTTTGTTGGATTTTCATTTTCGGGCAGCCATTTGTGTAAATAAATATTAAGGCCATCACTTACTATAAATGTAGACGTACTGTAACTCATAAAAATTTCGATTTGAGACCAAAAGTAATAATATTATTGTGATTTCAGGGTGAAATTTGAGTTTCAATGATTTAGCTTATCTTTGCAGATACATTTACAGAGGGTATTGTAATCTCAGTTATGAAGAATAAAATTCTGGAACGGGTTAAAGAGTATATTCATTACTTCACAGAGGAAATCTGGGTAATTGAACATGAAGAGTTGTCGAAAACAAAGTCTTTTCTTATCCGGCAAATAAAAATTTTCATCCTCGCTATCAAGGGTTTTTCAAGAGACAGGATACAGTTGAGGGCATCTGCTCTCACATTATATACCTTACTCTCAGTAGTACCTGTTGTATCACTAATTTTTGCAATTGCCAAAGGTTTTAGTATTAAAACCCTTATTCAACAGGAGTTAATTCATAGCTTTCAGGGGCAGGAAGAGGTGTTGAACTGGATCATTGAGTATGCAAATAATTTTCTGGAGAATACCAAAAGTGGCTATCTGGCAGGTATTGGTATTGTAATACTGATTTGGTCGGTAATTCAGGTACTGGGAAACATTGAGAGTGCTTTTAATCGTATCTGGCAAATTAAAAAGCCACGCTCTTATGTAAGGAAGTTTACCGATTATTTGACAGTAATTCTGGTAGCTCCCGTTTTTATGGTCCTGGCAAGTACATTAACTGTTTCTATTTCAGGTGCATTTGCCAGGGTTAGTGACGCTTATCCTATACTTGGACATTTGAATTTCATTGTCGGCTCCCTGCCATTTGTAATTGTTTGGTTTTTATTTGCTTTTATTTATATGGTGATGCCCAATACTAAGGTGCATTTTAAATCTGCTTTTATTGCAGGACTGATTGCCGGAACCCTTTTTCAGTTGACGCAATGGGGTTATATTTATTTTCAGATCGGAGTAAGCAAATACGGTGCAGTTTATGGAAGTTTGGCTGCCCTTCCCCTGTTTATTATCTGGATGCAGTTAAGCTGGCTGATTGTTCTACTGGGGGCTGAAATTTCTTTTGCAAATCAGAATGTGAATTTATATGAGTATGAGTCTGATTCTCTCTTATTAAGTCCAAAGTTGAAGAAAATTCTGACTTTTCTGGTTGCAAATCTTGTTGTTAAGAATTTTGAAGAGGGAAAAGAACCTATGACTTCTACCGAAATTTCCCAAAAATTAAAAATTCCTGTGCGCCTGGTCAGGGAAATTGTGGATAGTCTTGTTAATGTAAAGATATTTTCTGAACTTTTATCAGAAGATGAAAAAGAGCGTGCTTATCAACCTGCTATTGATATTCATAAAATTACTTTTGGTTTAATAAAGTACAAGCTGGAAGACCTTGGAAGTCATCATATTCAACCCTTGAAAAGTAAAGAATACAAACGAATCATAAAGATGATGGAAGATGCTCAGGAATTACTTGAGAATTCTGACAAAAACTTGTTAATTAAAGATATATAGCAGCTGGGAAAGACTACTCGTCTAAAGTTTTGGAATAATAACCCAGAGCTGCATATCCAACCCAGTGATGTTGATTTGCAGGTGCAGTTACTCCCATACCCAGGTCATTTACAGGAAGGGGCGGATGGTCAATGCTGTTTGCGTAATTCATGAGAAAACCTTTAAGCGGGTCATTTGTATATTTCTTTTGTAAAAAATATGCGGTTGCAAGCCCAAAAGGTACCGAGTAGCGGCCACACCAGGTCCATTTATACTCTTTGTAGTTAGTCGGTTTTACGGTATAAGCAGTAAATTTTTTGATTCTTTTTAGATCCAGGTTACCGGACAGACAGTCATCAATTATTTTATACTCATAACTTACCGCTTTTGCAGTACCCACACTGTCAGTCCCGAAACGTGCAAAATTCTTACCACCCCAGCCCTCATCACCATAATGAACAGCATCTGAGGAAATAACCAGTGCAATATCTTCTCCCCATACCAGTGAATCTCTTGTCATTATTTTGTAAAGAACATCTGCCAGAGCTGCGCCTGTTTCTTCAATTTTACTGTATTCCATATAGGGTACAAGGATTGGAACAA
This sequence comes from Bacteroidales bacterium, assembly GCA_024763075.1. GTDB lineage: Bacteria > Bacteroidota > Bacteroidia > Bacteroidales > VadinHA17 > JANTGF01. Next base: position 4,547 of record JANTGF010000032.1, on the reverse strand, counting down.
TATTAATATCCGGAATAAAATATTGTAAAAACGGGATCAGCGCTTCAAGGCTGTGTTCTATAATTTGCATGGAATCATGTACCTCATAAAGAACTGGATTGAGTTCATCCATAATCTTATCCCGCAGACCTGATACTTTCACTTTTCCGTATGGGCCTTTCCAGTATTGAAAACGGTCAAAAATTATTTTGTTCTCCAATCCAAATCTCCAGGCTTTGTGTGCTACTCCAAAAAGAATTACCGTTTGTGCTTTTATATTTGAAAGAGCATTGATGTATGGATAACCAACATAAGTGTAATCATCGTGAGGTGATATACAGACTTTCCAGGGAGGAGTACCTCTTCGGATGGACTTGACAGAATCTTTTTGAAACCGGTATATCCGGGCAACGACACTATCCATTTGCCAGGCATATTGTGCGAACCCAATCGTATCTACAACATTTCTTGTATATGCATCGGATGAAGAGACCTCTCTGTTGGAAGAATGCGGCCTGTTTGTACAGGCTGCAAACAGCAGGAAAAGTAACGGTAAAGAAAAAACAGTGGCTTTCATTTTTTTAAATAAACCAATGAAACACAAATCAATAATCAAAAACACCTGGGACTATCCAAGCTGATTCATCAGATTTGCCAGCTTGATATCATCTTCTGAAATAGAATCCTGCCCTTCGTTGATAATTTTTACACTTACCGATTTTTTTGAATGAAAGTGAATGTCAGGGCTGCGTTTATATTCGTCAGCGAGTTTTGTAATTTCATTCATAAAATTCATGGCAAGTTTTGAATTTTTAAACTCAAAATCCTTAGTCATGGCATTCCCGGTCACTTTCCAGTCCTTATTGTTCATAACAAAATATTTAACATGAATGATTGAACAAATATAGTCATTATTTATAAAAGTTCTAAATAAAAATAAGCCGGGATTTTGTAAAAATAAACTTATTTGGAAATTTTATATGTTTTCAACAAAAATAGTTTCATTAAATTAGGGCTTGTTGAAAAAGTCCGGAACATGCCATATACAAAGCTGCAAGGTGAAGCTGAGCCGTAGCAATGAAGTAGATGGTGTGTTATGGGCTAACAATAGTAAAAAATGCAAGGTTTTTAGTAAAAACCTATAAACCTTACATTTGAAATGAAATACGCACTTTTATCCAATTAATTATATGAAATTTAAGTGTTTTTCAGCAAACCCTAAATTAGTTTGGTGAGTAATGCATCTAATAACCGTATTTTTTCCATAATCTTCTTAACCTGGTCAGCATATCTTGTTCTCTTGGGTTACTTCCTGGTTTATAAAAAGCAGTTCCCGAAGCTTTTTCAGGAAGGAATTCCTGATCTGTAAATCCATTTTTGTAATTATGTGCATATTTATAATTTCTCCCGTAATCCAATTCTTCCATAAGCTTTGTTGGAGCATTCCGCAAGTTCAGGGGTACCGGCAGATTACCTGTTTTCTTTACAAATTCCTGTGCCTCTTTAATGGCCATATAAGCTGTATTGCTTTTTGGTGAATTTGCAAGATAAATAGCTGTTTCCGATAAGATGATTCTGGATTCCGGCCATCCGATCATTTTTACTGCCTGAAAACAATTGGTTGCCAGTAAAAGTGCATTCGGATTGGCTAAACCAATGTCCTCACTGGCAAGGATTACCAACCGCCGGGCAATAAACTCAATATCTTCTCCTCCTTCAACCATCCGGGCCAGCCAGTAAACAGCAGCATTCGGGTCACTTCCCCGGATCGATTTGATAAAAGCAGAAATGATATCGTAATGTTGCTCCCCGTTTTTATCATATAATGCAAAGTTCTCCTGAATTCTGGATTTTACCATTTCATTTGAAAGAACGATTTTTTTCTTTGGATGATTCTTATCAAATTCAGCATAAACAACCAATTCAAGGATATTGTACAATTTACGGGCATCTCCTCCGGAAAACTGAAGAATGGCTTCTTTTTCTTTTATCTTAACCGGAATTTTCTTCAAATAGCTGTCTTTGTTCAGGGCAGTTTCTATCAGGGACTCCAGTTCCGGTACATCCAATGGTTTTAATACATAAACCTGACACCTGGATAACAGAGGGGAGATGACCTCAAAGGAAGGATTCTCCGTAGTTGCTCCGATTAAAGTAATGATCCCCTGTTCAACCGCCCCTAGAAGTGAGTCCTGTTGTGATTTGCTAAACCTGTGAATTTCATCAATAAAAAGGATGGGATTCGGGCGATCAAAAAAGGCTTGTTTCTTTGCTTTTTCTATGGTTTCCCGAACATCTTTTACCCCGGAGTGTACAGCACTTAAGCTATAAAAGGGCCGGTTTTGCTGTTGTGCAATGATTTTGGCCAGGGTGGTTTTCCCGACTCCTGGAGGGCCCCATAAGATAAAGGATGGAATATTTCCTGATTCAATGATGTTTCGTAAAATTGATTTTTCCCCCACCAGGTGCTTCTGCCCAATGTATTCATCCAGGGTTTTGGGGCGCATTCGTTCAGCAAGGGGAATATTGGGTACCATAACGGGAATTTGATTTTAAGTACAAAGATAAAATTAATAAGAGAATTGGTGCCTCAAAACCTTTACAGTGTAAAAACGTATATAATTTATAATGTAAATTACCGGTTTCAGTGTATTCTGGTAACTTGACCTATGGATTAATATTTTTTTTCGAATTAAACCGATTCATTATGAAAAAAGTTAAAAACCTTTTTCTGGGAGTCATCGTTTTTCAGATGACTTTATTCTCATATTCCCAGTCATTTGATTTTGATATGTTTAGTGCAGGTATTGAGGATGGGATGGAAATCTTTGTTCCGTATGTTACGCCCTGGGTGGATGCGTTTGGTACGGATTTGAACGGAGGGTGGTACAATACTGCAAAACCGCATCAGTTTGGTGGATTTGACCTTACTTTTACAACCAGTGTAACAATTATTCCTGAGGAACATCGGGTGTTCGATTTAGCTGAGCTTAATTTTGAGAACCTGTCAGTTGTTGGCGAAGGTACTTTGGCTCCGACTATTGCAGGAAAAGGTGAACCCGGCCCGATGCTAAGGTATGAAACCAATGGAGTTACACTAACAGAATTTGAATCTCCGGAGGGAACAGGTTTTCCTTATTTTCCGGCTCCTATGATACAGGCAGGGATAGGTCTTCCATTGGGTACAGAGGTGGTAGTGAGATTTTTACCGATAATAAAAATACCTCATACAAGATCCCAATTTTCTTTATGGGGGGTTGGTTTGAAACATAGCATTGCCCAGTATATTCCCGGAGTAAAAAAGGCGCCGGTAGATATTTCTGTATTTGGCGGCTATACACGGATCTCCAGTGAAGTTGGTATTTCTGCACTTCCGGTTACTTACGATTATTTAACAAATTACATCCCGGAAGATTTTGAAAACCAGGCAATCAAAACTATTACGGAAGGCTATAATGTGAGTTTGATCGCTTCCACCGCTTTTCCGGTGATCAACGTTTATGGAAGTATGGGTTACAGTAAATCCCGCACAAAAAGCAGAATTGATGCCAATATTCCTGTACCCGCTTATGATCCTTTGCTTAACCCGGATGGCCCGGTTGTCAGGGATGAAGATGTGATTCGCATTCCGGATATTGAAATACAGAATATCAGTGGATTAAGAACTACAATTGGTGCTAAATTAAACGTAGGTGGATTGACCATTCATGTTGATTATACTTACGCAAAATATTCTGTACTAACCTGTGGATTAGGAGCAAGTTTCAGATAAAATATTTTTCAAATTTTCTTAAGTTCCGGAATTATTTTAAAATTTCGGAAAGAGAATGATATCCTGTTTTAAAAATTAACTTAAATTTAAAGTCAAAATTTATTGATTTTACGATGAATAAACCAAAAAAAGTCTTTGTTTCCGGTTGTTTTGATATGATGCACAGTGGTCATATCGCATTTTTAAATGAGGCGGCCGGGTATGGTGATGTCTATGTTGCTCTGGGTTCGGACAAAACGATTGCTGAGTTAAAAGGACGAGAAACCATTAATTCCGAGCAGGAGCGGAAGTATATGCTTGAAAATCTGAAAAGTGTAAAAAAATGTATAATAAATTCAGGATCGGGTATTCTTGATTTCATTCCTACTTTGGACGAAGTAAAACCTGATATTTTTTTGGTAAATGAAGACGGTCATACCGCTGAGAAGTATGAGCTTTGCAATGAAAGAGGAATCGATTATATTGTTCTTAACCGGATACCCCATAGCGGACTTCCTCCCCGCTCTACCACAAGCCTACGGACGGTGAGCCCTTTACCATACAGGGTTGACCTTGCCGGTACATGGATAGATCAGCCCTATGTTTCAAAATACCATGATGGTTCGGCAATTGTTGCTTCACTTGAACCTACGGTGGAGTTTTTTGAAAGGAGCGGAATGGCAACCAGTACAAGAAAACATGCCGTTGAAATGTGGCCAATGGGAATTCCTATTGGTAAACCTGAGAAACTGGCCAGACAATTATTCCGCTATGATAACCCTCCCAGTCAGAAAGATGTTTCCGGATCGCAGGATGC
>JANTGF010000031.1 GCA_024763075.1 Bacteroidales bacterium | reverse complement strand
TCAATACGTCAAAGAACTTAAAGTAGTTATTTAAACTACTAATTATTTATTTTAAAAAATATGCATTTTTATTTGCTTAGCCATATTACTTTATCTATCTCGGGGTTTTTAATCATCATCGTGTGTGTCAAACTTGTTTGTCATGGGTATTTCATGTGTTTAAAATTTTTAATTACTTGGTTACAAATTAACTGAAAATTTAAGAACAGATGTAACCACTCCGTTCTCCTATGAACTTGTTTTAATCATTTTCGTGTGTGAACTTTTGATTAAAAAAGTTCATGTTCGTTTCATGTTATTTGTTTTTTGTTAACATTTTAGATTCTACTGTTCTTTTATCGGAATATATATTTTGTCCTTATGCCGGGGGGAGAAAATTCCGAGATGTACAAGGGAGCCAGCACAGATGTTATGTCCACACTAACGCCACCGATCAATCGGGCAATAATGAGCAGAGTAAATGTTGGTGGAAAGGCTGATCCGAAGGCGGAAGCAAAAAACAGGATGGCGGCTGCTATCAAAATCGGCTTTCGTCCGAAACGGTCGCTCAAAGCACCCGCAATAAAAGCCCCTGCGATCGCCCCGACAAGTGCTGAACTTGCAAACCAGCCAACCCCTATTTTATCCAGCATAAAATATTTTTCCACAATCGAAAATATGCCCGAAACAACTGCTGTATCAATCCCGAACAGTATGCCTCCCAGAGAAGCTACGAAGGTCACAAGTGCCAGGAAATTCTTGCTGTCATTTTTATTGGTTATTTCTGTTAATCTCATAAGCTATGTTGCTTTTCGGAAATTGCATCTAATGTTTCCCAAGCTTTGAGAAGAAACCTGGGCACATGGAAAAACCCTTTCCATTTTCCGCCTTTTAGTGGCAGCAATACATCTCCCTGCCTGTTCAGATAGCCAAACCATTCCCCGTACTCTTTGTCCGGGAAGTGGCTCCAGGCGTATCCATGCAGCTTCTCAAACCAACCCAGACACCTCTCATCTCCCGTATGCAGGTACCCTTTCAGCATAGCCAGGATTGCCTCCTGTTGAACCCACCAGAGTTTTTGATCCCACTCAAGTTGTTGTGGTGGGGCACCCTTTACATCCAGAAAATAAAAAATTCCTCCATATCGTTTGTCCCAGCCGTAATCCAACAGCTTCAGAGAAATATCAACCACTTTTCGGATGAGCGCAGTATCGTTGGTTCGTTCGGCTATGTCCATCATAAACCACATCGACTCCAGGCCATGGCCCGGATTGACAAGGCGGCCTTCAAACGAATCCTGGAAACTGCCATCAGGATTAACTGTCTCAAGTATCACCCCTTTATCTTCGTGATAAAAGGAATCTATCACCTCATGCCTGCTGTATTCGATGGTCTCTTTGACCAGGCCGGGTTCCAGGAGATGTTCGACTTCCAGTACAAGATTTGACAATATCATAGGCAGGGCAAAACTCTTTCCCGGCCGGGTATCAGGGTCAACTTTGTTGTATTTCCCCTTTGGGTTGTCTTTTCGTTTTAAAATATTATGATAAGTTTTTATGGCTATTTCCCCGTACTCCTTATTCCCGGTTGCTTTGCTTAGCTGTCCAAAGGCCATGGCGGCGAAACAATCGGAAAAGATATTGTATGGCTGCACCAAAGGTCTGCCGTTGCGCGTGAGTGAGAAATACCAGTTGCCTTCATCATCACGGCCATGTTTTTTAAGAAACTCTGCCCCTAAAACGGCGATATCAAGCCACTTCTGTTTCTGTTCAACCTGATTGTACAGTACCGAAAACATCCATATCTGACGGCACTGAAGCCATGTGAATTTGTCTGTGTCAAAAACATTGCCTTTACGGTCAAGGCAGGTGAAATATCCACCGTATTCTTTGTCAGGTGAATTTTTCACCCAAAAGGTAATGACATCATTCAGTAAATTTGTGTAGTAAAATTTGGAAAGTTCTTTAAAGTCGGCCATGTTTACCGTGTTTTAAAATTTTAAATTAGGTTTAACAGTATTTTTGTTTGAACTGAAACAAATACAAACAAGATAAATTTCAACAATCACAAATGATATCGTATCCATCCAAACTGCAATATTGTCTTTCTGCCATGCAAACAGGTTTCCTTCAAGAAGGTGATGGGTTGCAAACAGAAGATAATGGAGCGGTAAGAGTACCATTAATGCCACTAAGCTTTTTTTTCCGAAACTCTTTTTTGCAAATTGGGTCCCTATCTTACCACTGAAATAGAGCCAGAAAAGTATAGTTCCGGCAACAAGGGTAATAAGCATCAATGTATCGCCTGACGGCGAGTTCTCATACCCGATGGCTGTCAATGATTTGCTTACAGCGCCGTTAAGTCCTTCACCAATGCCATAAAGTATAAGCCGGTAAAAGGAGAATGCCAGCAGCAGGAACCGGAGAACGGGGTTCCATTTCTCATATTTCAAGTCTGCCGGCAGGTCTGTCTCTTTTAATTCTTTATCGGTAAACCTGCTGTAATACCAGAATATCAGACCTCCAAAAAGAAAGCCGGTTGTGTATTCCCACATGCTCCAGCCGTTGTATTTTGCAATGCCGGTAAGTGTTGAAATTGGCCTCCACAAATTTGCCACGGATAGTGAGAAAGCAAAGATCACCATGGCTGCCAGTGAATGTTTGAGAAACGCTTTGTCTTTTTTCAGGTAAAGGATGTAAAGCAAAACAGGGATTATGGCCAGGGCGGTGGAGAGGTTGCCGATCATGGAACCGTAACTCCTATCCGAGATGCCGGTAAGGTAAATGTTTTTATAATACTCCGGTGCCAGATAAGGGATCAACGGTTTAACAGCTATGGTAAACAGGAAACGGCCGGCAAGAAAAACCACCACAATGGCAACAAAATCTTTCCACGAGTAGCTCTTCTTCGTGAAGAAATATCCGCCAAAAAGAAGAGAAGGGATACCCATCCATGAAATCCCAACAATTAAAAGCCAGAAATATCCATACCACCAGGGAACGGCAATCTTCATATCAGGTGGCAGATATCCCGGAATAACACCGGGCAAGCCTGCTTGTGAGATGAAAGTCCCCCACCCTGTCCGTAGCAAATTGAATGATAATGCTATCAGGCCAAAGATGAATAGGTTGAATTTCCTTCGCGGACTGTAATGTACCGAGAGGAAGAGAAGGAAAAGAACGGCAACCACCGAGGGGTCTGAAGTGCCTGAACCGCGTATCTGCCATGCAAAGCCAAGGAGAAGAGTCCCCATTATGATTATTAATATCCTGTTCGGTTTCATATCAGTACCTGTCTTTTTTTAATCCATTGTTTTACAATCTTTTTTATTTGTTCATCAATTCAGACTTGAGATCTTCTATTTAACCTTAATAATTGTGAAATAAAAAATCTCCAAACTGTTCTTAACAGATTAAATGATAACGCAATAGGGCCAAAGGTAAATTACTTATATTTATTCTAACCAAAATTGCTTCTTCAATTTGATATCTCTTGAAGAGCTACCAATCAAGACTTCATACTCTCCTGGCTCTGCAACCCACTTTTTTGAGTCAACATCGTAGAATGAAAAAGCTCGTTTGCTTAAATGCATGGTAACTTTTTTTGATTCACCGGATTTCAGAGTTACTTTTGAAAAACCCTTTAACTCCTTAAAAGGTCTTTCCACACTCGACTCAACATCATGAATATAGAGTTGTGCAACTTCACTACCTTCTACTTTGCCACTATTTTCCACCGATAAACTAACTTCGGCTGTCCCATCGTTATTCTGAGATATTTTGAGATCAGAATAGTCGAATGTTGTATATGAAAGTCCGTACCCAAATGGAAAAAGAGGTTCCACATTTTTTGAATCGTAGTAACGATAACCAACAAACAGCCCCTCATTAAATTCTGCCCTGTCCTTTTCTCTATTATAGGATGAATAACCTGGATAATCCTCATAATTAACAGGGAATGTCACCGGAAGCCTGCCGGAAGGATTGTAATCTCCCAATAGTACATCAGCAATTGCATTACCTGTCTCCTGCCCTAAATACCACGCCTGAACAACCGCATCAACACTATTTATCCACCTTTTCATTGTTACTGGAGTACCGCTGTTAATAACAACAATTGTGTTTTTATTTACTTTGGCAATTGCACTGATTAACTCATCCTGAGCACCGGGCAAGTCCATGCTTTCGCGGTCGTAGCCTTCGCTCTCATACTTTGGACTTAACCCTGCAAAAACGATAGCCACATCAGCCTTCCTTGCCAGTTCAACTGCTTTAATATCCCAAACATCCTTCTCTATCTCCAACTCCCATTTTAAGCCAACCTCAGCATTATTACCCACTTCAGAGTACTCAACCTTAATATCGTATTCCTTACCCTTAACAACATCTATCTCTGTTGTTCTCAGTAGCGGACCGTGCATCCCCCAGTTGTTAATAAGCAGTTTATCATTAATATAGAGATAGCTGCCATCGTTGCTATTGACGCCAATTCTTATCCGACCTGTTTTGGGTGCAATCAGTTTTCCAGTCCATCGGGCAGAGAATCTATCTACATTAATCTTATCATCGGGTGATTTTTGTCCCCAGTTAAAATCTATCTTCTCATCAACTCTGGTAACAACCGGCTCACCCGACATATTTACATTATTGAAATACTCTGCCTTCAAACCGTGCTCACCCTTTTGGGCATTTGGCGGAATCAAATATTTTGATTCTACAATGGGAAGGTCTTTAGGCTCGATATTTGTTCCTTCGTTGTAAAGCAACTCAACGCTTTCACCCAGTCTGTTCTTTAATCCGTCAAGAGGTGATACAGAGTAGAAAGGTTTTACCTCAGAGCTTCCTCCACCTCCAACTCGGTTTACATTTGCATTTGGTCCAATTACAGCAATGGTCTTTACTCTCTTCTTGTCCAACGGCAAAAGAGCGTTGCTGTTTTTTAGCAATACAATGGCTTCGCGAGCTGCTCGTGCTGCCAGTTGCTGATGAGCGGGAGTATTTAATTCACCTTTTGGCAAGGACTCTTCATCGTCAAAAATTCCTATTTTAAAATAGATGGTTAAAACATTAGTAACCATTTGGTCAATTTGGGCTTCACTTACATTCCCATCTTTTACAGCCTGCACCAGCTTCTCATTAAAATATTTCGGAATACCCGGCATCTCCAGATCCAAACCTGCTTTTGCGGCTTCAACCGTAGAGTGAGTAGCATCCCAGTCAGACATTACAAACCCCTCGAATCCCCACTCATCTCTTAAAATATCGGTTAAGAGATACCTGTTTTGAGTACAGTGCTCTCCCTTAAAAAGATTATATGCCGCCATAACTGTCATGGGTTGAGCCTCCTTCACTACATTTTCAAAACCGGGCAGATAGATTTCCCGCAGGGTTCTTTCGTCAACCTCTGCATCGTAACTTGACCGGGAGGTCTCCTGATTATTTAAAGCATAATGTTTTAGTGATGTTGCCACGTGTAATGATTGTACACCGTCAACAAAGTTCACTCCCATTCTACTTGTTAAGAACGGGTCTTCAGAATAACTCTCAAAGTTACGACCACCAAGAGGATTGCGATGAATATTTACACAAGGCCCCAACAAGATATCTGCCTTCTTTGCCCGAGCCTCCTCTCCTATTGCAACTCCTATTTCATTTATCAACTCTTCATTCCATGATGCTGCCATTGCAACACCTACCGGAAAAGCTGTTCCCGGTTTATCTCCTACTCCATTGGGGCCGTTAACCAGATTAAGAGGACGAACTCCTAAACGGGGTATTCCATTTGCCCGCATTCCATCAAGCCCACCAAGTAGCTTCACCTTCTCCTCCAGTGTTAAGCGGGAAGTTAAATCAGCAGCCCTTTCACGGTCTGATAAATTTTGTTGTTTGTACCTCTCTTCAGTTGAACATGAAGCAAGGGTTAATATAGTTCCAACAATGAAAATGGTTTTAAGTAGTATTCCCTTTTTATGGAATAGCATATTATTTGTGTTAAAAAGAATCTTTTTCATCTGATTATTATTTAAGCCCCACCACGGCCCTCCCCTTAAGGGGAGGGTGAAAGAAGACAATTAATATTTTATTTTTTGTCAAACATTATCGACCAAATTATTTCAACTTGAACTCTGAATTCAATCGAATATCACGCGAAGAGGCAGCTATCAACACTTCGAATTTACCTTTCTCGGCTCTCCATGTTTTATTCTTAACATCGTAAAAAGAGAGTGCACTCTTATCTATTGTAAAGGTTACCTCCTTACTCTCTCCCGCTTTTAAACTTACACGCTTAAATCCTTTCAAAGATTTCACTTCACGCTCCACACTTGCTTTTTTATCACTAATGTACATCTGAACAACCTCATCGCCATCAACATTACCACTGTTGGTAACAGTAAAAGAGACATCGATACTTCCATCCCGGCTCATTATTGAAGATGAGAGTTTAATACCGGAGTAGTTAAATGTTGTGTATGAGAGCCCGTAACCAAATGGATAGAGCGGTTCTATATTCTCTTTATCAAAATGACGGTAGCCCATAAAGATCCCTTCCGAATAGTTTGCGATCTCCTTTGTTCCGGGATATGTTTTTGCTGCGGCATGGTCTTCCCATTTTTTCATAATTGTAAACGGCAGTTTTCCCGAAGGGTTTATCTCCCCAAAAAGAATTTGCGCCAAAGCCTTTCCTCCTTGCTCTCCCGGGTAAAGAGCTTCAACTATTGCAGGCACTCTGTCGTTCCAATCCTCCATTAATATTGCAGACCCATTATTCAAAACAACCACCACATTCTTATTCACTTTCAACACTTCGTTTAAAAGTTCCAATTGCATGGGAGGTAATTCCAAATAGTCTCGATCACGTTGTTCACCCTCGTAATTTTTGGCCATGCCTAAGTTTAAAACAACCATATCGGCATCTTTGGCCACCTCAACAGCTTCCTGTAATTCATCACCTCCTTCTACAGGTGCCAGTCCAAAACGCACTCTGCAAGTACCAATATTTTCGTAGAACTCTATTTTTATATCATATAGTCTATCTGCTTCAAACTCGTAATAATCGGTTTTGAACTGTCCCGGTGCCTGATCTGTCCATGAGTTAATCACAAGGTTTCCATCAATGAACAATTTAACACCGTTATCGGCTTTTACTCCCACTTCAAAAATTCCACTACCCGGAGACTTTAATTTACCTGTCCATCTGGCAGAGAACTTATCATCGTTTACACCGTCCATTGGTGATTCACCAAACCCCCAGCTAAAGTTGACACTTTTATCAATTTTTGTAGCTACGGGTGATCCTTCCAACTCTTTGTTATTCCAAAACTCGACACGAATACCGGGTGTTACTCCATCTTCGAGGAGATACATACTTTCGGGTGCTATTGGCAACTCCTTTCTCTTAAGCTTTACTCCAAATGCGTATTTAACTTCAATATCATCACCCATATACTCCCTAACCCCCTCAAGTGGAGAGATAGGATTTGCAGCATTTGAGTGGCCCGAGCCATCTCCTCCCAATCGAGCGGTAGCAGCATTTGGGCCAATCATGGCAATGGTTTTTTTTATATCCTTTTTTAAAGGAAGCAAATTGCTCTCCTGCCCGGGCAGGCGGGCGTTTTTCAACAGGATAATACTCTCCTGAGCCGTCTTAAGAGCAAGCGCCTTTCTTTCAGGAGTATTCATGTACCCACCGTAGGCATCAGGTGTTTCTCCAAACAGCCCCATGCGGAACATTATTCTCAAAATCCTGTCCACTTTATCATCAAGGATAGTAGCATCCACCTCTCCATCCTTAATTTTCTTCAAAAGTTTTTCTCCGAGATACTTACCGTTAGGCATCTCTAGATCCAGCCCGGCCTTGGCTGTCTTAACTGTTGTCCTTACAGCTCCCCAGTCCGAAATAACAACACCATCAAACCCCCAGTCATCTTTAAGCACATCGGTAAGTAAATATTTGTTCTCGTTGGCATAGGTCCCATTCACCCTGTTGTAACCACCCATGATTGAATAGGTATTAGCTCTCTGTACTGCTGCTTTAAATGCAGGAAAATATATCTCCCTTAAAGTTCTCTCATCAATTTCTGAGCTAACATCAAACCTGTTCCATTCCTGATTATTACCAACAAAATGCTTTGTACAGGTGGCCACATTTTTACTTTGAATACCTTCAATAATTGGCACTGCCATCTCAGACATTAGGTAGGGGTCTTCGCCAAAACTCTCAAAATTTCTTCCTCCGTAAGGCACTCTTGAAATATTTATACAGGGGCCTAACAACAAGTTAAATCCAAGAATCCTGGTCTCTTCACCCATGGCCTCACCAATCTCGCGAATCAGTTCTACATCCCATGTTGCCGCCATATTAATTGGTGCCGAGAACACAGTATTAGTACCTTTACCACGTGGACCGAGAGGACCATCAGTCATTGTAAAGGCCGGGATTCCCAAACGGGGATTTGGCTTTGTTCTAAAATCATCACCGGTAATCAATTCTATTTTTTCTTCCACACTCATTTGATTGCGGATAATCAATACATTTTTCTCTATCTCCTCACCGGTTAGCTTTTTTGCCTCACTGCCTTTATAAATAAGAATGTTTCCTTCTGCAATATTACTGCTGGTTTCCTGACTAAAAATGTTCATTGTCAAAAACAAAAATGCAATTGCCAAAACGTATGATTTTTTCATCATTTATCTTCTTTTATTTATTACTCAATTTATAATCATAAACACCAAAAGGTTCAAATTCCTTAATCAATGTATCTTGCAAAATTTTCAGACTGCGATTTTCTTTTTGGGGTCTTAACATCTTCCCTTAAAATTTAATGTTACCTAAAATGGTTTCTCCTGTCCAGTTTGCTTCGGCAACCGGAAAGAAGCTTTGTCCAAATCTTGCCCATTCGCTGTGCATAATTCCTATAAACAGATCTTTATGCTTTCTACCTGCCAGTAATATATCCAAAACATTGGCAGGCTCAAACCATGCCACACCTCCTGTTTTGTAACCTCTGTCGAAATAGAAATTCATCTGATTTATTGTTTTCATCTTATCGCTGTGATATACTGCAATGTAGTTCCAGTCGTGAATAGCAATATCCTTTGGTAAGCCTTTCACAATTCCTGTTGCGCCAATTTCAGGAGCGTTTTGCAGGTCATTGAAAAGATCTCCCCACATATAAACAGCAACATTCTTATCGTATTTTCTAATGATGCTATGAACCTTATTAATCTGATCAATCATGATCTCCTGATTGGTCAAACCTCTTGACAGACACCTGCTGTCTTTGTTAACAAAACCCGCTTCATCCTGACTAATATGAATACTTTTTGGTTTCAGCTCAGCAAGAACAGTTGAAATAAAATTTCCCATTATTTCCCAACCATGTGGATCCGAAGGGCAACTTGCCGGGTGAGGAAAACCGGAAAAATCTACTGCATCGTAACTTAATAACAATTCTGTATTGAACAATTTAGAATCTTCAATCAGAATTTTTGGATTGTTACTTGATAGTACTTTGTAATCGACAAATCTTTTCAGTTCTCTCCCATCTTTGGTATGTATATGTATCGCTGAACTTTGACAATCTAAAATTCGTGGAACATCCAACTCTATTAATCCCTTTTCAGAAACCGTCCATGACTCATTTTCATGGAAAACACCCTCGTCTAAATCAGAATCTAACACACGAGTAATTGTGCCTGCTCCAAATGTTTCAAAATAGGCAGAAGGCTCAATAAACCGGGATTCGCAATAGGCAAATATCTTCCTCATGGTTTCAAAGTATTCCGGAAGATCCGTATCCGAAGAGATGTTAAGCGGAATATAAGCAACATTATAACGAAGATCTGCCAATTCCTCAATATATTCTTTAAACTCCTTCGTTAAAGCTATGGCTGTTTTTGTAATTATTACACTCCTTACGGGATACTCAGGATAATCATTAACAACACCTCTTGGAATAGTTCTATTTTGCTTCAGAGCCTGTAGTAAGGTGCTTACTCCATAAAACAAGCCCTGGCGACTTCTGGCTTTAATAATAATTTTTTCTTTCTGAATATCTAAGAGATAGCTTCCTTCAGGTGTTGCGATTTTTTTCGAGTCTGAAAGTTCTAATGACACAATACCCTTTTTACCGTTCTCTTTGGCATACACAACCTCCTTATTAAACTTCTTCTTCCAAAAGTTTTTCAACTTTTCATCTATAAAATCAGCAGTTTGATTCAGGTCGTAAATTTTCCAATCACTATTAACAGTAGTACTCTTTTCACCAAACTTCATGCTACGGGGAGCGGGGAAAACTCCATCGAAAGGATTGGTTGAATTTTGTAATTTTTCAGTCCCTTTGTGCGCATTCTTAATACCGTCAAGATAGCGGCGATAACCGTAAGGATGTTCCCACAATTTATTAGCCTGATCGAGCCATCGGACTGTTTCAATAAAATCCTGATAGTAATTTGCCATTGGCGATTCGGGGGCTTCCGGCAGATCTTTGTACATCCATTCACGGGTTTCCTTCACCACATCAGTTTCAGTTTTCATGTAGGCGTAACTGGTGAACGTGCCATTATCGGTATCAAAAGTTATCGTGATTGCATATTCATCCGCAGGAAAATCACTTTTCTGCAATGCCAGGTGAGTTCCTACAGCTATATTTAAGGTTTTAGAATGACTTCCATCAATTGCTTTAAACGAAACCTTAGCCACTGGTAAATCTGATAACTGGCCTACAACATTATTGTTGCCAACAACACCTTTAATGATATCTCCATCAAGGTAGAATTCGCTGTCCATTGCAACATCAAGATGCTTCTGTACCTGTTTCCAGGCCGTTTGATTGTCAACCGGACGAAGTACGAAACCCCAGCCGCCAAAACCCTGTTCGATCTTTATCAACAGCAGGTTCCTGCCTTTTTTCAAATGAAGTTTCAGGTATTCGGAATCGATAGTAACAGTTCGTGGTTTGTGTACTTTAATCAGCATCTCTCCATTTAGCCAGACTTTCATCCCATCGTTGGAGCCTATACCCATTAGCTTCTCAACATCCTTATCACTTTCTATCCAGATGGCAGCATAAGCAACAACTTTATCATTTGGGGAGAATACTTTTTTCAGATCTACAATATCTGGTACTGAATGGACCTTCTTCCAGGTCAGTTCCTTTCCAGTATCGTACGTTACTTTTTGACCAATATAAGGGGCAACGTTCTTTTCACCGCCTACACTTGCGAGGTAATCTTTAGCAAACCCCAAACAGGTAGCATCCAGATGAAAATATTCTGTCACCCCCTCCGGCAGCAAATTTGGGAATGGGCCTACCATCATAAAATCATGAAGAAATGCTCCGTTCTCAAATCCATTTACATCGTACACAACTTCATTTTTATGATGATTATTGTCTTTTGTTTGGGCCTTAGCAAACCCAAAAATAAAAAGGAACAGTATTATAAATTTATATGTCAAACTGCATTTCATGATTTAAAAGTATTATTATTGATTTAAGTAATCCATAGCATTCGTTTCAAATTCCTTTATTTTCGCTCATTACTCTTCATTGTCATATGATCTTGAACACCCAAATCGGGTAACAAACCGGGCAACCCGGGCAATAATTCATATCAACAAATCTTCACTACATTCATATTAAGAATTCTCCCCATCTTTTCAATTTTGGTGGCAATGTGACCCACACCGATTGCACAATGGTGAGCAGGTCCCTGTTTCGACCATTGATCTATGAATTCTTTTGTACCAATTGAAAAACGGTAACGGCTATTGGTATTTCCGATTTCGAGTACCGGGCCGGCAACTGATTCACCTTCAGCTACCAGCAGAAACACACTGTCTTTTCCTTCAACAACTGAAAGCAAAGTCACCGGACCGTGTTTTACAGTCATCTGGATAGATAGCCCTTTCCCCGGTTTCCCATGATAAACAGGCAGCGGGACCAGCTTTACCCGTCCTTCGGCAATGGCAAAGTGCGCAGGGCCGTCATGACCAAGCATCACTACATCATCTTTGAAATCCATAAGATAAAACTCTGAGAAAGAACCGCCTGCGCCAAACTCAGCCATAATCTTCATCGCCTGTGCATTCTTTACTTCACATTCACCTGCTACCGGGATGTTTTTGCCGGTAAGTAAGGTATTCCCGGCAATAATTGATGTTACAATATTTTCATATTCATTGCCCGACACTCCTTCATAATAATAAGCAAGTGACCCTAACTTATAGTTTTCCACCAGCTTATCCAAAGCAACTGAAGTACGGGCTGCACGTTCTATCTCTTTCTTTTCACAACCTGATATAACATCAAAAGCTTCATGGAATTCTGCTATTTTGTTATCAATTTCTTTATCATCAGCTTCGTCCCTGTATTTTTTCAATTCACACATCTCAAGTAATTCAATATGAGTGCCAAAAGTTGCACTTTGCTTAGTGAGGTCTGTATAAACATCAAGCATCCCTCCATAATAATGCCCCAAAATGCCCAGACGGTTGTTACGCATTGCATGGGCAGTACGGGCTGCTTCAGCCCAGGCTTCAATTTCATGCCATGCCTCTTCATCCTGAAGATAACCGGTTACAATACCGTAAGGTATTACTGAACGGTTAAAGACACTGGCGATCTCAGGAACCGAACATGCCTGACAATGTTCCAGCCAAACACCGGTCATTTTTCCCCTGTCGCCAAGTTTGTTAAAAGATTCGTAATCAAGCTGGGGAACCGGTTGCAGGTTTAGAACAACAACAGGCACTTTTACTTTTTGTGCTACCGGCAAAACAGTGGATGACAATGCATAAGTAGAAACATACAGAAAAACGATTTCCACATCATTTTTTTTCAGGAGTGCTGCCGCAAGCCCTGCTTTTTCAGTATTATCAACCATTCCTGCATCAACTACCTCCACGCCAAAACATTCAATTTTGCTTTTTATTTGTTCCTGGTAGTTTTTAAGTTTGTCCAAAAGACCATCAAACTGATTCCAGTATGTATCAAGGCCAATACCAAACAGGCCAACTTTAATTTTTGAAATTACAGCCATTTCCATTCAATAATTTGGTTTATACTTTATTTTTACTCCGTTTCATAACAAACAATAGATATCTCGCCCATTAATCCTGATTCCACCGGCTCCCATTTTGATGCATCAAAAACTTTATAATTAATGTTCACAAAATTTATATCATAAAATTTTTGCCAGTCGACTTTTTGTTTATCCAGGTACCTTATCCGGTTTGCCGGCAAATTTACTACTTCCAATTCCAAATGGTTCTCCCCGTTTTTTAAAAACCTGGTGATATCTGCTTCAAAAGGATGCGAAAAAAGGGTGATTACTTCTTTACCGTTCAAGCGTATCAGGACACTCTCTTTTACCTTATCAAAAACAATATAGTATTTATTTTCTTCATTAAGGCCTGCAAATCTAAAATCCATGCTATAGCGTGCCATTCCGGAGAAATACGATGCCATCTTATCAGGCAAATTAGTCCATGAAGTAAGTTTGCTTATTGTGGCTGGTTTGGGCAAATCAGGTCCTCCTTTTAAAAAAACCAAATTCCAGTTTCCGGATATGGAAAATCTGTTTTTTTCCAAACCTGTATATTTCCAATTCGGAATATCCTCGTTTTTATTATTGGCAAAAAGAAAAAGTGACTGACCTTGTTTCAACTGCATTAATACCGAAATATCTTTGCCCGATTTTTTTATTTTAGCTTTTCCTTTTTCACCGGTTTGTGGATTGTAAAAAATATAGTCTTTACTATCTGTTCCAATAGAGATGTATTCATTTATATCTGTTCCACTGTTCAGATTTGCGATAAAATAAACATATCCGTTTTCATCTTTTTTCCTGATAAAATCCAGCTTATATGAAGCTAAGGTTTCCCGGTTATTACCACGTTTTGTAAGTTGAGCAGACAATGCATTTAAATTCAATATTTTCAGGTTTGGAAAATCCAAATGCTGCAGTTTTTGTTTTATCTCTTTAAATGAAACCTGTGATTGTTTGGTTTTATCATATCCACTGTATGTTTCAGGCAAATCTTCAATGAAAATAATATTAACTCCACTCTCTGCAAGGCCCTCTAAGAATTTTATTGTATTAAGCGGCATATACTCACACTTTGGAATTATGATCGTTTTGTATGTATTGCCGCTCGTCTTCAAAACACTTCCGTCCGTACTACTGTTTATCAGTTGCATGTCGGATATATAATCATATCCAAACCCGCTGTTTTTGAGTTCCGTAAGGGTTTTTCTGAATTCCGAATTTGCAAGCCATTCTTGTTGGTTGTGTACATTGATAGTTAGCAATATGTCCTTTTGTACATTGTAATTATGAAGAATATCCTGAAAGGGGAAATAAACAACTATTTCATTATCGGGTTTTGTTGATTGCAATATCTTCTGGCAATTTTCAATGTATCTACTCATTGCTGAAAGATGATTGTACTGGCTGTTTGAGGGAGCAAAATTCGTTGAAGCGTAAAACAGCCATCCCGGCCATGCGGCTTCTTTTGGAGAATATGCAGTACCATGAAAGTAAACATGATTTATCCCTGAAACGAATAGTTTGTCAAGTTCAGGCTTACATTGTGACAGGGCTACACGATAATGTTCCCTCAACCAGGTAAAAGTTTCACTGGAAACCAAAGGTTTCCCGGTAACATGTGCTGCAGACGAAGCAAATTTAAAAACATCCATATCAGGAACATTGCCCGGACTTATGTATTTTTCATTCCTGTTTAAGTTTGGGATTTTAAAAATTGAGGCCCCAAACGATTCTGTCTCTGGAATATCAGCGATAGCATATGTATCTAACCAGTTTGTAGGGCTCCCGTGTGCCTGGTCCCTGAATTTTGTATTGTTTTGTTCTGCCCACTTTTTTATTGCTTTTATATATTCAATATGAAGTCCGGAAACTGTCTCGCGATAATCTGCGATTACCCTTTTTGACAGGTCTGTACGTCCTTTGTCCACTAATTCGGGGAGAAATTCCTGCAAGCGATAACCACGCTTTGCTTCAAATCTTTCAAACAATTTTTTACTCCAACTTGCTCCATAATACTCATAAGAATCATGATATATGGAACTTATGTATTTACCTGCGTTTCCCTGAAATACTTTCTGAAAAGGTTTCGTATAAGTTTCAAATGCATGAACAGACAAAGGATTTAACATCGGCCCCTCAGCACCTGGTGCCGCACGTTTCACCTTTCGCTGAGGACCCTGCATCCTTAAGATATAAACAGTTGCCGGTGAGGTCGAATCGGGAAGAGTCAACTTTTGATTCGAAACCTGCCGGGTCAGTTCCACGCGTTTGCCATTTCCGTAATCAGCTAAAACACACAAGAGTGTATCAATGGGGTGTTTGGATTTTCGTGACAAATCAAGGATCATTTTTCTTTTGCAATTCTCAATCGTTTCTATTTCGGCACCCATTATCCCGTACTTATCATCAACCCAGCTTCCTCCGTAGCACCATCCTGTTCCAAGGGTCATATCTACCTCCATTCCAAGTTCACCAGCTTTTTGTGAAGTATATTTTAACATATTTGCCCATTCGGGAGACAGGTACTCCAGGAATTTATCTTCTTCTCCTTTAACACCATAGATAGGAATTACATGAACCGTACCAATTCCTGCATGATGCATCATTTCAAGATTATAATCGATATTGGCCGAATCGACGGCATTCCCCATCCACCACCAGTAAGTTCCCGGTTTATTTTCAGCTTTTGTCTTTTGCCGGGAATTATTCTCTGTATTTTCTAATTGCCGGCATTGTGTAAAAAGCGTAACTAACAGTAGTATTAGAAGCCTGTGGGGAACCATTTTAAATAATAATTTATCTTCAATATCAATTTTGCCAGTCAACGGACAGCTATTCGATTTACAGGTTTTGAATCCAAATTTCTTCTTTTGCTGCTTTTATCAGTTTGGTATCATCAACACCTTTCACCCTGTAGATTGACATATCACTTACATTTTTTAAAATAAAAAGCGGTGCATCAACACTTTTTTGAGCATCAATGTTACTAAAGTTTGCATTATGGACATCATCCAAAACAAAAGCGGGGCGTTCGTCTTTATTTAAATATCGCAAAACCACATTGCTTACCCTCAGACCTTTTATGTATCGAAAATAGATTCCATACGCCGGCATTGAATGCCAACGGTAAGGATCCGGGTACATGTCGATATTTTGTGGAACCTCTTTATCTATTGCATCTTTTAATCCACCTCCGCGAAAATAGATACGAATGTTATTCAGTGTCAAATCTTCGATATAATGTCCGGGAATACCCATCACCATTCCGGCTCCCAATCCGGGAAACTTTGGCCGTCCGCCTACATCAAAAACATTCAGGTTACTGATCGTAATCCGCCTGCAAACACCAACCGGTGTCCCTTCGGGGCCTCGCATTCGTGCATTCAGGCGGATGAAGAAAGGGGTATCCATTACATCGCGCATAGTAATGTTGTCGAACAAAAGATCTTCGATCAAACCACCGTCGGCTGTTTCAATGGCAAGACCCCGGGAACGCTCGAAAACACAATTACTAACCGTAATATTTTTAAATCCCCCGTTTGATTCGGTTCCCAATTTCAACCGACCTGTAATACTGTGATTTGCTCCGGGTTCTTCATCTTTGAATTCTGTTTTGAATGTTCCGTCCATCAACGAACCGTGATCATAACCATAAACCTGACAATTGGTAATGGTGACATTCTCAGTGGAACGAGTGTACCCAAGTGCAAACGAGGATTTCAAGCAAAGCCCGTCATCAGTTGGTGAGTTAATGATACAGTTTGAAATAATTACATTTTTACAGGCATCAATATCGAAGGCGTCACGATCGGCATCAGCACGCACATTATCGATTATTAAATTATCTACGCCCGTGGCCAAAATACAAAAGTGACCGCCATGCAGGACGGAGATATCCCTGATCGTTACATTGTGGCAATTCTTCAAAGCGATGGCCTTGTTTCCCGTCCCTTTGATATCAGGCTTGTCATAGGTATATAAGCCTTTCCCCCAAATCATTCCGTTTCCTGTAATCGCAATGTTATGCAAACTGTCACCGTAAATCAGGCTGTTTTTCCAGTAGCTGTGGCCAAAATCCTGAAACTCTGAATACCATTTTGGTTCATCCGGTAAATCATACCCTATACCGTCTGTTTCTTTATCTGCAATCAATACCGCTCCATTGTCAAGATGCAGGGTAATATTATTTTTTAAGCGAATCGTAAAAGAAAGAAAATCTCCCGCCGGAATAAAAACAGTTCCACCTCCATTTTTTGCGGCAGCATCAATTGCAGTGTTTATTGCGATTGTGCTATTGGTTTTGCCGTCACCTTTTGCGCCATAATCCAACACATTGAAGTATGGATCCTGAGCATTAATTGACACGGCTACAGATAAAAAGCTAAGTATATTTACTATTTTATTAGTTTTCATTTTTTGTTTAGAATTTTATTTAACTCTGTTTTTGGCTTGTCTTGTTTATATAAAACTACGATTATTAATGCAGATTAAATTCAAACAAAATTAATCCATTAACATTTAGATTGTTTCGTTAGTTTTGATTTAAATGCATTAAATCTTAACACATTTCAAATTGAACAAACCCGGGTTTGCTGAAAAACAGGCATCTTCATTTATTTACTACTGATTTCTAAGATTTTCTACGGTTTCAAAAATTGTTGTGATCTTTTCATCAGTGATCTTATCATCCATGTTAATGCAACAAACTCCCGTCAGATATGGATTTCCCGAGTCATTAACAAGACGGGTTATAATTTTCCTGATTTCATCAGTTGATTGGTTTACTAATTCAACCGGACTCAGGCGAATATTTAAAAAAGTATCTGGCAAATGCTTTCTGAGAGTTTTCACATCTCCGCCCCAGCCTACATCTAAAAAGTCAAGGTGGGGAATTTTAGCAAAGCTTTCTGCATGGCGATGCGGATCGCTGCCGCAATAGTGTACCCCGAAAGGGCGAAAAGATCTGCTCCATTCGATATCGAAAGGAAGCAGGTATTTTTCATAATCTTCTGTTGAAATCATTGTATGCGAACACTCGGAATGCAGGAATAAGGGTTTTTTGAGGTTGCGCACGTTGCGGTTTACGGAAACAGAGGTAGATCCCGTTTCAGATGCCAGTCCTCTGGTGAATTTTTCAATGACTGCAGCTATTTTGGACAGATATTCTCTGGTTTTTTCGGGCTGAACCAGCATATCCGGAAATATAGACTCCGCCCGGAGATCCATTGCAATATTGAGAATCCCACTCCAATTAACATCTCCTGTCAGATAGCCGTATTTACTCTTTAAACTTTCAAGCATACTTTCAAATTTTCTGAAAGAAACTGATTCGAAAGCATTATCCGGGTTTAAAATGAAATCCTCTCTGTTCGCAGATATAACCTGTGGAGGATGATTTTCCGTATATTCAACATCGCATCCCAGCATTTCTGATAATAGAAATCCTGAAGCCAAATGTACTGCACCCGCCTCGGGACGCCGTTGTTCTTTCAATGAACCTAAATTATATCTCCCCCACCTGTCATATAAAACTTTTTCCATTTTCTGTTCATCCTCCACCCTGCGTACCGGATGAAAGAAAAAATCCCTGTCGAAAGTGATTCCGGTATGTTTGTACCACCACTCCGGCGCAAGTACGATGTCAACCGGTAATAATGTATCACCTATAAGTTTATTGTATTGTTTTTCTATCATTCTGTATCAATCAGGTTCCTGCTCAGGAAAGAATCGGTGTGTTTCCGCCTCTCTCCAGATTAATATCCATATTTCTTTTGTTTATTTTCCAGGAACCGGATGTGAAATCGGGAATTTTGACCGAATTCGAATTATTTCTGACGGACCACTCACTCAAGGGCAGGACAGAACTCCAGGCCGCAGCATCATAAACATCCTGATCCAGCGGCAAACCATTGTGCAGACAATCGATTAAGTGCCAGTCCTCTTTCAGGTCAGAACCTCCGTGCCCGCTAGATAAATTACTGAATTTATGAAATATTTCAGGTGTATATTTTTTTTTGATATTTTCGAATTCCTCAGGTGAAACCCATTTATGATTGCCGGCAGAGATCCTGGGAGGCTGCGGATCATAAAGTGCGGCACCTTTTGTTCCATAAATTCCATGAATCATATTATGCGGAGAGGGCGTTGTTGCGTCGTGCTGCAACATAATTGTTTTTCCCTGTATTGTTTTGATTATCGATATATTCATATTCCCCCGAAAATCCAGATCCTTAAATTCTTCAAAAAACGGATCTTCTTTAGCCAGTTCTCCCGCTCTGTTCTGCATCATAAAATCTCTGCTTTCCACTGAAATAAGGAAATCAAATCTATCACCTCTGTTAATGTCCATCATCTGGGCAATGGGCCCTAATCCGTGTGTCGGATAAATATTTCCTTTACGGGAACCATACTGCCGCAACCACCACATGTTCCAGTAAAAGTTTTTGTTAAAGTTATTTTTCATTTTACTCGTATTATAAGCTCCTTCGCCGTGAACGATCTCTCCGAAGAAGCCTTTCTTTGCCATGTTCAACATAAGCAACTGGAATGGCATATAAGAGTAATTCTCTAGCATCATGCAGTGTTTCCTCGTTCGCTCCGCGGTTTCGACAAGCTTCCATGCTTCTTCAATTGTTGCGGCAGCAGGAACCTCTGATGCCACATGCTTTCCTTGTTCCATCGCATAAACTGCCATCTCTGCGTGCATATACCATGGCGTAGTTAGGATAATGAGATCTAAGTCGTTGCGCTCACAAAGTTTTTTCCATTCTTCGGGAGAACCCGAATACAACTCGGGATTGTGATCCGTGTTATCCAATAATTTTTTTGCAGATTCGGCCTTCTCCGGTCTGAGGTCGCACAGGGCCTTTATTTCCACGCCGTCAATACGATTCATGGTTTTTATGTGTGCGGGGCCGCGTTGTCCCAGTCCTATAATCCCAATCCGTACAGTACTTATTTTGGGGGCTGCAAAGCCAGACATGTTAAAGCTTTGAGTATGTGATTTTTCAGAATCAATAATATTCTGAGGAAGATTCGGGTCATATTGTTTCAATTCCGAGGCATAATTTTTCATTAAGCCTCCGGCAGTTAAGCTTAGTCCGGCAATTCCCGACAGTTTAATAAAATTTCTACGGTTTTTTTTCATCGATTTACCACCTATTAAGTTAAATGAAACGAAAACCCGGGTTCAATTCCTTATTTTGTAATCTTATTGTACTTCTAAAAGGTGGTTGCGATCGCATCCACCGGATTTAATCTGGCAGCCGTGCGGGCAGGTGTATATCCGGAAATTACTCCAATACTTCCGGAAATAAACAGGGCCAGTAAAACATTCTCAAGAGTCAGGTGTATATTCAGGTCCCAGACCTTATTCATTATCAATGTTCCTGCAAACACCAGAATCAATCCGAATAAACCTCCAACCAGCGAAAGAAGTACAGACTCATAAAGAAACTGTTGCAAGATAAAATGGCTTTTTGCCCCCAGGGCTTTCTGAATTCCGATAATTTTTGTTCTCTCCTTTACCGAAACAAACATAATGTTTGCAATACCAAAACCACCCACCAGAATGGAAAATCCTCCAATGATCCAGCCACCCAAATTAATTCCGGCAAAAACCGCATCAAAACCCTGAGAAATCAGGCTCGCCTGGTTTAAAGCAAAATCATTTTTCTGAGAAGGTTTTAGCCGCCTGATGGCCCGCAATGTGGCCGTCAGATCATCTCTGAGTTCCTCAACCGGCACATCCTCTTTCGATTTTACAATAATCATCGGATTTAAGGATTCGTGCCTTATATCCACCATGTTACGGGTAAGATTTATAGGAGCCATTATGGTTTCATCAAAACCATTATCGCCAATTCCTCCTACTCCTTCCTTCTTTATTACCCCAATTACCCGAAGCTTTTTCCCCCGAATTGTAACTATCTTCCCAACCGGATCTATATTCTCAAACAATTTATCCGCAATATCCGCACCGAGGATTGCTACATTCTTCCCGCTATTGGCTTCAAATAAAGAGAAATACCTGCCACTTCGAATTTCGAAAGACCGTATATTTTCGTAACCATAAGTATAGGAGAAAAAAGTAACATTGTCAGCTGAATTATTTTTATACTTGACCGTAACATTTGTCTGAACAGCAAATGAAAGCTCGTCAGCTGTTGACAGCCTTGTCTTAAGCTCCTCATACTCACCATAGGTAGGTACCGGACGTTTGATAATTTCCCACCATTTCATATCGGGATTCATCCCCCACGGCCACTTGTGTACATAGATTGTATTATCACCCAGAGAAGCAATATTTTCACGAATTGAACTTTCCATCCAGTCCAGAACGGTAAAAACCGTGATGATGGCAAAAATTCCGATGGTAATTCCAAAAAGGGACAGGAACGTACGTAATTTATTTACTATAACGGAATTATAGGCAAACAAAAGGCTTTCTTTAAGTAATCTTAAGAACATAATGGAGTAATATAATTGATTTCAAAACTGCTAATAATCCAACGCCTAAAATTAATGATTTAGTTGACTTCCCCAAAATATTATCAGACCTTTGCCATATCAAATATAAACAAACGAATTTCACCAATAACAGAGTCGAAAAGCAGGACAAATAAACCCCTAAAAAATAATGAATTATAAGGTTTTAAAAATGAATTTAATTACTAATTTTACCAGCGTTTTTTTATCCGGATGTTTCACTCTTCATAACTATCATTAAATGAGTAATTCAGTAAAAATTAAAACAGCCCTTATTTCAGTTTTCCACAAAGATAAACTGGAACCCATAGTTAAAAAATTAGGAGAACTCGGAGTTGATATAATTTCAACCGGAGGTACAAAGTCGGCCATTGAAAAGATGGGCCGGAGTGTAACTGCTGTTGAAGACCTCACTTCTTACCCTTCCATTCTCGGTGGGAGAGTAAAAACCCTTCATCCTAAAATATTTGGAGGGATACTTGCCCGCAGGGAATTACAATCAGATCAGGATGAACTTCAGCAATATGAAATTCCTTCCATTGACCTGGTTCTTGTGAACCTTTATCCTTTTGAAGAAACGGTAGCATCCGGAGCTGACAAGGCTTCCATTATTGAAAAAATTGATATCGGAGGCATATCACTTATCCGGGCTGCTGCAAAAAATTATAAGGATGTCCTTATCGTTTCAGGACGTCATCAGTACGATGGCTTACTGGCATTGCTAAATGAAAAAGGGGGTGAAACAAGCCTTGATGACCGGATGCAGTATGCTGCCGAAGCTTTTAATGTATCCTCGCATTATGATACACAGATTTTTAATTATTTTAATACTGAAGCACAAATCCCTGCTTATAAAATAAGTGAAATACAAGGCCGGGAATTGAGATATGGAGAAAATCCTCATCAAAAAGGCCTGTTTTTCGGAGATTTTGATGCCATGTTTGAAAAAATCCACGGAAAGGAAATATCCTACAATAATTTACTGGATATTGATGCAGCCATTCATCTGATCTCTGAGTTTAGTGAAACCACATTTGCTGTACTGAAACACAACAATGCATGCGGACTTGCAACAAGGCCCAAACTGCTTGATGCATGGAAAGATGCACTTGCCGGAGACCCTATTTCAGCTTTTGGTGGAATTTTAATAACAAATTGCAAACTAAATCACGAAACTGCCGTAGAAATCAATAAACTGTTTTTTGAGGCAATCATTGCTCCGGGATACGATAAAGATGCACTGGAAGTCCTGAAACAGAAAAAAAACCGTATCATTTTAATTCAGAAGGATGTGAAGCTTGCTGAAAAATTACACAGGTCAGTTTTGAACGGAACTCTTGTCCAGGACAAGGACCTTAAAACAGAAACCGTGAATGATATGAAAACGGTAACAAAAAAGGCTCCTTCAGACAATGAATCCGCAGATATGGTTTTCGCAAATATTGTAGTAAAGCATTCCAAGTCAAATTCGATTGTTTTGGCAAAAAATAATCAGTTACTGGCTTCGGGAGTAGGGCAAACATCAAGAATCGATGCGCTGAAACATGCCATTGAAAAAGCAGAAGGTTTTGGATTTAACCTGACAGGAGCTGTGATGGCTTCCGATGCTTTTTTCCCGTTTGCAGATTCAGTTGAAATCGCAGGAAAAGCTGGTATTACAGCGGTGATTCAGCCGGGAGGTTCGGTTAGGGATCAGGAATCTATAGATTATTGTAACGATCACAATATTGCAATGGTATTTACAGGTACCAGACATTTTAAACATTAATATAAACTATAAAAACATGAGGATTGGCTAATGGGATTTTTATCTTTCTTAACTCAGGAAATTGCAATTGACCTGGGTACAGCAAACACGATCATTATACATAACGATAAAATTGTGGTGGACGAACCCTCCATCGTTGCATTGGAAACCCAAACCCGGAAATTAATTGCCATCGGCGAAAAAGCCAGGCAAATGCAAGGTAAAACGCATGAGAACATTAAAACAATACGCCCCCTGAGAGATGGAGTTATTGCTGATTTTGATGCTGCCGAGCAAATGATAAGGGGAATGATCAAACTGATTAATTCAAAACCACGACTGTTTAGTCCTGCTTTAAAAATGGTTGTATGTATTCCCTCCGGAAGCACTGAAGTAGAGATCAGGGCGGTAAGGGATTCTTCCGAACATGCGGGAGGACGTGATGTTTATATGATTTATGAACCAATGGCTGCTGCAATTGGAATTGGCATAGATGTGGAAGCCCCCGAGGGAAGTATGGTTGTAGATATCGGAGGAGGAACTTCTGAAATTGCCGTAATTGCACTTGGTGGAATCGTTTGTAATAAGTCTATCCGGATTGCAGGTGATGGTTTTACTGCCGATATCCAGGCTTATATGCGGCACCAGCATAATATTAAAATAGGTGAAAGAACTGCTGAAGATATAAAAATCAATGTGGGTTCTGCTCTGCCGGAACTGGAAGATCCTCCAACAGATTATGTGGTCAGAGGGCCTAATCTGATGACTGCCCTTCCTATTGAAATCCCTGTTTCTTATCAGGAGATCGCCCATTGTCTTGATAAGTCAATTTCAAAAGTTGAAAGTGCTATATTGAATGTTCTTGAACAAACGCCACCTGAGCTTTACGCCGATATTGTTACCAGGGGTATTCATCTGGCAGGGGGTGGTGCTTTACTACGGGGACTCGACAAAAGGCTGACGGATAAAATAAACATTCCCTGTCATATTGCAGAAGATCCTCTTCACGCAGTTGCAAGGGGTACCGGAATAGCATTAAAAAATGTTGATAAATTCTCCTTCTTGATGAGATAGATGTGCGGTTGACCATAAAATGATGTTTGGATGAAGAATTTAATCCGTTTTTTTATACGATTTCATTTTGCAATATTCTTTATCATTTTTGAGTTTATTTCTCTTTCCCTTGTCTTCCAGTACAATCATTACCAAAAGGCAAAAGGAGTATCACTGGTTCAGAATATATCCGGGTATTATCATTCAAAGGTATTTTCAATTACCGAATATCTCAACCTTCGGGAGACAAATCAACAACTTGCAAAAGAAAACGTCAGGCTAAATAATATTCTCCAGCAAGCATACCGGGCAGATGACATCTTTTTTTACAAGCAGGATGATACACTCAACAAACAAAGATATTATCTGACCTCTGCTAAAGTTATTAATAACTCGGTCAATAAAAAACACAATTTTATCACCCTGAACAAAGGATCTGAGCATGGGTTAGCACAGGATATGGCTGTAATTTCAGGCGATGGTGTAGTAGGAGTGATTTATGATGTTTCAAAATATTATGCTACGGTGATCTCACTTTTAAATACAAATCTTAAAATCAGTGCAAAACTTAAGAAAAATGATTATTTCGGTTCACTGGTCTGGGAAGGAAAAGATTACAGACATGCCACACTTAATGAAATTCCTTATCATGTAGCCATAGAAAGAGGGGATACGATTGTTACCAGCAGTTATTCTGCTATATTTCCTGAGGGAGTCCTCATAGGTACGATTGAGGACTTTAAAATTAAAGGTGGAAATTTTTATGAAATTATTGTTGCTCTTTCAACTGACTTTAAGCACCTTACCTATGTAAGTGCAGTTAGCAATCTGAAAAAAGAGGAACAAAAAGAACTGGAGGGCACATTTCCCAATGATTAATTTGTTGTTAAGAAATACAGGCCGTTTTGTAGTACTTGTTTTATTGCAGGTACTCATCATTGACAATATACAATTCAGTGAGTATGTCAATCCTTTTTTTTATGTCTTATTTATTTTGTTACTGCCTTTTGAAACACCCGGCTGGTTATTACTCACTTCCGCATTCCTGCTGGGCTTCTCTGTTGACCTGTTTGAACACACTCCGGGATTACACGCCTCAGCCACTGTTTTTATGGCATTTTTCCGACCGTTGGTTTTAAAAATCCTTTCACCACGTGACGATTATGAACCCAATACATACCCCAGGATCTATTATTATGGTTTTGTCTGGTTTTTTAAATATGCCCTCATCCTGGTTTTTATACATCATTTGTTTTTGTTTTATATTGAAGTTTTTTCATTCTCGAATTTTTTCCTGACTTTTCTAAAAGTAATTTTAAGCACTCTGTTCACCCTGGTTCTTATCATGATCAGTCAATACCTGATCTATAAAAAATAATTAATTCTGTCCCGGATAATGAATAATTTATATGAAAATCGGAAATTTGCAATTAGCCTGACGCTTATCCTGATTGCTTTGATTTTCATTATAAAGCTTTTTTATTTACAGATCCTAAATACATCCTACCGCTTAAGTGCCGAAAATAATGTAATCCGGTATGTTCCTCAGTTTCCTGCCCGCGGACTGATCTTTGACAGGAACGGAAAACTGGTTGTTCACAACGAAGCAGCCTATGATCTCATGGTTATTCCCTCACAGCTTGAGGTATTTGACACTACAGGGCTTTGTGAGATTCTAATGACTGAGAAAGAAGAATTCATTGAAAACCTGAAGGCAGCCAGGGCCTATTCGCCCTACATTCCTTCTTCTATAATAAAACAAATTAATCCGAAAACTTATGCAAAGCTCCAGGAAAAACTCTACCGGTTTCCCGGTTTCTATGTACACACCCGAACTTTAAGAAAATATTCACAGGATATTGCTGCTCACCTGCTGGGATATGTGGGAGAGGTTACCGAAAAGGAAATCGCAAAAGATGATTACTATAAAATGGGAGATTATATCGGGAAAAGCGGAATTGAA
Organism: Bacteroidales bacterium; assembly: GCA_024763075.1. Lineage (GTDB taxonomy): Bacteria > Bacteroidota > Bacteroidia > Bacteroidales > VadinHA17 > JANTGF01. The sequence goes on along the minus strand of JANTGF010000031.1, from coordinate 17,854 downwards.
AAATCATATGAAACCGATCTCAGAGGACAAAAGGGAGTTAAGATGTATCTTGTGGATGTACACAACCGGATTAAGGGGTCATATCAGAATGGGAGACACGACAAAGATCCCGTTGTTGGCTCAAACCTCACGGCCACTTTTGATGCGGACCTTCAGGCCTATGGCGAGAAATTAATGCAAAATAAAATTGGCAGTATCGTTGCGATTGAACCCTCAACCGGTGAAATTTTATCCCTGGTTTCTGCTCCCGGATATAAGCCATCTCTGTTGGTGGGAAGGGTTCGGTCTAAAAACTATCTGGCACTGGCCAGAGATACTTTAAAACCACTGTTTAACCGGGCACTTATGGCCAGCTACCCGCCGGGTTCTACATTCAAAACCCTGAACGGGCTCATCGGGCTTCAGGAAAAAACCCTTTATCCCTCAATGACTTATAGTTGTACTATGGGGTATCATGCAAGAGGCTTGACAGTAGGTTGTCATGATCACAGATCTCCGCTAAACCTGCCATCAGCAGTACAGATTTCCTGCAATGCATATTTTTGTAATGTTTTCAGAAACATCCTGGATTCAGGGAAATATACCGATATTCATGAGTCTTTTGATGCCTGGAGAAATTATTTACTTTCTTTTGGATTCGGACAGAAGATCAGCCTCGACCTGCCCAACGAGTTAAAAGGTTTTATTCCCAAGACTTCTTATTATGACAGATATTACGGAAAAAAAGGCTGGAGCTCGCTTACCATTATTTCCCTTGCCATAGGCCAGGGTGAATTGGGGATCACTCCTATACAACTGGCAAATATGACTGCTGCCATTGCCAATCGCGGGCATTATTTTTCACCCCACATTATTAAAGCAGTTGCTGGCAGGGATGACAATAAAGAAAGATTCATGAAAAGGCATAATACAATGATTGATTCCATTCATTTTGCACCGGTCATACAGGGAATGGAACTAGCCGTAAACGGTGCTCCCGGTTCGGGGAGTACAGCCAGAATTGCAAAAATAGACAGTATAATCGTTTGTGGGAAAACAGGAACTGCGCAAAATCCACACGGGAAAGATCACTCCATTTTCATTGCCTTTGCACCAAAAGACAATCCGGAAATTGCGATTGCAGTGTTTGTTGAAAACGGAGGATTCGGATCAACATTTGCAGCTCCAATTGCCAGCCTGATGATAGAAAAGTACCTGAAGGGTAATATTAAAAAGAATAGAAAGTGGATAGAAGACAGAATGTTAAATACTGATTTGATACATGGTGAGCAGAAGAAATAGTGTGTTTGCCAACCTTGACTGGATGGTTATTTTCCTGTACTTCGTATTGATTTCATGGGGAGTGATTAATATTTTTTCTGCGGAATTTAATGAAACAACACAAAATTTCTTTGATTTTTCGCTGAGAAGCGGTAAACAAATGATATGGATAGCTGCAGCTCTGGTCCTCGCAATGCTTATCCTGATTATCGATAGCCGGTTTTATATCTATTTTGCCAATCCATTATATATATTAATGGTACTGGCCCTGCTAGCTGTACTTGTTGTAGGAGTTGAAATAAATGGTTCCAAATCATGGTTTGTTATCGGACCGGTCAGGATCCAACCCTCAGAATTTGCCAAGGTAGTAACCAGTCTTGCACTGGCAAAGTATTTAAGTAATCCGAATATTAAATTAAGCAGAGTGAAAGATCTGGTCATCCCGCTGGCTATTATTTTTCTGCCTGCTATGATCATTCTGCTCCAACCCGATACCGGGTCGACTCTCGTATATTTTTCATTAATATTGGTATTGTACCGGGAGGGATTACCGGGAGTTTATGTTGCCATTGGCCTGGCCCTTGCTGTTTTATTCATTGTAACTCTTTTATTCGATAAACTCATCATTGTTTCATCATTAATTTTGCTGGCTTTTACTATTTACTTCTTTTTGGAAAGAAGAAAGAAAAATTTCTTTATTGGCCTCGGTTTATTTTTGGTTACCGGTGGACTGGTATTGGGCATTAATCAGGTTTTACCTGAAAAATTCAGCATCTATTATGTACTCTTAATTACACTGCTGATATCAGGAACCATCTTTCTTGTACTTAGTCTATTTCATAAGTTAAAATATATTATACTCCTGCTAATCATACTTGTTGGAGCAGTTGGATTCACTTATTCCGTTGATTATGTCTTTCACAATATATTGGAAGATCACCAGCAAAAAAGAATAAATGTTGTTCTGGGAATAGAGTCAGACCCTTTGGGAAGCGGATACAACGTAAATCAATCTAAGATTGCCATTGGTTCCGGTGGCTTTTCCGGAAAAGGATATTTAAGAGGAACACAGACCAAATTTAACTTTGTACCCGAACAAAGCACAGACTTTATTTTTTGTACTGTTGGTGAAGAATGGGGGTTTTTAGGTACAAGCGGACTAATTCTTGTATTTGCAACACTCCTGCTAAGACTCATTATACTGGCAGAGCGCCAGAAAACAGCTTTCAACAGGATTTACGGATATGCTGTGTTTTCTATCATTTTATTCCATTTTACCATCAATATCGGAATGACTATCGGTCTGGTACCGGTTATTGGGATTCCACTACCTTTTATTAGCTATGGTGGGTCTTCTCTCTGGGCTTTCACTATATTATTGTTTATTTTCCTGAGATTGGATGCTTCCAGGAATGAATTCCTTTAATGAGAAATCACTTAATCCGGAAAAATTTTGTCAAATTATAATCCTTAGCTTTGAAATTGCAGAATAGAATATGAATATTCTATCCATCCTGGTTTTCTAAATACTAAAAAATCCAATGCAAATTTCCATGCATTGCATTAAGATAAAAAGTAAGATACATGAAAAACTCAGGCGCGTGGCAGATACAGGTCTGTTGAATGCCTGGTATAAACAGAAATGCTGAATTTTTTCTCAACTTCATCAATTATCTGAGGGAAAAACTCCAAAAAGTGATTCTCAAAACGGGAATAGTTACTTACCAATGTTTCAATGGCAAAGCGGGTATGATCAGGCAAAGATGTATTCCTGCTCATCCCTTTTAAAACCCTCTCAATTCCATTTACCGAAGAATAGGTCTCCAGCCAGTTATATAAGATAAAAAATGGAAAAAAGCGTTTTACTTCACGGGGGAAACTCATTGAATTCCGGAATAAAATATCATAAGAATGATAAATAAACTCTCTTAAAGGAATATCTGAGAACTTCTCCCAGCTTATTGCTAAAAAATGATCATAAAAAATATCGGTAATTACTCCTGAATATTTATGATAACGCGGGTTTAACAGGAATTTGCTCCGCTGAACTACCGGATGCGTATCGGTATAAAAGTCGATAAAACGGTGAAGTGTGATTCCCCGTTGCACCAAAACCGGGTAATTATCATAATGTTTGCCCTTAATTGAGTCGCCAATAAAATTACCCACCAAAATCTGTTCGGATTTACCTGATAGGAATATGTGGGCAAGAAAATTCATTTTACTTTTGTTAAAAAGGACAAAGCCTTTAATAAATGACTGCAATTTTCAGGAAAAGGTTGCGCTAAATACAGATTTTACATTTCAAATTCACTCTCATCTCACTTGAAAAGCTCAAAAATTATACCATTCTGCAACAAACAACTAATAATTTTCTGAAAACATATTCTTTAACATATTTTAAAAACTATTAAAAACCATAATTTAATTTTACTTTAGCTTCAAATTAAAAATTATTCATTTATCCTTAAATTCTTAAGATTATGGCAAAAAAGAATGTAATTATTATTGGAGCAGCGGGAAGGGATTTTCATAACTTCAATACCTGTTACCGTGGCAATGAAAATTACAATGTAGTTGCTTTTACGGCTGCTCAGATTCCGGATATTGACGGGAGAAAATATCCGAAAGAACTGGCAGGAGACCTTTACCCTGACGGTATCCCCATTTATGAGGAAAAAGAATTACCCGGATTAATAAAAAGCCTCAAGGTTGATGATTGTGTTTTTTCGTACAGTGATGTCACCTACCAAAAAGTTATGGCTACCAGTGCCATTGCAAATGCCGCAGGTGCTAATTTTGTTTTGCTAGGCCCGCACGACACGATGGTAAAAAGTACCAAACCGGTTATTGCCGTGGGTGCCACCCGGACGGGCTGTGGAAAGAGCCAGACCTCGCGCCGCGTCATAGAAATTCTGATGGAGAAAGGCCTTAAGGTTGTTGCTGTAAGACATCCTATGCCTTATGGAGACCTTGTGAAGCAAAAGGTTCAGCGTTTTGCAGAGATTTCCGACCTGGCAAAACACGAATGTACCATTGAAGAAATGGAGGAGTATGAGCCCCATGTGGTCAGGGGAAATGTAATATATGCAGGGGTTGATTACGAGGCCATTCTCAGGGATGCCGAAAATGACCCGGATGGTTGTGATGTTGTATTATGGGACGGAGGCAACAATGATTTCCCATTTTACAAACCTGATCTGAACATTACAGTGGTTGACCCTCACAGAGCAGGCCATGAAACATTTTATTACCCGGGAGAAGTAACATTGCGTCTTGCAGATGTCGTGGTAATTAATAAAATGGACAGTGCCCCTCCTCAGGGAATTCAAACAGTCAGAGAAAATATCAGCAAACTTGCACCAAATGCCATTGTTGTTGATGGGGCTTCTCCAATCAAAGTGGATGACATTTCTGTAATTAAGGGAAAAAGGGTACTGGTTGTGGAAGACGGTCCGACCTTAACACATGGAGGGATGAAAATTGGAGCCGGCACTGTAGCTGCTCAAAAATTTGGTGCTTCAGAGCTGGTTGATCCGAGACCTTTTACCGTAGGTAAATTAGCTGGTACTTTTGAAATTTACCCGAATATCGGCACTTTGCTACCCGCAATGGGATACAGTGATGAGCAGTTAAAAGACCTTGAAACCACTATAAATAATACCGATTGCGACTCAGTGGTCATTGGCACCCCCATTGACCTGAACCGGATCATCAAAATTGATAAACCAAATACCCGGGTTTATTATGATTTGCAGGAAATTGGTTATCCAAACCTGAATGAGATTCTGGATGATTTTTTAAAAAATAACAAACTGGTATAAAGATTTCATTTATTATCCCGGCAACAGCTTTTATATCGTAAACAAGCTGCTGCCGGTTTTTCATTCGTATATATCTTTATTTAATATCTGATAACCAATTAATTGCACATTCCAATAATGTCTTGTCAGACGGGCTTTCATCCCGAATTATCAATAATATTATTATAGCCATTAATAAAAGGAACTCTATCAATGTAGGATTGGATGAAAAAGTCCGGAACATGCCATATACAAAGCTGCAAGGTAAAGCTGTAGAGATATACTGAGAGCCATAGCAATGAAGTAGATGGTGCGTTATGGGCTAACAATAGAAAAAATGCAAGATTCCTAATAAAAAACTATAATAAACCTTGCATTTGGAATGAAATAGGCATATATACAAATTATTGAACAAAGTCTCAACCGAATGAAAAAAGTTTTCGAGGTCGCTACACTACAGATTATCTCTTCTTTTGAATCCTTTTTCCGGTTATAATGAATATGACCCCGGATATGGTAATGAGTCCTCCAACAACCTGCAAAGCATGAGGGAAGATTCCAAAATAAAGGAAAGCTCCGAAAAGGACAAACAGCCCCTTTGTACTGGAAATAATGGATGCTCTGGAAGCTTCAATATATTTAATGGCTGAATAATTTGTAATCGCAGCGAGAAAGGGCCCCAATAAGGAACCTAAAACAATATTGTAGAATGCCTTCCAGCTAATAACCAATGACACATGGTTTATCATCAACAGTATGGTTGCAAAAGTAAAAAGAAACAAAACCCGGTTCATTGAGAAAATACGCGGATCAATATCTTTAATGAACTTCTTTGAGAGAATAAAGGACACCGACAACACCAGACTGGAAAGGATCACATAGCCTGTACCATCCATAAAAACTTCTGCAAGACTTTTGCCCTTGTTATAACTCAGAATAAAAGCTCCGGAGATTGCCAGTACAAAGCCCATTGTTTCAATAAGATTAAACCTTTCTTTCAGAAAAACAATTCCAAAAAGCGTAATAAACACCGGAGTCATATTTGCAAGAAATGAAACAATTGCAGGGTTCTCAAGTTTATTTATTGCCATAAAAAAAAGAGCTGTCCCCACCAGTTCCAGCAAACCAATAAAAAAAAGTATCCGGTAAGCCTGCATTCTCAGTTTTTTTATTGTTTTGTATCTTTTCCCGGGAATTGAATACAGCAGGTTCCATAAAATTGCAAACCCGAACCAGTACACACCAAACTTATATAAACTCACTTCATTCAATGCCGCTTTACTGAACAAAAAGACATTGGACATGGCAAGGACAGAAATGAAGGAAAGTATATATCCTTTTACCTGGTCATTGAAAGGCATACTGATTTGTATTTATCAATTGAAAAAATATTTATTAGTTTTGCATCCGCATTACGCGGGTTATTGAATTAGCACCGCAAAGATAACTTTTTAATTCCGGGATAAACCTGTAAAGAGAATGAATTTACTTTATGCAGCTCTGTGTACTTTAATAGTGAACCTGCCTTTTGGTTACTGGAGGGGTGGTGTTAAAAAGTTTTCCAGGAACTGGTTTCTGGCGGTTCATTTACCCATCCCCCTGATCATTGCATTTCGTTATTTGTTCCACCTGGGATTTGCCCTTTATACTTACCCGGTTATGGTGGGTAGCTTTTTCCTGGGGCAATGGCTGGGCGCTTTTTACCGTAAAAAGAAATCTGCAAAATTAAATCCCCAATAAAATGACTTGCTGCCGGGGGCACTAATTCGGGTTTGCTGAAAAACACAAAATCAACTAAATAATAATAACCTGGACTTGAGGTAAGAAATAACTAATGTTTCGCAGTTTGTTTCTAATTCTTAATAGCCTTTTGAAAATTAATAATTAATGTTTCAGAGGCAAAGTAGTTTTGGATAATATATTAATATTAAGATTGTTAACCTTAGTGTGTCCTTTGTGATATCCTTTGCGGCCTTGGTGGTTAAAATTGGATACTCTATATTACCACTAAGGAACACTAAGGAATGCACAAAGTAAAAAGTTCAAAAACAGAAATATTAAGTAATTAATTATCATGGATATAATTTAGTTATGGATTTTTAACTTGTTAAATATCAGGCAACTAACTTTAAGTGCAAAACATTTGTTAATAATATTTGTAAATCCTTAGTGATATCCTTTCAGCCCTTTCGCCACAGGCATTCCTTTGGAAGTGGTTAAAATGAATTTTATTTAATACTCCTTTGCTTTATCACCTTGAATCTAATAAGTCACATACTTTTTTAATAGGACTATTTCTCCTGATCAAGTTTCTTCTTTATCTTCTCTGTCTCTTTTTCGAATCCGGGCTTTCCAAGTAAGGCAAACATATTCCGTTTATAGGCTTCTACTCCGGGCTGATTAAAAGGATTTATCCCCAGGGTATATCCGCTTATTGCACAGGCTATTTCAAAGAAAAAGATCATTTGTCCCAGGTGATTTTCATCCAGGGAATCTATTTCAATTTTAATATTGGGAACCCCACCTTCCACATGGGCAATCCGGGTTCCGAGTTCGGCCATTTTATTCACCTCATCAATGCGCTTACCTGCCAGATAATTGAGTTTATCCAGATCTTCCTTATCTGATGGTACCAGCAACTTGTTTTGCACTCCTTTAACTGAAATCACTGTCTCGAAAAGTTCTCTTCTTCCCTCCTGAATGTATTGCCCCATGGAATGTAAGTCTGTAGTAAAATCCACACTGGCAGGGAAAATCCCCTTATTTTCCTTACCTTCACTTTCCCCGAATAATTGTTTCCACCATTCAGACAGATAATGGAGCCTGGGATCATAATTAACCAGTATTTCTATGAACTTATCCCTGTGGTACAGAAAATTTCTTGCAGCGGCATACAAAGCAGCCGGATTTTCACTAAAAGGAATATCTTTCCCTGTTTTAGCTCTCATTTTTTCTGCTCCGGAAATCAAATCACGAATATTTACCCCTGCAATTGCCAGAGGAACAAGCCCCACCGGGGTAAGGACGGAGAATCTTCCACCCACATCATCAGGAATCACAAAACTGCGGTATCCTTCTTTTTTGGCAAGCTGCCTCAGGGCTCCTTTGTGCTCATCTGTAATCGCAATGATCCTTTGTCCTGCCTTTTCCTGTCCCTTTGTCTCCACCAGATGATCCTTCAACAAACGAAAAGCCAGTGCAGGCTCAGTGGTGGTTCCCGATTTGGAGATCACGCAAATCGCATATTCCTTATCCTTTAAGAAAAGTAAAAGATCATGCAAATAATCCTCCCCTATTTGCTGTCCTGCATAAATAAGTTCGGGGTTCTCTCCGGAATTTACAGGAAAATTCGGTTTCAGTGCTTCAGAAACAGCCCGTGTTCCAAGATAAGAACCTCCAATTCCGATCACAACAAGATAATCAATTTCTTTTCTTAGTTCATTACTGATACTCTCCATCTCCTCCAGTGTCTTCTCATCCATGGATACCGGGAGGTCAAGCCAGCCCAGGAAATCATTTCCGGCACCTGTTCGTTCATAAATGGTTTGAATACTTTTTATTATTTCATTCTCCATTCCTTCCAGCTCGTTTTGTGAAACGAATGAATGAATATTCCTTAAATCCAGTGATAGCATTTTCTTTTATTTTAATTGATTTGTTAATATCTGCATTTCGATTACCGGTGATATCTTTTCGTACAAAACCCGGTAAACAGCCTCTGTTATAGGCATTTTAACCTTATATAATTTGTTCGTCTCATAAATACATTTTGAGGCAAAATAGCCCTCTGCAATCATATTCATTTCAACCTGGGCTGTTTTTACGGAATACCCTTTCCCTACCATGGTTCCAAATAAACGGTTCCGGCTAAACTGAGAATAGGCTGTAACCAGCAAATCGCCAAGATAAGCGGAAGACTTGATATCCCGGTTAATGGGATGAACATCGTCCACAAAGCGTTTTATTTCCTGAATGGCATTGGAGATCAGGACAGCCTGAAAGTTATCGCCATACCCCAATCCGTGATAAATCCCGGCAGCAATGGCCATAATATTTTTCAGAACAGCTGCGTACTCGGTTCCGTAAATATCATCCGACAAAACGGGTTTGATGTAGTGACAGTTAAAACAATCGCCAATATCCCTTGTAAAGTCAGAATCCAATGATGCAAATGTAAGATATGATAACCTTTCCAATGCTACTTCCTCAGCATGACAGGGCCCGGAAATGACTGCTACAGATTCCAGCGGAACGCCATAAACCTTATTAAAAAATTCACCCACAATCAGATTTTCCTCAGGAATAATCCCTTTTACCGCTGAGATGATTTTTTTATCCTTTAACGGGAATTTTATTTTATCCATGGAAGTTTTCAAAAAAGCCGCAGGTATCGCCAGGATTATTATGTCGTATTCCTTAACGATCTGCTCAATGCTGTCGGACATTCTGAGCTTGTTCAGATCCAGCTCAACAGAACTCAGGTACTGAGGGTTACGTTGGTTTTCAAGAATGTATTTTATCCTTTCTTTATCCCGGATATACCAGCCAATCTCATCCAGGTTTTCCTGCAGAATTTTTACAAGTGCCGTAGCCCAGCTGCCTCCTCCAAGAACAGCAATCTTTTGTATGCTCATCAGGTGATATTTAGTAGAAAAACAAATTTACCATTTTATTTTGGCAAGTGAAGTTTTTCCAGGTAGAAAATCCAAAGATTACCTGAAATTTTCTCTGACAAGTATTTGGGAGACTACTCCTGCCGGATCGAATCAACAGGATTAGAATTCCCTGCACGAAGGGTATGCATGCTTACTATCAGAAGTGCCAGCAGCAATATCCCCAAACCGGAAAATATAAAAATCCACGGAGACAAAACAGTACGATAGGTGTAATCCTGCAACCAGTTCTTCATCAAATAAAAAGCTACAGGAAATGCAATAATCATGGAAATCAGGATCAAGAGAATAAATTCCCTGACGATCATTAGGGTGATTTCTCCGGTACCGGCTCCAAGTACTTTTCTAACTCCGATCTCTTTAGTTCTGCTTTCCACAGTAAAAGAAGACAGTCCAAACAAACCAAGACCGGCAATCACTATTGTTAAAAAGGAAAAAATGGCAAGGATCAGTCCTCTTTTTCGATCCTGCTCGAACTGGTTATTAAAATCATCTTCCAAAAAAGTATATTTAAAAGGTTTATCCGGGAACAACTCCTTCCACTTTTGCTCAATATAGCTCAATGTACCCTGAACATCCTTATCATCAAGTTTAACATACATAACCTCATTGTTAAGCCTGAATAGCAACAAATAAGATTCCACTTCATTATACAGCCCGGTTTGATTAAAATCTTTCATTAGTCCAACCACCCTTGCCACCGGACTATTATTGTTTCGTGAAGAACCAACCTGCACCTTTTTTCCAATCGGATCCTTCCAGTTCATTCTTTTTGCAAGGGTTTCGTTGATGATTACACCTGTAGCCGTATCTGCCATCATTTCCCGCGAGAACCCTCTTCCCTGCAAGATCGTTATCCCCAATGTCTCAATAAATGTATCATCACAAACTCCAAAATTCACTCCTCTTTCATCCATCCCCTCCGGAGTTTCCATTCTAAAAATAATTTTACCTGAGCCTTCTCCGATTGGTGTATCGGTAGATCCTACATTTATAATTCCGGGATTCGTCAACAGTGCCTCTTTAAGTACATCCGATTGACGGATCATATCATCTGTAGAGAGATTAAGCCGGACTATATTTGTTTTATCAAAGCCAACATCCTTATTTTTCAAGAAATCAACCTGACTGTAAACCACCCACGTACTTATGATCATAATCAGTGAAACCGAGAACTGTATTACCACCAGGATTTTCCTGAATGAAAATTTCTTATAAGACATTGCTGTTTCACCCTTCAATACTTTTACAGGATTAAACCTTGAAAGATAAAAAGCGGGGTAGCTACCTCCGCCAATTCCCAGGAAGAGCAAGACACCCAGCAAGGACAAAATAAATTTTGGCTCAAGCAAACTGGAAAAATCAAGAGATTTTCCTGAAATCTGATTAAAATAGGGTAATACCAGGCTTACAAGTACAAGAGAAAACAGAACAGAAATTAAGGTCAATATCAAAGATTCTACTAAAAACTGAAAAATAAGAAGTTCGCGACCTGAACCAATTACCTTCCTGAGGCCCACCTCCCGTGACCTTCTCGTAGCACGGGCTGTAGCCAGATTCATATAATTAATACCTGCAATAATTAACATGAATAAGGCGACTATACCAAAAATATAAATATAAGCTGCGTTTCCTACAGGTTCAGGTTCACCCTCAAATATTGAATGTAGGTGAATCTGAGTAATGGGCAACAAAACATATTGAATATTGATGCCAATTTTTTTAAAAATCCCGGCCATATATTTATCATACATCTCCGGTAATTTTTGTTCCAGTTCCTTGTAGTCATACCTTTCAGGAAGAAGTAAATAAGTAAAAACACCAAAGTTTCCCCAGCTTCCAATTTTCGGGGGCAGGGTATTTCTTGAAATCAGTGCGGAGAATTTAATATGAGAATTTTGAGGCACATCCTCCAGTAAACCAGTAATTGTATATAAGTTACCTGATGTTTCAATTGTTTTTCCCAATGGGTCTGTTTTTCCAAAATACCTGTTTGCAAAAGAGCTGGTAAGCACAATGGAATTAGGTTCCAGGAGAGCAGTCTCAGGGTTCCCTGAAAGGAATTTATAACTAAAAATATTGAATACGGTTGAATCAACGTAATAAACATCATCCTCGTAAAAAAAAGTCTCATCCTGCTTAAAAAGAAGCCTTCCGGCATCAATAAAGCGTACATAATCTTCCACTTCCGGGTAATCTTCTTTTACCTGAGGCGCAAAGGGAATCTGGGCGACCGCCCAGTTAAATTCATCATCGGGTTCTGTTATATGTGAACCTACCCTGAAAATCCGGTCGGCATTCTTGTGATACCTGTCATAGCTCAGTTCATCCATAACATACATCAGTAGAAAAATGCTGCTTGTTATTCCAACCGTTAGTCCTATAATATTGAAAAAGCTGTAAAATAAATCCTTTCGTAAAACACGAATGGCAACAATGAAAAGGTTTCTCAGCATAATTATCTCATTAAATTATTAGAAAAGCCTGTATTAATAGCTTTTTAATTATCCAATTCTGATATTTTAAATTGATTGTTCATTTGTTATGATTGGGGAAGGGAAGGTTTTATTCGGGTTAAAAAACTCCTTAAAACTAAAAAAAATATTTTAGTTCGAAGGTATTCTTCTGTTAAAAAATGTTAAACCAGGATCAGACTTCAACCCCCAGGACCATTACATCATCGGTTTGATCGTTATTCCCTTTCCATAACATAAATGCAGCCGTCAGTTTCTCATATTGAGACTTCATGGGGAGTTTTCCTGTCTCTAAAATAAGATTTTTAAACTTCCCCATAAGGAATTTCTTATTTGTATCACCCCCAAACTGATCGGCAAAACCATCGGTAAAGAGATAGATCCTGTCACCTTTTTCAAGTTGAAAGGATTGGCTTTCAAACAAATTCTTCTCATCTGGAACCGGAGGACCTATTGATCTTTTCGTAGGTTTAAAATGCAATAATTCATTGTTTTTAAGAACCAGAACCGGTCTGCGTGCTCCTGCATATTCAAGCACCCTGGTTTCTTTATCGTATAGGCACAAAGCCATATCCATTCCATCTGTCATAACTGCTCCTTTATGATGATGGGAAAAGGTCTGATAAAACCGGCTGGCAACAAAAGATAAAATCATGGAAGGCTTGGTAAGATGATATTCATGAAAAGCCTGTTCCAGCAGACTATTACCTACCATTGTCAGCATAGCACCAGGAACACCGTGTCCGGTGCAATCAATTACCGAAAAGCAAATTTTTTGTTCTGCTTCATCAATCCAGAAAAAGTCACCGCTTACGATATCTTTAGGACTCTGCAGAATAAAACTATCCTTAAAATGGTCCTGAATACTTTGCCTTGATGGCAAAATAGCCCGTTGGATCATCCGTGCATATCTGATACTGGACAAAACTTCCCTGTTTTTTGCAGAAATAATCTGATTTTGTCTTTCAATACGGCTTTCATAACCCCTGATGATCCTGTCCACTACAAAATACCCAACTACCGAAATGATCAATGCAAACACAAGGCCAAGGGGAATCAGCGGGGACACCAGTTCTTTAGCCCGGTTTACTATGGCCTGATTGTCCTGATGGACATTTAATCGCAGGTCGCCTTTCCCTACCGGTAAAGAAGCTATGATATTTGTTATACTTCCGTTCTTATACCTTATCTCCCCTTCAAAAACTGAATCCCGTGACAACAGGAGACTCTTTCCTTCCTTTCCGGTATTAAAATCATTTACATCTGTAATCCCCAGATTCATGGTTTCCCCGGGTTTTAACCCGGGTGCGGCCAGCAGATGGCCTTCTCCGTTCATGGCACAGATGAATCCGTCGTTGGGAAGTTTAATTTCATCTGCAAAAGACTGAATACCTGAAATAACTATATCCTCATCACCCTCCGGGAGGTTATGCTGAAGAAACTGAAGAATTTCTTCCCCTATGATCCGGTTATCTTTTACAACCTGCTCTCTGATTCCATCTGTAATAAATTTTTGTACCAGGGCCTCAAATCCCAGATAACCAATTATGATAAGGATGAATATGGTAAAGGACAGAATAAGCTGAAATTTCTTTTTCATCATCTAATTTATTACATAAATAGCAAAATCAGAAAACCATGTCTGAAAATCTATATTCAAGATTACGCAAAATCAAATCAGAAAGTTGTCAGTTGTTTGACAATTTACATGGAATTACTATCTTTGGTTGCATTTAGTTTAAATTTTTACATGTTTTACTTAAATTTTATAAAATGAAAAAATTAATTCTGACACCTTTACTGACTTTTTTGTTGATTGTTTTCTTAGCCTCGTTTACTTTTCAAAAACAAAATTCCGATAAAAATGAAAAAACTGCCGGTATAACCATGGTCTCCAATGAATTCCCGGAGAATGTTGCAAAAATCCTGAAAGTTCATTGCAATGATTGTCATGTGAGTACATCCAAAAGCGACAAAGCAAAGAAGAAACTGAGTTTTGACAAATGGAATGATTTGAATATGCTGAAAAAAACAGGGAAGTTAAATGACATTATAGAAGTTGTAAAGGAAGGTGAAATGCCTCCTGAAAAATACCTGAATCATTATCCGGACAAAAAGCTGACCGAAGAGCAAACCAAAACTTTGGTTAAATGGGCTGAAGAGACCATGGATTCATTTAAAGAATAATTTGTGTCTGTCCATAAAGTCCGCTATCTTCGTAATGTTTGCCTTCAAAATGGTCATTTACATCAGTAAACTCACATTTTTCAGGCTGTACAAGCCTCGATAGCTAACTTTCTGAACCAGACACCAAGCTGGTAGACAGGTTCTAATTAATTTCTAAAACAACTCCTTTTTTATTGTTATTTAAAAATGAAAAAAGCATTTCGCTATATTCTTATCGTTCTATTGGTTGCATTTATAATTATGCAGTTTTTTCAGCCAAAGAAAAATCTGGGTATCTTAAGCACGGGCAAGGATCTTTTTAGCCAGGTATATGTTGATGACTCCATAAAATTACTCCTTGAAACTTCATGCTTCGATTGTCATTCCAACCATACGAATTATCCCTGGTACGGACAGATATCCCCCATTTCAATCTTTCTGAACAAGCATGTCACAGAAGGGAAAGAAAAGCTCAACTTTACGGAATGGCAAAGCTATCCCGATAAAGAGAAAATAAGTAATCTCGTTGACATCTATGATGAAGTGGAAGGCGGGGATATGCCCCTGGAGAGTTATCTGAAGATCCACAAAGATGCTGTACTCAGTGAGCATGAAAGAGACCTGATCATGTCCTGGGCTGAGAAGGAAGGGCTGGTTTTGTTGAATAAGAAAGAAGAATAAACGGATAAATTATATACTCTTTCATCAATCAAGACCAAAGCCTGGCAGGATTGATTGCAAAAAACCCTGGAAGAAGTACCAAAAATAGGTCGTTGGTCAGTCGGGGAGGACTTCGAGTCTCCCCCCTGACTCTCTTTCCCTAGAAATCTAACATATACACCATAATTTCGCTAAAATCATCAATATTAGGCCTGATTTTGCAGAATAATTTACAAATTCCGGCCTGTTTTTGTATTTCAAACAGCAAATTCCGGCTCAATAACTCTTCCAAATATCCAAAAAAGTAACTCACGCACCCATTTCCATAAATGCCAAAGCCGATCCATTAACTAAACGATAGAAACTAAAGGAACGATAGAAACAATCGAAACCGTAGAAACAACAGAAATCCCGAAACAGTCGAAATCTATGATTTCTTTACTATTTCGGGGATCCTCCTCCAAATGAGTCCCCCTGGGAGAAAAACAAAGAAAATTAACAATTTTCTGTTTTTCGGGACTATAGAAACCATCCCCATGATTTATTCACCGAAGTGTGTATTTATTCCGTTTCAATTTCCAGGAACTCATCCAGTGGTGTTACAAAAACATTTTCTTTTAAAGGGTATGCATCTTCAACCATCGCAATGATCCAGGCTTTTTCTACTCTAAATTTTCCATGCAAATTGCAAGCACTCATTGCAATTTACTTGGTTTTTATGATCAGTCAGGGGATGACTCGGAGTCATCCCCTGACTTGATTTGACTCATCCCCTGACTCTCTATCCAGGCAACTCAAATAAATTTGTGGGGCTTATTATTCGGGTTTCTACAGGTTTATACTTTTTTATAAAGCTATCCGGTATCCTGCCTCTACCTTTAAGTTTCATTTTAAACTCAAATACACTAAGGCTTCCGTTGTACTCCTCTACCAGGTCAATTTCTGCACCATCATATGTCCTCCAGAAATAAGTGTTTGCATTTGGCTTGCTTACATTATTTAATATTATCCGCTGACTAATACAAAAATTCTCCCATAAAGCACCAGCATCTACCCTGTTTGCAATAGAATTAAAATTACCAATTAAGGCATTCCTTATGCCCGTATCATAAAAATAGAACTTCCTGCTTTTCCTTAATTCATTCCTTAAATTACTGCTATATGATGGTAAACTAAAAATAACAAAGTTTTTTTTAAGCAAATCTATATACTTTTCAATTGTAACTCTTTGCACACCAAGTAAGCCTGAAAGCTCATTATAAGAAACCTGAGAACCTGTTTGTAAAGCCAGGGCTTTTAACAGCCTCCTGATAAGAGAGGGATTCTTAATATTTTCATACATTAATATATCTTTGAAAAGGTAATCTGAGGCCAATTCAGTAAGTTTAATCTGTTTATCATAAACACTCAGGTCTGTTATTCCCGGATATGTGCCATAAATGAGAAGGCTATTCAGGTTTTCCTTGATCCAAAACCAATTCCTCCCTTGTTTTATTTCATTTAGCGATAAAGGATAAAGCCTAAATTTTATGTTTCTGCCCGTCAATGGTTCACTGAGCCTGTTTGCAAGGTCAAAACTACTTGATCTTGTTGCAATTAGTTTATATTGTGGCAATTCATCATTAATCAGTTTTAAAATACTGCCAATACCTGTAATTTTCTGAGCTTCATCCAGTGCAACAATTTTATTGTCTTCAAATAATGCTTTGATCTGTGACAAATCCTTACTCTCGAGGATGTCAGCTACCGTTGGTAATTCACAATTAAGAATAATTGCATTGTCCGTTTTTCTCAACATTTCTTTGAGCAGTGTGGTTTTTCCAACCTGCCGTCCACCATAAAGAATGATGATTTCATTCTTACTAAGCCAATAATTTATAGTCCTGGAAATATCTCTGGGATACATCATGATACAAATATTTAGGTCAAATATACAAAATTAGGCCTGATTTTGCAAATATAATTACAAATTCCGGCCTGATTTTATATTTCAAGCAGCAAATTCTGGATCAAAAACGCTCAAAAATGTCTTAAAAAGCAACTCTCACTTACCCATTTCCATAAATGCTAAAGCCTAACCATTAACTAAACAATAGAAATCCCGAAACAGTCAAAATCATTTATTACATCACTGTTTTTCGGGACAACAAAAACCATAGGAACAACAGAAACCACAGAAACAAAATTCTTATATTTGTCTTCGTTACAAGCAGCCATATTCAAGCATGAATAACCGAATCTTGGTTCCTGGCTCTTGTTTCTTGTCTTTTTAATGCTCCCTGTTCACTGCCAATATGCACCCGTTTATCAAGTAAATTAGATCATTCATAAAATTATTTATCACAGATTAATTTTAATTCATTACATTTTCGTAATTTTATTAGCTATTTCTATATATTTTTTATGAAAAGATATCTGACCGGTTTATTACTACTGTTTCTACCTGTATTTTTATATGGGCAGACCTATACTGTTACTGTTTCTGCTGTTCCGGGTGAAGGAGGTAATGTTTCCGGTGGTGGGACATATGCTTCCGGTACGATTATAACGGTAACTGCAACACCTAATACCGGGTATGACTTTGTAAACTGGACGGATCCCGTTTCACTTGATACCCTCTCGGTTTCCGCAAGCATCGACACTACCGTGACAAGTGATATCTCACTCGTGGCAAACTTCAAAATCCGGTCTTTTAATGTCAGTGCTGCTGCTATCCCTGAAATTGGTGGATCGGTGGCTGATACCGGTAACTTTAATTACGGAACAACTGCTACAATTACCGCAACACCTAATACCGGGTATGACTTTGTAAACTGGA
>JANTGF010000030.1 GCA_024763075.1 Bacteroidales bacterium | reverse complement strand
CTGATCTGCTGATCAACAGCACGGATGTAGTACAGACTGTTAGCTATCAGTTTACAGCAAAAATACTGGATCCGACAACCGGTCTGGCGTATTGTGAGGACGGTATGGATACTACCATTTTGATCACGATTAATCCTCAACCAATGATTAATGTAGTTGCCAGTGAAGATACAATTTGCAATGACAATGGCATTGGTACAAGCTTTACAATCTCTACACCAAACAATACCCATACAGGTATCTGGGTATATGATTTGGTTAGCACACCAAGTGATCCGGCAAATGTATCAGGATATACTCCTTCAGGAACAGACCTTACAGTTATGAATTTTACAGATGTACTGGTAAATAATACGGATGTTCCTCAAACGGTAAGCTATAAATTTACAGCGAAATTTATAAACCCGGCCGGGCAGTTTGAATATTGCGAAGATGGTATGGATACAACCATTGTTATTTGGATCAATCCAACTCCAAAAGTGGAAATTTCCCCGGAAAGTAAGGAGTTCTGTAACAATGGTACTACACAGATCAGGCTGACCACACCATCTGTACTTACGAATGGCCAGGTTACTTTTGATTATACATCAACACCATCCGGTAATCCTGGTGATATTACAGGATTTTCCAGCGCATCGGGATTGACCGATGGATCTGAAATCACAGATATATTGGTAAACCATACCGATACATTGCAATCAGTAACTTATTATTTCACTCCCAGGGCCTTGCCTGTTGCCTGCGCTGATGGTCCGATGGATAGTATCACAATTGTGGTGCACCCGACTCCGATTACACGGATAGATATTCTGAAGAATGTTACCTGTTTTGGATACAATGAAGGCATCCTGGAAGTTGTTCTGGCAAAAGGAGTAGATCCATTGGATGTAACATGGCACGATGGACCGGGATGGGGAAGTAATGTCAGGAAGGATGCGATCATTGACAGTCTGTTCTCAGGAACCTATTCTGTTACTGTAACAGATGACCTTGGCTGTAGAGCTGACGATCATGAATTTATAAATGAACCGAGCCCTATTCCGGTAAATGCCCGTCCTTCATTTAAACAAATTCCTAATCATATCAGTTGTGCCGGAGGGTCAGATGGGATACTGGAATTTGGTACTATGGGAACAGGACCATATCCACCTTATAATATCTGGGTTACAAATGAAAATTCTGATACAATTAAAACCGGAACCTATCCTGCTTTATTTAATGACAATGCTACCGGCCTTTCAAAAGGAATATATTATGTAATAGTCAAGGATAATGCAGGCTGTAAGCGGGTAATTTCAAATGAACTTAAAGAACCTGAACCAATAATTTTTGATATGGTTCCGGAGATAAAAACAGATCCTTATCATATTTCATGTAACGGATATGCTGATGGTAGCATTGAACTAACGAATGTTTCCGGCGGAAACGGTGATTATACATACATGTGGGGAACTTCTGACGGTTCCGGACTTGGTCCGCTGGATGATATGAATCAGGACAGTCTCTCCGCAGGCACATACCGGGTTATCGTAACAGATAAACTGGGTTGCACAGGAACTGACAGCCTCGAACTGATTGAACCTTATGGAATTGAATTGACGGACACAGCAATCACTGATTACAATGGATTCAATATTAGCTGTAATGGCAGCAGTGATGGTGCAATCAGCCTGAGCCTTACCGGAGGAAGCGGCCAGTATTATTTTGAATGGACAAGTGCAGATGGCTCCGGCCTGATTTCAGACCAGAAAGACCAGACAGGTCTCACGGCAGGTTCCTATGATGTACGCGTCTGGGATGAAAATCTTTGTGAGAAGAACTGGTCATTTACGCTGATTGAGCCGGATGTAATTAGTGTTTCAGACAGTTTATCACAATCAATATCCGGTGATCACAATATAAATTGTGCTGATGGTACGGATGGGGGAATTTACCTCACAATTTTGGGTGGTACAGGGAATTATACATATAACTGGACTACAGGTGACGGGGCAGGTATTGTTCCGGGAAACAAGGATCAAACAACATTAACTGCTGGAAACTATCAGCTTGTAATTGAGGATGCAAATGGGTGTCAGGCCAGTGCAGAAATAACCTTAACAGAACCGGAAAGCCTCTCAACAACAATTAATGCAGCACAGATTAGTTGTGCTCCGGGTTTCAGTGATGGTGCTGCGGGGGTTGTGGTGAGCGGAGGAATTACTCCATACATTTACAACTGGAGCAATGGTGAAACAACACCTGATATAACCGGACTTTCAGAGGGTTGGTACTATGTAGATGTACTGGATGCGAACAATTGTACGATTCGGGATTCAGTCTGGATTCATAATCCTCCACCTCTGGAGATAGGAGCCGAAGTAAAAGATTATAATGGAACAAACATCAGTTGTAACCTTAGTAATGACGGGGAGATCAATATAACCATGGAAAGTGGTACACCTGTATATATTTATCAGTGGTCAACGACGAACGGATCCGGCCTGGTGGATGGACAGGAAGATCAGACCGGACTAAGTATGGGTGATTATACAGTTCATGTTACAGATGCTAATAATTGTACCGGGGATACAACTCTTCATTTGCTTGAACCCGAAAAGATTTCTGTTGATATAGTTACAAGCATGGCACCGGATGGAGAGAATAATATAAATTGCCAGGGGGAGAATACAGCTTCCATTGACTTAACAATTGGAGGTGGTATTCCGGAATATACGGTTCAATGGGATGATGGTTATACAGGCGATTCAAGATCAGCACTTAATGCAGGAGATTACTTTGCACAGATAATTGATATAAATGGTTGCTCCATTGATACTGTAGTACATATTCTGGAGCCTGAGAAACTGGTTGTTAGCAGTACAGTGAAAAAATCTTATTGCCCGGATATGAGTGATGGTGAAATAAACCTAACAGTTTCAGGAGGGGCCCCCGGTTACCAGTATCTGTGGTCTGACGGCTCCACCTGGGAAGATCTGGTTGATGTGCCGGCAGGTGAATACATTGTGGAGGTTTCTGATGTAAATAATTGCTATACATATGATACAATTCAGGTAGAGAGTGTACAATCCTCCTGTCTGGATATTCCAACAGGTTTTTCACCAAACGGAGACGGGAGAAATGAAACCTGGCAGATTGAACTTATAGAGTTATATCCCGATGTGGTTATTGAAGTATTCAACCGCTGGGGTGCCATGGTCTTCAGATCTGAAAAAGGTTATCCGAATCCATGGGACGGAAGGATGAATGGCAAAATATTGCCGGTTGATTCTTATCACTATGTAATCGACCTTGGCAATGGAACCCCGCCAATTATAGGGAATATTACAATTGTTAAATAAAAGGAAAGCTTAATTTTGAAGTTGATTAAGATTATAAAAAGGATGAAAAAAGCACTGGCCATAACAGGTTTGTTATGTTGGGTTGGTCTGGGTTTAAATGCTCAGCAGCTTCCTTTATATGATCAGTATATGCTGAATCCCTTCCTTCTGAACCCTGCTGTTGCCGGGAACGATGGTTATACTTCTCTTGATCTGATGGTTCGTACTCAGTGGGTGGGTGTGCCTAATGCTCCGAATAACCAGGTTTTCAGTGCTCAGACAAGGCTTCTGAAAAACAAAACAACCGTTAAAAGAAGTAGAGGTAAGAGTGTAATGAAACCCGGCAGAAGCGGCCGTATTGGTTTGGGGGGATATGTTTTCAATGATATGAACGGCTCTGTTTCCCGTACCGGAGTTCATTTTAGTTATGCATATCATTTGTGGCTGGATCGTTCTCAGTTGTCATTCGGTCTCGGAGGAACAGCCTACCAGTTTCAAATAAAAAAACTTGATTTTCAGGAAGATGAACCTTTGGTTGAACAGGGAATTTATGAACCCGTATTCGTTCCGGATGCAGATTTCGGAATATTTTACCGGTCTGCTTATCCAAATGTTTTTTATGCAGGTGTTTCCGTTAAAAATCTGCTGCAATCTTATCTGAAGCTTGGGAATAAATCGATGGAAGAATTCCGGCTGTACAGGCACTTCTATATTACAGGAGGCTACAGGTTCTCATTTTCCGATTTTGACTTTGAGCCATCTCTCCTCGTAAAAATGTCTTCTCAGCTTTCACCCCAAATGGATATAAATCTAAAAGCCTATTTCCTGAAGAACTACTGGATAGGACTTTCGTACCGTACAAACAAAACAGCAGTGGTTCTTTTCGGGGTATCCGTAAAAAGAATATATTTTGGTTATGCATTTGATTATGAGTTTAACAGCATAATGAAATACAGTTTTGGATCCCATGAATTTTCCATAGCAATTAAACTTGGAAACAATGCACGCCGGTTCCCCTGGCTGGAAAGGTATTAGATTGTTATTTCACTCTTTTATTTTTTTTATTCGCTGTTCTCATATTTCCTTCCTCCTGATGAATGATCCGGGATAAAAAATTTATCAGATTTATTGATTTAAAAAATTAGTATTTTACCTTAGCACCTTATTTCAGATCGATCATGAAAATACTAATGGTGCTGGAAGGAGAATTCCCCCCGGACAACAGAGTGGAAAAAGAAGCAGTTTCTCTCATTAAAGCAGGGCATGAGGTCCATATTGCCTGCTATTCAAAAAAAAAGGAATTTGTTTCAAGGGAGATGTATAAAGGTATTGTAATACACAGGAAATACCTAAACTCCTTTCTTTATAAAGCGGGTGCAGCCATTTTGATACTGCCTTTTTATTTTTCTTTCTGGAAAAACTTTATTGATGAGATATTTCAAAGAGAAGCTTTTGAAGCCATCCATGTTCATGACCTTCCACTGGCAAAAACCGGATACTATTTTAAAGTGAGATACGGAGCTCTTCTGGTTTGTGATCAGCATGAGTTTTACAGCAACTGGATTGTACAAACGGCCCATTACAATACAAAGCTGGGGAAGATAATAAAAGCGCTGAGTAATTGGGATTCCTATGAAAAAAAATACCTGCAAAAAGCTGATGTGGTTGTTACAGTGGAAGAACCTTTAAGAAAAAACTATATTGAGAAAACCCATCTTCCTCCTGAAAAAATATTTTGTATTCCAAATACCCCGTTAAGAGGTCTTTTTAATATGAAACAGATCAATCCGGAAATTGTTGATAAATATAAGGACAGTTTTGTTTTGCTATACATAGGCGGTCTTGATGTTCTCAGAGGTATCGAGGTCGCCATTAAGGCTCTGCCGCAATTGATTCCTGAAATTCCGGAGATCAGGCTTGTGCTTGTGGGGAAGAAATCAAGATATTATGATCTGGAAAAGATTGCCCTTGAGGAAAACGTAAGTGATTTTGTCGAGTTTACCGGATTTCAGTCCGTAAATCTGCTGCCGTCTTTTATTGAAGCATCTTCGGTATGTTTTTTTACACCCCTTACAAACAGAGACGAGATTCACAAAACAATAGCAACCAAAATATATCAATACATAGCAATGGAAAAACCTGTAATTGTTTCAAATGCCAGAATGCAGGAAGAATTTGTCAGGAATCATGAAGTTGGTTTTGTAATCAGGGACGGAGATGCAGGAGAATTTGCTAATAGAATATTGGAAATCTATAAAAACAAAGAACTTTACAGGAGCCTTTGTGAAAATGCCTCAAGAACTTCAGATTTATATACCTGGGAGGCCACTATTAAACCTTTGATTGATTTTTACAATGCCGGCCAAAATAATTAACAGTTTAATTAACAGCTTTACTGAATGAAACGAATCCTGTACATAGGTGATGCCCACAGCCAGTTTATTTACAATCTGGTAAAATGGATTCGGAATCATGATCCGGAATATTGCATTGATATTATCAATACAAAATATAAAAAGACGAAGGAATTAAAAGATTATTATTGCAAGGTTTATAACTATGAAGTTTCGGAACAGCTTACTAAAATTCCTCTCTTGGGAAAGTTTTTGCATATACAAAAGATTTTAAAAATTATAAGATCAATACCTTACAAATACGAGGCTGTTCATTTTCATTTTGCCAGAACCATTTATATACATTTGTTAAAAGAAGCAGGCAAAATTACCGGTAAAAAAATACTAACTATATGGGGAAGTGATTTCTACAATGTTTCAGACCATACCCGGAAACGTCTTGGAAAATTACTAAAAGGAATGGATATCCTTACTTTTGCAAATGAAGAAGTAAAAACTCATGTGCAGGATAATTACGCCTTTAATAGAAACTCCGGGAAGTTCAGGATAGCCAGGTTTGGTCTCGAACCACTTGAATATCTAAAAGAAAGTTTGGTCAGAATAGAATATTTAAGAAAAGATATGAACCTGCCTGAGGATCGTATAATCATTTCCCTGGGTTATAACGCAAATCCCATTCAACAACACCTTAAGATCCTGAAATTCTTGCAGAACGATAAAGAATTTATGAAATATAAAGACCGGGTTTTTATTATTGTACCGGTTACTTATGGCGGAACCAGAGAATATGTATCAAAGATCGAAGACCATTTAAGAGAATCAAATCTTTCTTATAAGATGCTTACGGATTTTCTGACAGAAAAAGAGATTGCAGCATTAAGGCTTTCTACTGATATTCTTATTCAGTTGCAATTATCGGATCAGTTCTCAGGGTCAATGCAGGAACATTTATTCGCCGGCGGAGTGGTAATCACCGGAAGCTGGCTTCCGTATTCTACTTTTATTAATGAGGGAGTATATTTCAGAACTATCAGTGATCTGGATCAGGTATCCACAGAATTGCGATTTGTTATTGATTCTCTGGATGATGAAAAAATGAAATGCAGGGAAAATAAAGATAAAATTTATAAGTTAAGCAGTTGGAGTGAAAATGTGGACTCCTGGATTGACTTGTATAATTGATTTTCTTCCCTTATAAAGAAATAAAAATACATAATATGCCCGGAATTGCAGGAATAATTTCCAGAGTACCTGAAAAAGGCCTTTTTCAGGCTTTTCTCCGGAAATTGAACCATTTAGACTATAAAACTGATTCTTTCAGTAAGGAAGGTGTACATCTGGGCAGGGTGCATCTTGATTATGTTAACAGAATCCCCCAGCCGGTGTTCTCAGAAAATAAGAGGTACGCCCTTATTATGCTTGGTGAAATTTTCAGTTTCAGAAATAAGGAACCGGAAGATATTGGCAATGATGCCGATTTCCTTTTGAATGTGCTTGCAGAGGAAGGAATTTCGGTACTTTCAGAGATAAATGGCCAGTTTGTTGCAGTATTTCATGATTTTACCCGGAATAGAACCATACTGATATCAGATAGATATGGTACACGGCCTTTATATTACTCCGTCCAAAACAAACGACTACTCTTTTCTTCAGAAGTAAAATCATTTCTGGCTGCCGATCTTCAGTTGACCGTAAATATGGATGCCATTTCTGACCTTTTTCACTTGAGACATCTTTTCGGGGATAAAACAATGTTCCGGGAGATTCAGCAATTGCCAGATGCAAGCATATTGATTTTTGAAAAGGATAAAATAAGTATTGAAAAGTATTACGAATTTAATTTCGGAGAAGATATTTACACAAAGAGTCATCTTTCAAAAAAACAGACAGATGAACAGTGCGAAGAGTTTAGTGCAGTAATCGAAAAAGCAATGAAAAGAATGTATGCAAGGAACAAAAAAGATATATTGTTTTCATTAAGTGGCGGCCTCGATTCAAGGTTTGTTATTTCATCGGCTAAAAAATACAATATTGATCCTCTCGATGCATTTACAGTAGGCCCGCCTGAAAGCGGAGATCAGAAATATGCTGCCATGGTTGCTGCAAAACTTGGAGCCCGACATAAACCATTTCTTGTAAGTCCTGAACATTTTTGGGAGAATGCCCGGAAATTTTCCTTCTACTCCGATGCTATGTCGCAGATATACGGACCGGTTGCGGTAATGCCGGCATTGAACGATTTCTTCGGAAAAAAGAAAGTTACGGTATCAGCTCAGGTAATAGATGCGATTGTCGGAGGAACCCTGAGCCGAAAACGGGTTCGTCGGATTATAAACGCGCAAAGTTTTAATGAAGAGATTAAAAATAGTTTTGTAAATTTTTATTCCCGTATTAGTGAAGAAACGCTAAAATCAGTTTTTAATGACAAAACCTATCATGACATAAAGGATGGATATAAAATAGTACCGGAAGAATATACAAAAAGATACATACTTCCACCTCATAGTTATTATATGTTTCTTTTAAATGAATACGGAAGAAGGGGCACTTTGGGTGGAAATGTTTTAACAAATTTATTCTTTGAAACCCGGATGCCCAGTTATGATAATGATTTTATGGAGTTTGCCCTGCGGATACCTCTTGAACTCCGGGAACATCAATATCTTTACAGAAAGGTGTTTACCTCTCTTTTCCCAGACCTGGCGAAAATTGAACGGGAAGGAACAAATTTGCCAATATCGGTTTCCAACACACGTTTAAAGATTAAGGATATTGAGAAGAAACTGATGATTTACGCGCAGCAGACTCCTTTAAAGGGTCTCATGAACAGTCTGGGTTTTCGTCCGCAGCCTGGATATGTGAATCTGGCAGGTTGGTTTCGGAATGAATTAAGGGAAAAGATGGTTGATCTGGTTTTGAGTAAAAAAGTAATGTCAAGGGGTTTGTATAATGAAGCAGGTTTAAGAAAAATCGTTGATCAACATGTTTCAGGAACCCGGGATCATGCAGAACTATTGTGGCAAATAATTAATTTAGAGTACTTTTATGAAAATTTTATGGATTAATGCTGGAGAACATTAAATTAACGATTAAAAATTCCCTGATCTATGCACTGGGAAACGTAGCCATAAAATTGGTAGGCTTGGTTCTGATCCCGGTTTATACGGATATCAGGTTCCTCAGCAAGGATGATTTCGGAGCCCTTGGAATTCTGGAAGCCAGCTCAATGCTGATCGTTGCTCTGCTGGGACTTGCCCTAACACAGGCACTGACCCGCTGGTATTGGGACAAAAAATACCTTGAGAAACAGGCTTCTGTGTTTTTTACTGTTCTTGTTTTCCTTACAGTCCTGTCTGTTCTGGTGGTTTCTGCTTTATTCTCTTTTACCGGGTATTTTTCTCAAATCCTATTTAAAGTACCTGACTATTCCCGGCTCATCCTGTTAATGCTGATATCCTCTGTTTTAATGGTGATTTCTCAGGTACCCTTAACTTTACTAAAGCTGCAAAGCAAACCGGGCTTATATTCTTTCTCCAATGTATCAAAGCTGATTGTTACCCTGGCACTTACAATTTATTTTGTGGTTTACGAAAAGCGTGGACTGGAAGGAATATTTGAAGCACAGATTATCGGAAATATATTTTTCTTCATGCTTCTATCCGGATATATCTACAAAAATATGAAGCTGTGTTTTGAGTACAGAATTCTGCTGGAAATGTTTTCCTTTTCTTTTCCTCTGGTTCTGGGTTCTGTTTCAGGAATATTGCTGGCTACATTTGACCGTTATACTTTAAATTATATGTCAGGTTTACAGGACGTGGGGGTCTATTCACTGGGATTTAAAATAGCAAATGCGGTTAAATTACTTGTTGTTACCTCTATCCAGCTTGCCATTTCTCCTATGATCTTTAAAATGATGGATAAAGAAGGAAATAAACGGTTTTATTCAAAAATAATGACTTATTCCGGATTTGTGGTGATGACTGTAATACTCACCATTTCATTGTTTTCCGTAGAAATTGTAAAAGTCTTTTCTTCCAATATTTTTTACTGGAGGTCACATACGGTAATCCCAGTAATTTCTTTATCTATTTTCTTTGGTATGCTAAAGGATGCATCTGTAACCGGTTTACAGATCACAAAAAAAACAAAGGTAATTGGTGTGGTTATTTTATTGATTGCTATCTTAAACCTGGGCCTGAATATTGCTTTTATTCCTTCCATGAACATAATGGGTGCAGCTTTTGCCACTCTCATTTCCCAGATGGTATTTTTTATTGTCATTTTAATTTATGCACAGAAACATTATCCAATTCCCTATGAACTCTGGAAAATCGGAAAACTGATAATAACAGGAATGGTTCTGTATGGTTTATCGCTGTTAACAATTGAATCTTCTCTGACACTCCGGCTTATAGTTAAAATATTGCTGGTGTTTTCTTTTCCTTTTCTTTTACGGATAACCGGTTTTTATGATGAAATTGAGCTGGAAACTATAAAAAATGTCTGGAAAACATGGAAGAATCCTGCCGACTGGAAAAAAAACCTGAAAAGATTATCAGAAAAAAAACCTGAATAGGTTTTTTGCATATCTCTCCTCTTACCTTTATTTATCCCCGGAATTACGAGAGCCATCTGTCTCTGTTCTCCGCGACAAAGACGTCATCGTTTAACTCAGGATAAGCTTCATACACCCTGTCGATTTCTTTCATTTGTCCGGGGGATAGTCCTTCTTTCTCATCCAGTGTCCATATTCCCTCCAGCAAACCCTGACGCCGGAGAACTTCATGAAGACCAGCAATACAACCGGCAAAATTATTGGCAGCGTCAAAAAATGCAGCATTTGCATCTGTAACTTTGTTCGCTAAAATCAAAGCTTGTTTTATATTTTTGTCAAATTCTCCTGCATGGATTTTCTCCAGAAGTTCCACCGCCGACCGGTTCCATACGGCCCAATGGCCCAACAGTCCGCCAACTATACGTTTCCTGTGCGTTTCCTGCTTGAAAGGGATTTGATATTCGGTAAGCAGATCAACCACAATATTGTCATCGTTGCCTGTATATAATGCAATCTGATCTGCCCTGCCTGATTCAATGACCCCTCTCACAACTTCCAGTGTCTGATATCTGTTGAAAGGAGCTATTTTAATTGCTATTACATTTTCTATTTGTGCAAATTCCCTCCAGAAATCAGCATCCAACATTCTTCCTCCTACTGCCGGCTGAAGGTAAAAACCAATTACAGGAAGTATTTCAGCCACCGCCCGGCAATGTTCCAGAATTGTATGATTTGGCTCTCCCTTAAAAGCTGCCAGGCTGAGTAAGGCAGCATGAAATCCACATTTTTCAGCAAGTTGTACTTCACTGACCGCCTGCCCGGTTTTTCCAATGACTCCTGCAATCCGGATAAGCGGTTTATTCTTTTTCAAAGAAAAACGGTCAAACTCTTCTTTGGCAATCTCCAAAACCGGCTCAAACAATCCGATTTCAGGCTGTCGTATCGCAAACTGGGTTGTATGTACGGCAACTGCCACACCTCCGCTACCGGCATCCAGATAATATCTCATCAATGCACGTTGCCTGCGCTCATCCAGTTTTCGCTTCCTGTTTAATGCCAATGGCAAAGCAGGAATGACAACTCCCTTATGTAATGTTTCAATTATATCTTTGGGTAATTCTTCTCGTTTCATTTAACCGGTATTTAATATTTCCCATCTCTTACTTCAAAATGTGTTGGCTTTCCCAGTAGTACTTTTTCATCAGTAATCCATTTTGCAGTCCATTCCATAAGTTTTTCAATCGTCACTCGTGGTTTTCCAAACAATTTAAATGATAATTCAGCATTTCCTAAAAGGGCTGTTTCATTTTCAATGCCTGTAAAGCTTACCTTTTTGTTCAATAGTTTACCGAATTTTACAGCAGTTTCACGAATTGATACAAGTTCAGGCCCGGTTACATTTATATGCATTGCCGGACTCTTGCAAAATTTCAGTGTCTGAAGTATCATGGCATTGGCATCGCCCTGCCAGATCACATTTGCATACCCCATGGTAACATCAACGGGTTCTTCGTTATAAACTTTATTTGCAATATCCACAAGCACACCATAACGCATTTCAACTGCATAAAATAAACGAATGAGAGAAACTTTTGTAAGATTTTTAATACTCCCAAATTCAAAAAGTCTTTCCCTTCCCAGACAGGATTGTGCATATTCTCCAACCGGATCAGGATTATCCGATTCAAGGGAACCCCCTGTTTTATAAGAAACCATCGGATAAACACATCCGGTTGAAAAAGCGACAATTTTGGAGTTTTTATATTTTTCTGCAACAAGACCGGGTAGAAATGAGTTCATAGCCCATGTAGAAGGTTCATTTCCTGATGTTCCGAACTTCATCCCTGCCAGGTAAAAAACATTCTTCACATCCGGCAGACTGTTTAAAAAGTTCTGATCAACTAAATCTCCTTTTATGGTTTCTATTCCACTCTCTTCTAAAAACCGGCGTGACTTTTCCGAACTAAATCTTGAAACTCCGATGATCCGTTTCTTCGCTCCGGCCTGGTCGCATGCTTTTTTTGCCATACGCGCCATGGATACACCCATTTTTCCCCCAACTCCCAAAAAGATAAGATCACCTTCCGTTTCTTTTATTGTTTCAACAACTTCCGGTGTTGGCATGGATAAAACATTTTCCAGTTCTTCTTCATTTTGAAAATATTCAGGATATTTAAGCATGTTATAATGTAATTATTATGAATGGCTGACTTTTATAAATTCCAGTTTATATTTAAGGTTAATATCCCTTTCGATCCATAGAAAGAGAATCCGGCAGAATAGTTCCACTGTTCAATTTTCCGTTTATGGCATCTGACCTGAATGGTTTGCCTGCATCGTAATATTTCATTTTAATATCAATATCAGAAATCAGCACTCCCGGAATATTTGCGGTTAATTTATTTTTTCATATTCTGCTTGCAACTTTCTAATATCCAAGGCATCTGCATTCCCGTTATGGACAATAATCCGGTAATACAAAACCAGAGGTTTATCCGCAGATAATTTTATCCTGTCTTTTCCGGGAAAAACAATATTCTGCATACTTTCTTTCTGCCTTAGAATCCAGGGTGCCACATAATTAGGCGTATTTGGATGACATAATAATGATAGTCCTGCCAACTTTCCTTTTTTACCAAATGAGGCAGAAAAATCCATCCACGGACCGGCTTTAATCTGCAAATTTTGGGGAGTTACCTGACCTGTTTCCGAGGTAAAAACCAAATCTTCCGGACATTTAATCCGTGTACAAAAACCCCCATAGCCTTTTTCATTGTCAGAGCCACCAATAGAAACATCCGGAATCAATGGTTTTAACATTATTTTAAAATCTATAATTCGGTATTTCTCATTTACCTTAAATACGGTAATACTTGTATGCTCTTCAATAAATGCTTTCCCGTTTTTATATAGTGGTGAGCTCCAGAGTACAAAAGTTCTTAACTGAGCCTTATCTTTGGTCCTGTCGGTATTTACAGATTCCACATTCGTTGAAATATTCTCCATGATCCAGCCGTCTCCGATATTCTTATCCCCAATATAGATCTGGTGCCATGCCCAGAAAACACCTCTGTGGTGAAAATGATCTTCTGGAAATTCTTCGGTAAGCATATCTCCTTCCAATGAGTACAAAGGATGAATGTAATTATTGAAGAAAAAATCTCCATTCGGGGATTTCTTCTTTTTTTGGTAGAAAAATACAGGATCCCCTTCATCCAGTAATTCAATTCCCTGTCCGGTCTTTTTAAACGAAAAAGAAGAATCATTGTTCGAAGAAGAATTACAGGAAAGCAATGCAGTTATAAGAAAAATGTTAATGAAGAGTCTGAGATACATGCTTTTAATATTTGATTATGAAATTCACAGTAAATTCTACATAATAAACTAAAAAGAACTGTAAACCTATTTGAATTTTAAAAGTGATTAAATAATTTTCTTATTTACCGGATCCCATTCCACCTGGCGTTTTTCGAGGTATGATTTCTGTGCCATTAAAATGGTTGCACCTTCCTCAAATGCACGATCAATATTTGCAGTAGGCATTTCTCCCGAGCGAATACAATCAACCCACTCCTTAACATGAAGGTGCGTTACATCCACCTGCTTCCCGTTAATATATGTATTTGTTAAACCTCTTGAAGCATAATATTTCTCTGTAGCTGAAGTAACCGCATCCACCTTCCCTGAATTCGGATTCATGGTGATCATTGGTTCCGAAGGATCAATCAGGCCTTCTTTCAATTGTTTCTCATACCTGGAGGAATTCCGGTCTGGCGTAATACTGATATCATTCCCTAGTCGCATGGTAGCATCATGCCCCATAAAAACTCTTCCCCGGCTATTACTGTTTGCTAAATTAGCACTGTATATTAAGGTCATATCATGATTGGGATATTCAAAAACACAGTGAAGCGAATCAGGCATTTCCCGGTTATCTTTCCAGTAATAAATTCCACCCGATGAGCTGACAGTCTTAGGTATTCCAATACGTAACAGCTGGTTTACCGCGTCATATTCGTGAGTGAATAACTGGCCGATCATACCCATATCATAATCAAACCATTTGGTCCAGTTATAATACCTGTCAACGGAAAAAGGTACTTTTGGCCTGTTCCCAAGCCATTGTTCCCAGTCTATTGTTTTTTCATTTCCGGGTTTTAAATTACCATTTGCATCAAGATGCCTTATCCAGGCTCCGTTTGCCGTATTCCGGTTCGTAGTGGTTTCCACCAGGGTTATTTTCCCCAGAATATTTCTTTTAACGATCTCTTTTGCCTGCGGGAAAACCGAATTCTTTGTTACCTGATGCCCCAACTGATAAGTTATATTATTATCTTTCACCGCATTATAAAGTTCCATTAATTCATTTTCTCTTTGTAGCGGGCTTTTTTCGCAGTAAACATGTTTCCCGGCTTTTGCAGCAGCAATGGTAATGGGTGCATGATGATGATCGGGGGTGGCAATCATAACCGCATCAATATCTTTATCATCCAGCATTTCCTGGTAATGAAGATATCGTTTTACAGGGAGGTCTGCTCTTGAACCATTTCCCGGACGAATTTCATTTCGTGCTGTTGCCAGACCATTTTCAGCATGAAGGTCAAAAACATCACAAATACCTGTGATTGCAACGTTCAGATTATCCTGTTGAAGCCAGTTTTCAAGGGAGCCCGATTCTCTTTTATTCTTTTCATCCAAAGGATGCAAAAATCCCAGAGCACTTGACAATGCTCTTGCTCTTCCGCCAAAACCAATCATTCCAATGCGAATTAAATCATTCTTGTTTTGCGATGAGCTTTTCAATACGGCAGGGGCTTTAATATCTTTAATGCCTAATTCATCAATTACCCGGTTTTTTTTCGCAATGTCATAAGACCTCTTTCTGAAAATCTCATATCCAAATATTCCCAAAACCGGGATTCCGGCTAAAGCCTTTAACAGAGTTCTTCGCTGAACTGCTGGTCTCTTTTCTCCCTTATTCATTTCTTCTTTATTTTGAGTCATGATCTTTTGTTTTTTTACAATGAATAAACATATCTAATCCAAAGATTGAGCTGGTTGGAAATATTGCCAAAGCAAATAAAGCAACGGATTCAATCAGCGTTTTACTTACTACAAGGTAATTTCCTTCAGTAGGAACGGAATACTCTAATCCGATCAAAGGAGGGTTATTCAAAAAATATATAAGTAAAAGCATTGATCCTGCTATGGCAGCCGTACGGGCAAAGATACCCAGAATAAGTCCAATGCCAATGGCTATCAATCCCCATGTATTTAGAAAATCGACAACATTTAGTACGCCACTATTGGATACAATCCACTCCGAAAAGCCAGAGAGTATCCACCTGGACTCTTTTAGAAAACCAACAGATGACCAGTTTGGATCAAGCAATTTTGAAAGGCCCTCGTATAAAAGGTGCCATCCAATCAAAAAACGCAATAAAACCAGAGTAGTCAGCTGAATACCTGAATAAGTCTGTGTGTTTTTCATAAAGCAATAATTATTTTCTCATATTTTAAAAGAGGTTATTGTGGAAATTATTTACAAATGAATGAGTATTGAATCCTGAATACGAAAGTAGTTATTTTTAAATAAAATTAATCAAAACATCAAAGCTTTGTTAATCCAGACAAAAATTATTAAGTTGTAAATATTGATATTCTTTCTATAATTCTTTATTTTGTGTTCCAAACGGGTTAATACAAAAAATTTAAACGGACCGGTGCCGTACTTATTTAAAAAAGCAAATGATGAAAATTGATAATGGAATTGTACCGAAGGACCTGTCACAGCAGATAAGCCGGTTTTGGGATATTTCAGCACAAAAAATTCATCATATTGAAAAACATTATGATGAATCAAAAGGATCCCCGGTTTTTACTGTTGCAGGTAAGTATTCTACCATGGGCTGGACCGAATGGACACAGGGTTTTCAGTATGGTTCCTCCATTCTTCAGTATGATGCAACAGGTGAAGAAAACATGCTGGAACTTTCAAAAAAAAATGTGCTTAAAAATATGGCTTCACACATTAGTCATACGGGCGTTCATGATCACGGTTTTAATAATATAAGTACTTATGGAAATCTGCTTCGTTTAATGAAAGAGAAGAAAATCCCGTTTAATGAATGGGAGAAAAACTTTTATGAACTGGCTATGAAAATTTCCGGTGCTGTCCAGGCCAACCGGTGGACAAAGATAAAAGACGGTGGCTTTATATACTCTTTTAACGGTCCGCATTCATTATTTATTGATACGATACGTACAAACCGATCGTTAATTGTAAGCCATGGTCTCGGCCATGTATTCTTGGGAGAAGGGGATGAAAGAATCAGCTTACTGGATCGTGCCTTAAAACATATCGAAGCCACTGCCCGCTATTCCGTATATTATGGTGAAGGAAGGGATGAATATGATGTATGGGGACGAACAGCACACGAAAGTATTTTTAATACAAAAGACGGAAATTACCGCTGCCCTAATTCCCAGCAGGGATACTCCGGTTTTAGTACATGGACACGGGGACTGGCATGGGCAATATGTGGTTTTTCCGAGCAACTGGAATGGCTTGAAACAATGAACGAGGATGAAATAAGAAAATTTGGAGATAAGAATAGCTATACTGTTCTTATGCTGAAAGCTGCAAAAGCCACCTGTGACTTTTACATTGAAAACACACCTGTTGACGGAATACCATACTGGGATACGGGTGCACCAAATCTGCATAAGCTGGGGGATTATATAAATAAACCGGCTGATCCTTACAATACTTTTGAACCAGTTGACAGTTCTGCTGCGGCCATTGCTTCTCAGGGCCTATTGCGTTTGGGCAAATATCTTATGGACCATGGAGAAACAAAGGCTGGAAATCTGTACTGGCAGGCGGGTCTCACCGTACTGAAGACCCTGCTGGATGAACCCTATTTGAGTACGAATCCGGATCATCAGGGACTTTTACTACATTCAATTTATCACAGGCCAAATGGTTGGGATTTTATCCCCGAAGGCAGTACTATTCCCAATGGTGAATCAAGTATGTGGGGAGATTATCATATACGTGAGGTAAGTCTTTATTTGTCCCGCATAATTAATAATGAAAACTATTATACATTTTTTTAACATTGTTAATGATTTCAAATCAGATGAATGACCTATCAAAATTGTGTATTCATACTATTACTACAAAACCCTGGGAAATAGAAAAGGCAGCAAAAAATTATGCTGCAGCCGGTGTAAAAGGAATTACCGTATGGAGAGATGCTCTGAAAGGAAGGAACATCCGGGAAACCGGGCAATTATTAAGAGATAATGACCTGACTGTTGTCTCCCTTTGCCGGGGAGGGTTTTTCCCAAACAGGGATCCTTCAAAAAGGGAAGCTGCCATTGATGATAACCGCAAATTAATTGAAGAAGCTGTCGAACTGGGAACAAAGTTAATTGTGCTTGTTACAGGTGCTGATCCAAACCAGTCTTTAGAAGATTCCAGAGAACAAATTTATGAGGGCATTTCCGCAATCATACCGGATGCTGAATCGGCAGAGGTAAAACTGGCCATTGAACCTCTTCATCCAATGTATGCTGATTCCCGTTCGGCAATTAACACAATAGCTCAGGCAAACCAAATGGCTGAAGATCTGAATTCCCCCTTTGTTGGTGTTGCCGTTGATGTGTATCATTTATGGTGGGATCCTGACCTGGAAAATGAGATTAAACGATGTGGAGAAAACAATCATTTATTCGCATTCCATATTTGTGACTGGAAAACACCTACGAATGACCTTTTATTGGATCGTGGATTGATGGGAGAGGGATGCATTCCAATAAAAAAGATCAGGTCATGGGTGGAGAATGCCGGATTTCATGGATTTCACGAAGTGGAAATTTTTTCCTCCCTGTACTGGAAGCAGGATCAATCGGAATTATTAAAAGACATCATACATGCTTATCACAAATATGTTTAAAAATATTCTTACTTATGAAAAAACATAAAATCGGAATAATAATGAATGGGGTGACCGGGAGAATGGGCACCAATCAGCACTTATTACGTTCTATTGTTGAAATCATCAAACAAGGTGGGGTAAAGATCAGTGAGGACGAGGTAATCATTCCCGATCCGGTTTTAGTGGGTCGCAATATGGCAAAACTGGAAAAGCTCAGAAAAGTCTCAGGCATACAAAAAATCACCACTCATCCTGAAGAAGTGATAAATGATCCTGCTTACCAGATATATTTTGATGCCCAAACTACAGGAAGAAGAGCAGCGGCAGTTAAAGAAGCAATAAAAGCAGGTAAACATGTCTATTGTGAAAAGCCTGTTGCTGTAAACACAGAAACTGCATTGGAACTATACACTCTCTGTAAAGAAGCAGGTCTCAAAAACGGTGTGGTTCAGGATAAGCTTTGGATGCCCGGAATGATAAAACTAAAAAGGCTGATTGAACAGGGCTTTTTTGGAAGGATTCTTTCTGTAAGGGGAGAATTCGGATACTGGGTTTTTGAAGGGGATACGATCCCTGCACAACGTCCCTCCTGGAATTACAGAAAAGAAGATGATGGCGGAATTGTTATGGATATGCTCTGTCACTGGCGATATGTACTGGATGACATATTTGGAAAAGTTAAAGCCGTTTCCTGTCTGGGAGCCACCCACATTCCAAAACGCGTTAA
This sequence comes from Bacteroidales bacterium, assembly GCA_024763075.1. Classification (GTDB taxonomy): domain Bacteria; phylum Bacteroidota; class Bacteroidia; order Bacteroidales; family VadinHA17; genus JANTGF01. The sequence continues at coordinate 25,509 of JANTGF010000030.1, read as the reverse complement.
CGAACAGGGACAGGTTTACAAATGTACAGCTGAAGACAGTGCTTACGCTACCTTCGAACTGGAGAATGGTATTATCGCACATTTCAACTCTTCCTGGACAGTTAGAGTGCGGCGGGATGATCTGTTAACACTTCAGGTGGATGGGACGAAGGGTTCTGCAGTTGCAGGCTTAAGGGATTGTTATACCCAGGCTTACGGAAATACACCCAAGCCCGTATGGAATCCTGATGTGGCTCAGTCTATTAACTTTTTTGAGGGTTGGTCAAAAGTACCCGATCAGGAAGTTTATGACAATGCCTTTAAAGCACAATGGGAACTGTTTTTAAAGCATGTTGTGAAAGGAGATCCTTTTCCGTGGAATCTGCTGGAAGGTGCCAAAGGTGTACAATTAGCTGAAAAAGGACTGGAGAGCTGGGCAAAAAGATCATGGGTGGAAATACCGGATTTATAGTAATTAATTAAAGGAATCAAATATGAAAAGAGTAGCTCTTGTAACAGGGGGAAGCCGGGGTATTGGCTATGGCATTGTAAAAAATCTGGCTGAATTGGGTTTTGATATTGCCTTCAACGGTATCCGTTCCGCTGAGTTTGTTCAGGATATTATTGAAAATATTAAAAAGTCAGGAGTAGATGCCATCTATTGCCAGGGGAATATTGCTTTAAAAGAGGACAGGGAAAAAATATTACAACAGGTTAAAGATCACTATAAAAGACTGCATATTTTAGTTAACAATGCGGGAGTTGCTCCGGCAAAACGTGCCGATATCCTTACTGCAAGTGAGCAAAGCTTTGATGATGTGCTCTCTGTTAATCTGAAAGGCAGTTATTTTCTGACACAGGCTGTTGCCAACTGGATGATTGAACAAAAAACAGCTGACGGAAATTTTTCAGGTAGTATAATAAATATTTCCTCAATTTCAGCGATTGTAGCTTCTGTTAACCGCGGGGACTATTGCATCTCTAAAGCCGGAATCAGCATGGCTACTCAGCTTTTTGCCGTTCGTCTGGGCGAATATGATATCCCTGTTTTTGAAGTTCGCCCGGGGATAATTGAAACGGATATGACTTCGGGTGTTAAAGAAAAATATAACAGGCTTATTGAAAATGGTTTATGTATTCAAAAACGCTGGGGAACCCCTGATGATGTTGGTAAGGTTGTTGGTGCTATTGCAGAAGGAAATTTCCCATACTCAACCGGACAGGTATTTATGGTGGATGGAGGCCTTACGATTCCCCGTCTTTAATCTTTTAATTGTTTTAGAATATATTCACAATTGATTACTTTTTCTACAAAATCCAACGGAAAATAATAGTAATGATTGGAAGCTTCAAATCCAATGCGAGAGTCTTCTTTACTTAGTTGATACATTTTTCTTGCCAACTGAATTTCGTCTATGGCAATTTTTCTAAGAGATTCGTTTTTGCTAAGATTATTACCATTTAAACTGTCACGGATCATTATAAAACGGATTTGATTGGCAACACTATTAAAATGGATCCATGCAGTTGTTGCAAAGCGGTAATCCTCAATAACATTTGCATTTTGAGCAGGAGTTGTTGTCTTTTCAATGGCTTTTTTGAAAAAGGGTAAACCTTTTTCCCATTCCTTTGCCAGTTTCTCAAACTGACTTGCCAGAATTTCGGTATTATAAACGCCTTTCCACTGTTCCAGGTCATCAAATGGGAAGCCAAGCATGGTCGCTTTTTTTCCGGTGGGTTTAAAATAAAGGAGATTCGAAGACCCGTATTGCATCGGAGCTGTATAAATACTTAGTCCATAAGGGAATTCAGTAAAGGCCGAGCTAAATGAATCCCATGCTTTCAATACATCTGAAGCTGATTTTTTACCATATCTTTTAGTAGCAATCTCCAGCAGAGATTGTGTTATTGTATTTGAAGGATGATCCTCCATATACCGAACAAGTTCCAGATTAGGCGAAGGATAACCTCCAAGTGACCAACTAAGCATCAAACCATCAATATTTGCTTGCTGTAGATTATGGATGTGTTCTGCTATAAGGTTCATAACCGGTAAATATGGAATGGCAGAAAGCTCCCAGGTGTTATTTACCTGAACTTTTGCAATTGTTTTGAGGCCGCGGTTTTTTGCGATTTTCCACAACCGGAGGGCACGTGGTCCGGGTCCTACAACAGAAATTGAATATTCACCTACGGTTGTTTTAATTCCACCACGTTCAAGGGGTTTACTCCACTCACTTACACTCATATGGTAAACATTATCCGGAAGTTGTTCAATGATATCTGCAGCCCTGCGATTTTTTCCCCAGGCTGTACCGTCCGGCCATCCCCAATCCCATACAATTACTTTTGCATCCGGATTTCCTTGCCATACTCCGTCTGCAATGACTTTATTAATTTCTGCAATGACTTCAGCAGGTTGTCGTTTTGAACAACGGGGACATTGATTTCCTTGTTGTCTTGACCAGCAATTGGTCAGGTTTTCAGAACCGGTTATCGTGAATACCCCTCCGAGCTCAGGAACTTCTGAAAATACATTTGAGAGAGATTCTTTTACCCACGTTCGGACCAAAGGTACACTCGTACATAAAGTGGCAAAATCCTTGTCCTTAAAACCCATCAGATTTTTTCTGTTTTTAAAGAATGAGAGAGGCATGGCCCTGGGTTCATTAATATAGAGATAGATTCTGATACCATATTTTGCCGTCTGTTTTGCCAGTTTACGAAGGTTTTTCAATCGTTTTTCATGATCCTTGCCAAGTTCCGGAAAGATTTTACTTGCTGTTAATTGATGCAATACAACATGTAACCAAACGCCATTAACTCCCTGTCTGTTGAGGCGTTGAAGTAAACCTTCCGGGAAAGGATCAAGTTCAGGGTGTAACAGGGGATCACCAAAAGGTGCAAAATAGGAATAAATAAAACGGATGGATTCATTATCATTGTTTACAGAGGTTGTATCAAGAATAAAGTTTTTATCCGGAGCTGATAAATAATGAATAAATGCAAACCTGTTTCCCTGTGGTTTGTTTAGCTCTTCACCAAAATTATTTTCAACAATTTTCTTAATTTCCGCACAACGCTTTTTAGTTTCTGATGTAGGAGGGAGGTACTGTATAGGTGAACATTCCGGTTTCATTCCCCCAACTTTAATCCACAGGAAATCATCATCTCTCAGAGTTTGGTTGAGTTGTTCTTCATTCCAGTTTAATAAAGTGAGAATTTGGTTGTAACTAATCAAATTCCAGTTGCGGCGAATTAATGATATATATCCTCGTTGTTCAAATTCAGGACCCGGCTCTCGATATGCCGGAAGGCCCATAGACCGGCCTGCAAGCAGAATATTTTCAGTGCTTGTATTTAGTACTTTTGCCATACGTTCCAAAGAAACTGATTCCCAGTTACGCCAGATAAAAGCATGCATACGAGTGGGGAAATGAGGATATAATATTTCATGGATATCATTACCTGATGTGACGGTTTTTTTAGTTTTTCCGTCGTTTTCATTAGATGTACACACCGTTAAAAATCCTATTATAGAGGATGTGATCAGTATTAGAATATAAAACTGTGGATATTTTTTCTTGAAATACATAACAAACATATAAGAATAAAAAAAATATACTTTATTAAAAAAGGCCTTTGGGTGGATTAATTCAAAGCTAAACAGATCTTCAACCACTTTAAAGTGTCCATCGAACAAAAATAATTCAATAATTTTATATTTATACCAGTATAATCTGATTAATACAACAAATTTTTTATATCAAATTCAGGTTACTATCTTTGAAGTACAAATAAGGTTGTCAACTAACTGATTTAACAATAGATAATTCATAATGAAGAACTACTTTTTCCTTATCTGGTTGATTTTATTTGCCGTATTTATGCCAATGCAAGCCCAGGATGATGTTAATTTGTTTAACTACTGGAAGTTTTATTCAGATGCGGAAAACTCTCTTTATAAGTATTTTTGTTCTGTAGCCTTTGAGCAACTTGACACAAGAAAAACGGAGATCAACAAATTAAAAACGAAAGAAGACTGGAAAGAAAGACAGGCTATGGTCCGGGAGAAATTATTAGAAATTATTGGACCTTTCCCTGAAAAATCACCTTTAAATGCCCGTATTACGGGGGTAATTAAAAGGGATGGTTACCGGGTGGAAAAAGTGATTTATGAATCTTTACCTGGTTATTATGTTACAGCGGCTCTTTTTATTCCCGATAAAGTCAGGGGCAGGTCACCAGCTATCCTTAATGCTATAGGACACAGTACACAAAGTTTCAGAAGAGGTCTTTACCAGCATGTTATTATTAATCTGGTTAAAAAAGGGTTTGTTGTACTAACATATGACCAGATCGGACAGGGAGAACGTTTACAATATTATGACAAAGAATTGGGAAAATCCAGATTCCCATCTACAAGCGAGCATTCTTACCCTGGTGCGCAGTGCTTAATTTCCGGTTATTCACCTGAAAAGTTTTTCATTTGGGATGCTATTCGGGGAATTGATTATTTAATTACGAGAGAAGAAGTAGATCCTGAAAGAATTGGGATGACCGGACTGTCAGGAGGTGGAACTTCAACAGCATATACTGCTGCAATAGATGACCGGATACTGGCAGCTGCCCCAACATGTTTTATAACAAACTATAAGTACCTTTTTAAATCTATTGGCCCACAGGACGCAGAACAGAACTTGTTTCATTTTACCGGAGAAGGCCTTGATCATCCTGATTTAATTGAACTTCGTGCACCAAAACCCACATTAATTGTGGGTACAACCCGCGATTTCTTTAGCATCCAAGGGCTAAGGGAGACATATTTTGAAGCAAAGAAAGCTTTTCGTGCTTATGGCAAGGAAGATTATCTGCAAAAATCAGAAGGGGAATATACTCACGGTTTTGTTAAAAATAACAATGAAGCTACCTATGCTTTTTTTCAGAAATATTTGGATAATCCGGGAGTGCCAACAGATGAAGATGTTACTTTAATACCGGCAGAGGAGTTGCAAATTACAGAAACAGGACAATTGGCTACGTCTTTGAAAGGTGAAACCATCTATTCTTTAAATAAAAAAATTGTTGAGAAGCAAGTTTCTGCACTTGAATTCTTACGAATAAATACAACAAATCATCTTTCTAAAGTTTCCAATGCTGTTATTAAGTATTCGGGGTTTTCTTATCCTGAGGAATTTGGTAAAAAGATCTTTTCAGGACGATATATAAACAAAGGATATAAACTTGAAAAATACCTGATCCCCGGAAGCGGAGATTACATGCTACCTTTAGCATTGTTTATTCCGATAAGGAAAAATAATAAGGAAGCCATTCTTTTATTGCATGAAAAAGGAAAAGATTTTGCAGCAAATAATGATAGTACTGCAAAGCAACTTGTAGCAAATGGTTATACCGTGTTATTGGGAGACCTTCCGGGAATCGGGGAATTAGGGCCGGGTTATCTAAAGGGAGATGCCTATATTGACCGGGTTTCTTATAATTTATGGTTTTCTGGAATTCTAACCAAAAAATCCATTGTAGGCCTTAGGACAGAAGATATCATCAGAATGATTCATTTTATTAAAACCAGTTTCCCTGACTATTATTCAATTTCGGCAGTTTCTGTGAGTGGATTGGGAAGTGAATTACTTCATGCCGCTTATTTTGATAAAGAGATACAGAAAATAGGGTTGATACAACCATTTCTTAGTTTTTCCGGAATAGCATTGGAGCATAACTATCATGCAGAATTTATCCTTTCATCAGTTGCCGGTGCTATTGAAGAATATGATCTGCCCGATGTGATGGCCGGTTTATGTCCGCGAAAAATACTGATTATTAACCCTTTGTCCGCAAATGGTTTAGTCGAAAGTAAGAGAAAAGCTAAAAACAAGTTGCTTTATCCACTAAAAGTATATTCTGAAAAAAATGTTCCGGAAAATTTTGATCTGATCAGTAAAATTGAGGATCATGAGGTTTACAAACAAATACTTATCTGGCTATGATAGGGTCTGCTGAAAAACAGAAAACCAACTAAATATAAATGCCTAATAAAATATTGCTGTTTAAAGAACGATGTACTATATTAAAACTCAATGCCACGGGTCATTATCTCATAAGGTATTATTTATTATAGGCCGAATATATTATTCTACTATCTATGTCTATAACAAGATCAACCATATTATCTGGTAATTCCAAAAAAAATCACATTTGCAGTCGATTCTCACTTAATAGTTGAAAGAACCGATAATAGTATTCCTGAAATAATTCCCTTGAATTTTGTTTAATCTGATAGCTAAGGCCTGAATTTAATGGTTTCTTTTGGTGCTTTTCTGCTTTCATTCATCTTATTCAAAATCTTTTCTGACCATTTATAGGTATCAGGTATTTTCCCAATAAACTCTACACTGGTTGGGAATAATAAAGCCGGTAGCTGGTAAACATCTGTTACCCTAAGACAATTGAGCATTTCTATTGCCGCTCCTCTTCCATCGGGCTGACTAGCTACATCCTGACTTTCAGGAGGATCTTTTAATATTAGTGTCTGACATTTCCCATCCAGTAAGGCTGAATACATCGCAACTACAGTCATATCTTTCCGGGCAGCAATTCCAATTTTTTCAGGATCAACACCTTTCAGTGTGCGGCAAAACTCAATACAACGGTTCAGATCATATACCTGCATGGAGGCAATTGTTCTTCCCGTCCATGCTGAAGCCCGGCGTATATGCCATTGAAGTTCCGGTGCCCATCCAAATTCACCAATACCCCTCACTTCAAAAAAGGCTACATTCCATTCTGAATTTAAACTATTAACAAATGCTTCAGAATCCCATCGGTTTTCATTGGGGTTTCTTAATACGATTAATAAAGGTTCTTGTTTTTTTGGATCATTTTTCCAATGAATTTCCACTTTTAAACGCCAGCCTTTTTCTGAAATAAAACTATAGATGTCCTTTCCGAATGGAGCAATGTCTGCTGTTTGATATACCAGCCTCGGTGCAAAGGGCTCAGGAGTTTTTGGGAAAGCCCCAAAAGTCTCACGCATAAGAAATGTTTTTACAGAATCACGAAAAACATATAGTTCTGTTTCATTTGAAATGAAAGGATCGGTTTGCAGTTTCACAAATGAATTCTGGATTAATGTGGTCCTATCGTCCTCCGGGATACCATCTACGTAAACTTTTAATTCATCTTCAGATAACTGTACCTCCGGCGATTCATCAATATCTCCTGCTTCTTCGGGAAAAACTTGCTTTCCCTTAAGATGTTTTATGAAAAATGAAAAGATTCTCTCACGGGAAATCCTGTGATAAGAATGGCCACCCGGGGTTTCAACCAAGGTAATATTTTCCGGTTTTTGATAAATTTTATAGATTCTTTTGATATCCGCATGCAGCTCTCTAACCGATTCAATGGTATTTAATCCATCACGATCTGCCTGGGCTATCAATAATGGTTTTGGTGCAATAAGTGCACCAATAGTCTGAAAGTCGCTGTGATAAGTATTTATTGGCATCATGCAATCGCAATGTCCATCAATCGTCCTTGTTAAAATATGGGATTTAAGTGTACTGGCCCCACACACTGGTGCAGCTGCCTTTATACGAGAATCCAGAGCCGCGATATACCAGCTTTGGGATCCTCCTCCTGAGATACCGGTAACGCCCATCTTTTCAGGATCCACTTCCGGTCTTTCTGAAAGGAGGTCAAGGCCTCTTACGGCATTCCACACTTCCACTCCAGCCGGATTGTATCCACGACTAAACCAGTTAAACCAACCCCTGGAATATGAGCCCCAATGTTCACCACGGACCTCTCCCCATTGAATGGTTTCAATAATCAGGCATACAAAGCCCAACTGAGCAAATTTTCTTGCATGTGCCTGGTAATGAACTTTCTGTGACGGTGAATGTCCACAGACATACAAAATGGCAGGTAGCGGTTTCTTAATACTATCCGGCACATATAAATTTGCCGGCACATACAGGGAAGGCAGAGATTCATAATAGAGCTTTTCAATACGATATCCGTTTTCTTTTATTATACCGGTAATCTTTACACCAGGCCTGGTTCTTTTCTTCTTCAGAGGCACGTCTTCAAGCCCCAGCATCTCAACAAGTTCATTATAACGTTCAGTCCTGATTTTTTGCCAATCCTGCAAAGTGTGAATGCCGGCAAGTGAATTGTCCGTTATTTTAGCCGCTTCCTGCATAAGGTATATACGGATGTTATTGCACTGATCAGAATCAGGTTGCGTTTGTACCGACAAGTTTTGAGCATTTAATCCCTGTTGCAAGAATACTGCCATCAAAACAAAGCAGACTGTATGATGGAAATTTTTCATCTTATGTGTTGTTTAATTCTAAATCATAACCAATATCTGACCATAAAACCGGAAATCAAAGATTTCCCTATACCTGTTATATAGAACCATTACCATATTCTCTAACAAATCCTGATTAATAAGCTATTAACCCGGAAAACAACTAATGATAATCTGGTTTCTTAGGCAACATTGAAATTGCGGTAGCTCCGATAACGGCAAGAATAATTAATGCCGTAAAGCCATTTGTATAACTACCTCCGCGGTCTCGAAGCCATCCTACCAGCAATGGGCTCAGTGCCTCTCCAAATCCATCTGCAGTAAGGACAATGCCCATTATTCTTCCCAAAACCTTAACTCCAAACAATTCCGCTGCCATTAAGGGGATAACCATATAATCACCTCCCAAACCCACACCAAAAAAGAAAGCAAAAACATAAATTACACCCGGTACCGATGCAAAATACAATAAGGGCAGGGAACCTGCAACAATAATATAGATTAGTATCATTACGTACTTTTTCGGCCACCTGTCTGCCAGCCATCCCATGAATAATCGCCCTATCAGACTGGATGCAAGTACAATGGAAATAACATTCGCAGCAAGCTGCTGGGAATAATTCAAATCCAGGCTCAGGAAAAGTTTCAGATTCTGACTTGTTCCACTCACTGCCCCAATGGAGCACATACTTCCAATTATTAGTAAGTATACATTCCTGTTTTTAAAAATGGTTTTTAAAGGTATTTTGGGTTCTTTCCGTTTTATTTCAGCAGGTTTGTCATTGTTGTCTTTCACGAACCACACTACCGGGAAAGCAATGAGTATCATTAGTAAGCCCAACATCATCAAGGCATTATTCCATCCAAAATGATCAATGAAAAACTTATTAACCTGAGGCACCAGCATCCCTCCTATTCCTATGCCCAAATAGGCAACCCCCATTGCCTTACCACGAGACTTATCAAACCACCTGGAGATCAGTACCTGGTTGGGCAGAGGGCCGGCTGTCATATATGCCAGGGCAATAAGTACATAAAAGAAATAAAACTGCCATATTGAATTTACCATGCCCAGCCCCATTACCGCTCCCCCTCCAATAAGTATTCCGATAAGCATTACCCGGCGTGGTCCAAACCGGTCAATGATCCATCCGGCAATAAATGCGAAGAGACCCATTACAATTTTTCCAACTGCATTTCCTGAAGTTACTGTTGCATGCGACCATCCAAAATCCTTTACCCAGAAATCATAAAAAAAAGGAAGTCCGTAGAACATAAAACCAACCAGTGAAAACAGGCTTAAGAAACTTGCTGCGCCTACTTTGTATTGTTCGAAATTGATCTTGCTTTTCATTAAACAGGATTAATTAACTGTAAATCTTTATACTACTATCAATTCGCCTTTAAGCTTATCTCCTACCCATACATAAACTTCCATGCTGTTACAGGCTTAGAATCATCATGACGGGGTATTTAAGCTACTGTATGTTTATCTCAAAAATTTAATTTTTCTGTTTTATCATCTCATTCATCAGCTTTACCAGTTTACCGGTGAGAAATTCTCTTGAAAATTGGTCAATATTTTTAACTTGTGCAACTCTTTTCCCGGCCTTAAACTGACTGTAGATCTTTAAAATCGTTTCTTCTATTGCTTTTTCATCTGAAGGGTCGGCAACAAAACCCGTTCCTGATTCCTTTGCGATGCCGGCAGCATCCCCATTCTCAGGACCCATCACAAGAATGGGTATGCGGGTGGTAAGGTATTCAAAAAGTTTCCCCGGAATATGTCCTTTTGCATTTTTGGAATCATTCAAAAGAAGTAATAAACAAGCGGTAGAATTATATTCCCCTATCAACTGTTCGTGTTCCATGTATTCATTCACCTGCATCTTTTTACTTAATAATGGAAATGTATTTATTTCCTTTATCAGGCCCGGGTCAACTGTTCCGGTAAGATGAAGCTCCAAATCCTCATTAAAACCGGGATCTCTTTTGCAAAGATCTTCCAGCTTTTGCCATAGTATTTTTGGGTTTCGCAGGGAATTAATGATACCCAGGTGGCTGATCCTGAATTTTTCAGGATGGTGGGTCCTATCCATATTAGGGAAATCCGATTTGTCAAAGCCATTTGTAATAACGGCTATTTTATCTCCTGCAACAGCTTTCAGCTCTTGTCCCCATGATTTACTAACTGTAAGAACTCTTGTAGCATTTTTCAGTACTTTCCTTTCCAGTTTTTGTTGCTTTCTGATCGCCCTTCCGCTGGGATGAAAAATATCAAGAATATCTATTCCCGCCCAGGGATCCCTGAAATCGGCTATCCAGGGTATGGTAAAAGCCTTTTGAAGTCTCAGACCAATCAGGTGCATACTGTGAGGGGGGCCCGTGGTAATAACCAGATCAGGTTTTATTTCATCCCATTTGCTATTAAGATAGCGAAAAGACGGTCTTACCCAAAAAATCCGGGGATCAGGGATCAACAGGTTTCCCCTAATCCACAGGGCTGCCTTTTCTTTGAATCCTGGTTTTTTATCATCAAATAAAAGTCCGGTGTTTACTTTTTCATTTTTTGACCGGCCGGAAAGTTTTTTAAAAAGCTGATAGGGTTCCCAGATTGGGTATTTTATAACCTCCAGGTTCTTATCTATGTCTTTTTCAAGTGAATGATCAATTACCGAAAATTCGGGGTTTTCCGGAGTGAAGATAATGGGCTCCCAACCAAAACCGGGTAGATATTTAGCAAATTTAAGCCAGCGCTGCACTCCTCCCCCTCCACCGGGTGGCCAGTAATAGGTGATTATAAGAACTTTTTTTTTGTGCATTGCTTAATAGTGCATATTTCAGACCAGTCTGCTTAGTGCTGTCCGGAAACTTACTTTGTCCGAAATAATTTCACGAATTTTTGCCACCGGAATACGATCCTGTTTCATATCATCCCTGTATCTTATGGTAACGGAATTATCTCTGATGGTCTGATGATCCACAGTAATGCAATAAGGGGTCCCGATGGCATCCTGACGGCGGTATCTTCTTCCAATTGAATCTTTTTCTTCATACTGGCAATTAAATTCAACTTTCAGATGATCCATTATTTCCCGTGCTTTTTCCGGAAGACCGTCTTTTCGAACCAATGGCAGTACAGCTAATTTCACTGGTGCTAAAACCGGAGGAAGATTCAGAACCACACGTTCTTCAAGCTTACCCTCTGCATTGGGAACCTTTTCTTCCTTATAGGCATTTGACATAATCAGCAGAAACATCCGGTCAAGCCCGATGGATGTTTCAATCACAAACGGAGTATAATTTTCTTTGGATTCAGGATCATAAAATTGCAGCTTTTTCCCTGAAAATTCCTGATGCTGTGACAGGTCAAAATCAGTTCGGGAATGAATGCCTTCCACCTCTTTGAAACCAATAGGGAATTCAAATTCAATATCGGTAGCTGCATTCGCATAATGTGCCAGTTTATCGTGATCATGAAAGCGGAGTTTATTATCTGCTACGCCAAGGGACTTATGCCATTTCATCCTTTTTTCTTTCCAGGTTTCAAACCATTTGAGTTCTTCTCCCGGTTTTACAAAGTACTGCATTTCCATTTGCTCAAACTCCCGCATCCGGAAAATGAACTGGCGGGCCACGATCTCATTTCTGAAGGCTTTCCCAATTTGGGCAATACCGAAAGGAATCCGCATCCGGCCTGACTTCTGAACATTAAGAAAGTTAACAAAAATTCCCTGGGCTGTTTCAGGTCTCAGATAAATGGATGCTGCTTCGTCACTTACAGACCCAAGTTTGGTTTCAAACATCAGATTAAACTGTCTTACATCTGTCCAGTTCCTCGAACCCGAAACAGGGTCTGCAATCTCACAATCAATTATAATTTGCTTGATCTCTGTCAGGTCATCATTTTCAGCTGCCTTTACATAACGTGCACGTACCTCGTCAATTTTTTTCTGATTGGACAGAACCCGGGGGTTGGTTTCCCTGAATTGTTTTTCATCAAAGCTGTCACCAAACCTTTTAGCGGCTTTTGTAACTTCCTTCCTGATTTTCGATTCAATCTTTTCAATATAATCTTCGATCAGCACATCTGCACGGTATCTTTTTTTGGAGTCTTTATTATCAATCAGGGGATCGTTAAAAGCACCCACATGTCCTGAAGCTTTCCATATTTCAGGATGCATGAAAATAGCAGAATCTATCCCCACAATATTTTCATGCAATAGGACCATGGAATCCCACCAGTATTTTTTAATGTTGTTTTTCAGTTCTACACCATTTTGCCCATAATCATAAACAGCACTCAGCCCGTCGTATATTTCACTTGACGGGAAAATAAACCCGTATTCCTTTGCATGAGAAATAAGCTTCTTAAAGAGGTCATCCATTTTAAAAATCGTTAAATAATTGATAATTCGACAAAAGTAAGAAAATATCCTTTTACTAAATCATTTAAATGGTATTAGCATGGATTATTCATATCTTTGCATGCAAAACTTTACTTCCGTTAACAAGTGAAAACCGAATACGATTTTCTTGTAATAGGTTCAGGGGTAGCCGGCCTGAGTTTTGCACTTAAGGTTGCTGATAAAGGGAGGGTATTACTGATATCCAAAACTTCTCTTGATGAAAACAATTCCCGTTATGCACAGGGAGGAATCGCGGCCGTAACCTATGCTCCTGATTCTTTTGAGAAGCACGTAACAGACACTCTGATTTGCGGAGATGGATACTGTAACCGCGAAGTAGTGGAAATGGTTGTAAGGGAAGCTCCGGAAAGAATCCGGGAACTGATCAGCCTGGGCGTGGAATTTGATAAGAATAAAGAAGGGAAATACGACCTGGCAAGGGAAGGTGGTCATAGTGAACACAGAATACTTCATCACAAAGATTCTACCGGATTGAGTGTTGTGGATACTTTATTGAAAAAGGTTAAGGCACATCCGAACATTCAAACACGGGAAAAAGCATTTGCCATTGACCTGCTCACCCAGCATCATCTTGGAAAACTGGTAAAAAGAGCCCACTTGGATACGGAGTGTTATGGTGCGTATGTGCTGGACCTGAATACCCGTGAGGTAGATACTGTATTAGCAAAAGTAACAATAGTTGCAACGGGAGGAATGGGTAGTATGTACCTGACATCAACCAATCCGGTGGTATCTACCGGAGATGGCGTTGCTCTTGCATACCGGGCAAAAGGGGTGATCGAAAATATGGAGTTTGTACAGTTTCATCCTACCTCTCTTTACAACCCGGGTGAAAAACCTTCTTTTCTAATCACAGAAGCAATACGCGGCTTTGGTGGTGTTTTGAGGAATTCCAGGGGAGAAAAATTCATGAACAAATACGATAAGCGTGGTAGTCTCGCTCCCAGGGACATTGTAGCCAGAGCAATAGATAATGAAATGAAAATAAGCGGAGATGACCATGTATGGCTCGATTGTACACATCTTGATCCGGATAAGCTGGTCGATAATTTCCCCAACATCACGGCAAAATGCAGAAGTCTGGGAATTGACATTACAAGAGATATGATACCGGTTGTACCGGCAGCCCATTATCAGTGTGGAGGAATTAAGGTGGATAAGAACGGGGAAAGCAGCATTCATAACCTGTATGCTATAGGAGAAGTTTCCTCTACCGGACTACATGGGGCGAACAGGCTGGCATCCAACTCGTTGATGGAGGCAGTTGTGTATGCACACCGGGCCGCAAAAGATGTCCTTGGAAAACTGAATAAAATTTCTTTCAGGAAGGAAATACCGGAATGGGATTTTGCAGGAACGAGCCTGCCCGAAGAAATGGTGCTGATCACCCAGAGTTACAAAGAAATGCAGCAGATCATGAGTGTATACGTTGGCATTTTCCGGTCAAATTTACGGCTGGAAAGAGCCCTGCGGAGGCTGGAGATCATTTATTCCGAGACAGAAAACCTGTATAAAAGATCCACTCTTTCAAGAAAGCTCTGTGAACTCAGGAATATGATAAACGTAGGCTATCTGGTAATAAGAATGGCCCAGAATCTCCATGAAAGCAGGGGGTTGCATTACACAATCAGTTATCCTGAAAAGCGAAAAGCTTCAGAATTTTAGTTATTTTTTCAGGTTCTCCTCAAATAATTTAAAAATTCTTTTATACTCATCTGTCCAACTACTGGGTTCAACAAAACCATGGCGTTCCAATGGATAAACGGCCAGCTCCCAGTTGTCTTTCCCCAATTCTATCAGTCTTTGAGTGAGGCGAACCACATCCTGAAAGTGTACATTATCGTCAATCATTCCATGACAGATCAGCAAAGGTTTTTTTAACCCTTCCGCAAAATATATGGGAGAACTTCTGACATAGGCCAGGCTGTCGGTAACCGGAGTATTCAGAATATTTGCCGTATATCCGTGATTGTAATGTGCCCAGTCGGTGACAGAACGTAACGCAGCACCCGCAGCAAAAACATCAGGCGTGGTGAAGAGGGCCATAAGCGTAATAAATCCACCGTAAGAACCTCCATAAATGCCTATCTTTTCAGGAGAAACATTTTGATTATCAACCAGATATTTTGCTCCATCAACCTGGTCAGAAAGATCTTTTCCTCCCATGTGCCTGTAAATTGCAGTTCTCCAGTCACGGCCATATCCTGCACTTCCCCGGTAATCAATATCCAGTACTGTATAACCATGGTCCACCAGAAAATTATGAAACATGTATTCCCGGAAATAGCTACTCCACCATTGATGTGCATTCTGAAGATAACCTGCACCGTGTACAAAGATCACTGCAGGTCCCTGTTCAGCAGGTTTTTTCGGTTTGTACAGTCGGGCATGTACATTGGCCCCGTCAAGAGCAGTGAATGTGATGAACTCCGGAATCCGCCATGGATAAGCAGAAAACTCTTCGGAAAGGGAATGTGTAATTTGCCGGGCCCTGATCTCCGGATCATTCTTTTTCAGGTAAAGTTCCTCCGGATGGTTTGAGGTGGAGAAACTTATGGCCATCATATCTTCGTTGGGCGACAGATAAACATCATTTTTTCCTGTCATTTGGGTCAACCTGACCGGCTTCCCTCCTTTGATTGGCATTTTATAGAAATCCCTGACACCCGAATGAATCTGATTTGAGGTGAAATACCATGACTTCTTATCTTTTGAGATAAAGGGCTGATAAATCTCAAAATGCCCCCGGGTCAGTGCTTCTTTTTTGCCATTTTTAATATTCACTGTGTATAAATGTGAATACCCGCTTTCTTCCGATTGAAAATATACATTCTTATTATCCGGCAGCCAGCCCAGCGTACCTCCCCACCAACCGATACCCGGACCTCCGATCCATGCATCATCGTGTTGTCTGTCAAGAAGTTTCAAACTTCCATCTTCTGTATTCAAAAGCATGATCCACCTGTCTTTATTATCCACAGATAAGATGTTTACCACAGCATTTTCCCCGTTATCAGACCAGACAGGAGCGGAGAAAATAACATTTCTGACTTTTGCATCTTTGATAAAATCCTTATTGTATTCTACTAAATATTTTGGTGGTTCTTTAATACCGGGAATATTTTCTGTGGAAACCTGAATAATGGTATCTTTCTTTTTATTATAGATAAACAGGTCAACGGAAGAGAAATAGGGAGTTCCTACCTTTGCCCGGGTAGGGATATCCTTGGTATAACCCGATTCCGTAACATAATCGGGCACAATGGTTTGTTTTCCGCCTTTAGCCGGATGTCTGACCAGCCAGATAAGGCTGTTTTCATCAGGACTCAGCCGGATATTGGATGCTGACGCATTACCAGTATATATTTTTTTCATACGGACAGGCTGATCAGCTTCTCTTTCCTCTTTTGCCTTTTCTCTTTTTTCCTTTCTTTCCTCCAGCACCTTAAAAAGACTGAGCTGTTGTTCATGCAGCCATTTTTCCTGTTTTGTATTGTACCCATCATCGTCTTTCTTCTTCTTACCCTTTACAAAATCAGTCAGTTGTGTGATCTCTCCCGATTTCATATTCCATGCAAACAAATTCCCCTGAGAATTAAAAATCACTTTATCCTCATTAAAACTGAACATTGGGGAGCTTTCATATTGAAGGGTGTTAGTGATTTGCACTATTTCCCCCGTTGGAATATCCAGAAGAAAAAGATCACCGGATTTCGAGTAAAGCTTTTTTGTATGATCCTTACTATAACTGCCATATATGCCAGGGAGATTATCCTTTTCCTCTTTGGAGACTTTCTCTGGCTTTGGGTTATCAGGAGTAATGAAGTATAAGGTGGCCTTGTCTTCATTTTCAGGATTCCACTTAAAATAAAGTTTATGGCCTTTTTCTGACCAAAAGAAGTCGGACGGGGAAGTACCCATCCACTTCGGATCCTGCATTATTTTCTCAATACTTAATTTAGCATTTGTGTTCTGATTGTAAGAAAGCCGGATACTTAAAATGAGGAAAAGCAGAAGCAACAATTTTGTTTTCATACGTTTAAGGTTTTGCAATTAAGGATGTAAAATATATACACTTTTTAAAAAATTTTGCACATTATTAATCGATTAAATTTCTCCTGGTGTAAAGTCATATTTAATCTGTCATAATGTGTAATATGTTTAACCAGACACTATGCTACAGTTTCATCGATTGAATTACCGGACTCCTGTATTTCAACATCTTTGTAAATCTCATAAATAGAATCCAGAATTGAAGATATTTCCTCCGTGTTAACGGAAGTAACCAGCTTGATTCTAATTCCCTTAAAGTTAGGTAAATTTTTAAAATAATTCGAAAAATGTCTACGCATTTCGTAAATTCCTCTGGGTTCACCTTTAAATTCAAGTGATTTAGAAAAATGCAGTTTTGCCAGCTCAACTTTTTCACGAATGTTTAAAGGTGGCATAAACTCTCCTGTTTCCAGGTAATGACGTATTTCTTTAAAGATCCAGGGCCGTCCCATGGTTGCCCGTCCAATCATGATGCCATCCACTCCGTAATCATCGAACATTTTTTTTGCAGTTTCCGGACCATCCACATCTCCGTTTCCGATAATGGGTATATGAATGGCAGGATCATTTTTCACCTCTCCTATCAGTGTCCAGTCAGCTTTGCCCTTGTACATCTGATTCCGGGTACGGCCATGAATAGTAAGTGCCTGTACACCTACATCCTGCAACATCCGGGCAATTTCCTTTATGTTCTTACTGTTTTCATCCCAACCCAGTCGGGTTTTTACCGTTACCGGAATATTCGTGACTTTTACGATGGCATCCGTCATTTTTATCATTAGGGGTATGTTTCTCAGCATTCCTGCACCGGCTCCGCGATGGGCAATTTTTCGAACGGGACAGCCAAAATTAAGATCAATAATATCAGGTTTGGAAAGTTCGGCAATCCGGGCAGCTTCTACCATGGGCTCAATCAGATGACCATAAAGCTGAATACCTATGGGCCTTTCATAATCAAATATATCCAGTTTTTTTACACTTTTTCTCCCATTCCGGATCAGTCCGTCGGAAGAAATAAATTCGGTATAAACAAAGTCTGCCCCGTATTCTTTGCAAATATACCGGAATGACGGATCCGTAACATCTTCCATCGGAGCCAGAAATAGTGGCTGATCATTTAATTCTGTTTGTCCTATCTTTACCAATTTTGTACTTTCGGTTAATTTTTAAATATGTAATATGCAAAATGGCTTCCTAAACCAGTTAAGCCCGGGTGCAAAAATAGTTTTTTCTATAATATTTGCATTGTTTTCCATGTTTGTTGTGAGCTTTCTGGGCACACTACCGGTAATATTTATTTTTAAAATGAATTTTACTGAGATCATCCAAAGCCTTTCGGGGGATGAAATAAATAATATCTCACTGCTAAAATACTATCAGATACTTCAAACCACAGGCCTGTTTATTCTGCCGGCAATCTTTTTGGGACGAATGTTTTTTGAAAAGAGCTTTCCCCTGGGAACAAGGAAGGATAAAACCGGTATGAGTATTTATTTATTAACTGCTGTACTTGTTTTTTTTGGTTTCCCACTGGTAAATTTACTTGGAGAATGGAATGCCGGACTGAGGCTTCCGGAGTTTATGGCAGGGATTGAGGAGAAAATCAGGAGTATGGAGGAAAATGCAGAGTCTTTGACCAATATGTTTTTGAGTACACAAACGATCTCCGGACTGACAGTAAATTTAATTATGATTGCTGTTTTACCTGCCATTGGTGAAGAGATGTTCTTCAGGGGAGTAATACAAAGGATATTTGTTGAATGGACAAATAAACCCTGGCTGGGTGTGCTGCTGGGAGCTTTTCTGTTTAGTTTTATGCATTTTCAGTTTTATGGCTTTATTCCCCGCTTTTATCTTGGTGTTATTTTTGGTTTTATTTACCTATGGACGGGTTCGATAAAAGTTCCGGTGGTTGCACACTTTTTAAATAATTCCTTCGCTGTACTGGTTTATTTCATGCATGGAGTCCCTGAAACAAAAGAGGGAGCAGAAATTATTAAAGAATCCCGGGAACTAACAATGGTTTTGCCTGGGATGGTTATTGTAAGTCTGGCATTATGGATGATCTACACTAATCGGCAAAAAACCGGAAAGGTACAAGATGATAGTTAAGCTGTATCTTCAGAAATCCCGAAACAGCCGAAATTTTCTGTTTTTCGGGACTACAGAAACCACAGAAACAATAGAAACAATAGGAACCATAGAAACAACAGAAACAACAGGAACCACAGGAACCACAGAAACCATAAACCTCTTTTAAATGTATTTATCCAATCTCCCTTTGCTCCGATTGTGAAAAATGTATTCTTAAAAGCTCGTTTTTTCTGAAAACATAGACCAAACCATATTTTGTGGCCTCATCCCGTTTCATATTTTCAGGCAGGTCTTTAAAATAATCTTCCACCTCATTCCAGATATCAAGAATGATTGCATCGGCTTCGTCCCTGAGGGAGGCCAGCTTTTCCAAAGCCAGTTTATTTCTTTTTTGAAGGGTTTTCTGGAAGTTATATGCCTCAAGAAATTGCTCATACCGGACCTTAACTACAGCCATTGTTGGATTTGTAATTGCCGTTTTTCCTCTTCTTAATCTTTCCATTTCCCCTTTGATAATATTTTCCCCGACTTCCAGGGTCTCTTTTTCGGAATTTAACGAGGGGACAGACCGGAGATCGTTATTGAGCCTAAAGTAACTTCTGGTATCCTCAGGTAATTCTCCACGAAGAATGGCCATATTCATTACCTGAATGAAATGAGAGATATACAGTTTAATTTTCTTCAGGGAATCCTTATAATTCAGGCTATTTCTTACTTGATTTTCATAGGTTTGCTTTTGATTAGAGAGGGCCTGTTCAAAATAGGAAATAAAAGATTGTAACCTTAATAAACTTCGCTGACTGTAAGCAAGTTTGAAAGGAGGAATCTCCTTACCCATTGAAAAAGCGGTTCTCAATGCTTTGATTCTGGCTGCATCTGTGTTGGGTAATCTCCGGTAGGGCATAATAAGTTGTTAATTGGATGTTGAAAAGTCAATGTACGACGTGCGAAGATAATACATTTATATCATAACCCAAGACCGTTCGCATAAAAAATTTATTTTATTTTATCATTAACTTTAGTTTCCGGTGAAAAAGCTGTGTTTAAAAAAAGAAAAGCGGAACAATTGGAAGGTATTTTTAGAATATTATCGTAATTTTAAAAATTATCAAAATTGTTTATTCATTAAAAAAATAAATTATGTTTTCAAAAGAAGTATATTCGAAAAGGCGTAAGGCACTGAAAGAAAAGTTGTCGTCCGGACTGGCTTTATTTTTAGGCAATACTGAGGCCAGCTTTAATTATCCGGCAAATACTTATCATTTCCGGCAGGACAGTGATTTTCTCTATTTTTTCGGAATTGACCACCCTGATTTAGCAGGGATCGTTGACATAGATTCAGGTGAGGAAATTATCTTCGGGAATGATGTGGATATGGATGATATCATCTGGATGGGGAATCAGCCTTCAGTTAAAGAAACTGCCGGAAAAGCAGGGGTTACCATTACATTTCCTGTGTCAAAATTAGCCAGTTACCTAAAAGAAGCGCTGAATAAGAACCGGAAAGTTCATTACTTACCTCCCTACCGGGGGAAAAACATTATTCAACTGGGGGAGTTGCTTAGCCAGACTCCGGCAGGAATAAAAAACGGTTTTTCCGGGGAATTGATCCGGGCTGTAGTTAGTTTACGACTGATAAAGGAAGATGTGGAAGTTGAGGAAATTGAAAAAGCCATGGAGATCGCTTATCATATGCATACTACTGCCATGAAGATGGCAAAGCCGGGGGTGGTTGAAAGGGAAATTGCCGGAACTATACTTGGAATTGCTTCTTCTATGGGTAAGGGTGTTTCTTTCCCCATAATTCTGAGTATAAATGGCCAGACTCTTCACAACCATTACCATGGTAATGTTCTTAAAGAAGGCAGAATGATGGTCACGGATGCAGGTGCTGAATCATTAATGCATTATGCAAGTGACATTACCCGGACAGTTCCGGTAGGAGGAAAGTTCAACCAGCGGCAAAAGGAAATTTATGAAATTGTTTTAAAAGCCAATCAGGAAACGATAAAAGTTGTAAAACCGGGAAAGACTAACCGAAGCACCCACCTGCTTGCAGCTGAGATTGTTGCCACGGAATTAAAAGCACTGGGTTTAATGAAAGGGGATGTAAAAGAAGCCGTCCAAAACGGAGCTCACGCCCTATTCTTCCCGCATGGTCTTGGTCACCACATGGGACTGGATGTGCATGATATGGAAGGTTTTGGAGAAGACAATGTAGGTTATGATGATACAATAAAAAGAAGTGATCAGTTTGGACTGGCATTTCTGCGTTTTGGGAAAACTTATGAGCCCGGTCACGTTTTTACCATTGAGCCGGGCATCTATTTTATCCCGGCTTTGATTGACCAGTGGAAAGCGGAGAAGAAGTTCACGGAATTCATTAATTATGATAAGGTTGAAACCTATAAGGATTTTGGTGGAATCCGCATAGAAGATGACATTCTGGTGACATCTGATGCTTACCGTGTTCTTGGACGACCCATTCCTAAAACGGTGAGTGAGGTGGAAGAAATTATGAAATAATGTACTGAGTAATAAAATAAAAAAAGGCACAAAAATGTGCCTTTTTTAACTTACATTGAATAAATTTTAGCTAAGCTTTGCTGCATAAAAATTACGATTCAGTCTGGCAATATTGGTAAGTGATATTTCTTTTGGGCATTCTGCCTCACAGGCTCCGGTATTAGTGCAGTTTCCGAATCCCAGATCATCCATTTCCTTTACCATCGCTTCAACACGTAACTTTGCCTCAGCCTTACCCTGTGGCAAAAGGTTAAGTTGTGAAACCTTTGCAGAAACAAACAACATAGCAGATGCATTTTTACAGGCAGCTACACAAGCTCCACAACCAATACATGCCGCAGCATCCATGGATAACTCCGCTTTATCTCTTTCAATCGGAATTGAATTTGCATCAGGAACACCACCCGTATTCACGGAAACATAACCACCTGCCTGGATTATTGTGTCAAAAGCGGAACGGTCCACCATCAAATCCTTGATCAAAGGGAATGCCTTTGCACGCCATGGCTCAATCACGATGGTATCGCCGTCATTGAACTTACGCATATGGAGCTGGCATACGGTCACTGCTTCATCCGGTCCGTGAGGCCGCCCATTGATATACAAACTACACATGCCACAAATACCCTCGCGGCAGTCGTGATCAAATGCCACCGGTTCCACACCTTCCTCAATGAGTTGTTCATTCAGGATATCCATCATTTCAAGGAAGGAACTGTCTTTGGAAATATTCTTGATTTTGTATTCGACAAACTTCCCCTTTGCTTTATTATTTTTCTGTCTCCAAACTTTTAAAGTAAGATCCATAATATTGTGATTATAATTTTAAAGTCTTTAACTGTGTTTTATTATTCGCTTATTTTTTGTAATTCCGTTGCTGTACCTTAATGGCTTCAAATGTCAAGGGTTCTTTATGCAGAACCGGTTCCTGATCCGGCCCTTTGTATTCCCAGGCAGAAACATAGGTGTAGTTCTTATCATCTCTCAGAGCTTCCCCTTCTTCCGTTTTGTATTCTTCTCTGAAATGACCACCACAGGATTCATTACGGTTCAAAGCATCCATTGCCATCAGCTCCCCTATTTCCAGAAAATCAGCGACTCTTCCTGCTTTTTCAAGCTCATTGTTTAATTCATCTAGCGATCCTGGTACTTTTAATTCTTTCCAGAATTCTTTCTTCAGCTCCCTGATCATCTGAATTCCTTCTTCCAGTCCTTCCTTTGTCCGGGCCATACCAACATGATCCCACATTATGTGCCCCAGCTTCTTATGGAAATGGTCAACTGAGTATTTACCATTTATACTGATTAATTTGTTAAGTCTGTCCTGAACCGCTTTTTCTGCTTCATCAAATTCAGGCAGATCAGTGGACATCCTTGGTACCAATATCTCATCAGCAAGATAATTCTGGATGGTGTAAGGAGCTACAAAATACCCATCTGCCAGTCCCTGCATCAGAGCCGAAGCGCCCAGCCGGTTTGCTCCGTGGTCAGAGAAGTTGGCTTCTCCCAGGACAAATAAACCGGGAATGGTTGACATCAGTTCATAATCAACCCAGGTACCCCCCATTGTATAATGGATAGCCGGATAGATCATCATGGGTGTTTCATAAGGGTTAGTATCGTTTATTTTCTCATACATCTGAAACAGGTTACCATACCGCGCTTCAATTGCATCCCTGCCCAAACGTTTTATGGCATCCTCAAAGTCAAGGAATACGGCTTTCCCTGTTCCAACTCCGTATCCTGCATCGCATCTTTCCTTGGCTGCACGCGAGGCAACATCCCTGGGAACAAGATTACCAAATGCCGGATATCTCCGCTCCAGATAGTAATCCCTGTCTTCTTCGGCAATATCCTTTGGTTGTATTTCCCCTTTTCTTATTTTTTCAGCATCTTCTATGTTCTTGGGTACCCATATCCTGCCATCGTTTCTTAAACTCTCACTCATAAGAGTTAACTTGGACTGGTAATCCCCATGAACCGGGATACAGGTAGGATGAATCTGCACAAATGCAGGGTTGGCAAAAAAGGCACCCTTTTTATATGCCTGCCAGGCTGCGCTTCCATTTGATCCCATAGCATTGGTTGACAGAAAAAAGACATTTCCATAACCTCCCGTAGCAAGGGCTACCGTATGGCCAAAATGTCTTTCAAGTTTTCCTGTAATGAGATTTCTGGTAATAATTCCGCGGGCTTTACCGTCGATCAGCACAAGGTCCTGCATTTCAGAACGGGTAAAAAGTTCAACATTCCCTTTTTTGATCTGACGGCTGAGTGCAGAATATGCTCCCAGAAGCAATTGCTGACCGGTTTGCCCCCTGGCATAAAAAGTTCTTGAAACAAGGGCTCCGCCAAAAGAACGGTTTGCAAGCAAACCTCCGTATTCACGGGCAAACGGAACACCCTGTGCCACACACTGGTCAATGATGTTATTACTGACCTCTGCCAAACGATAAACATTGGCTTCACGGGCACGATAATCGCCGCCCTTAACCGTATCATAAAATAAACGGTAAACCGTATCACCGTCATTCTGATAGTTTTTAGCGGCATTTATTCCTCCCTGAGCAGCAATACTGTGCGCTCTTCTGGGACTGTCCTGATAACAAAATACTTTTACTTTGAAACCTAATTCCCCCAAAGAAGCAGCAAGAGAAGCACCTGCAAGTCCGGTTCCAACAACAATAATGTCGAGTTTCCTTTTATTTGCAGGGTTCACAAGCTTTTGATGGGCTTTGTAATTGGTCCATTTTTCTGCAATTGGCCCGTCAGGTATTTTTGAATTTAATGTTGCCATAGTCACGTTTACTTAATTTTTTTACTTCAGATAAATTAAAATGGGGATAATAAAAAATCCCAGGGGAATAAAAATGGAATAAATTACTCCAAGAGCTTTAATAACCGGAGTGTATTTTTTGTGGTTCCACCCAAGTGTCTGAAAAGCCGACTGAAATGCATGATGAAGATGGAAACCCAGAATGACAAATGATACCAGGTAAAAAGTGATGTATCCCGGCAATTGGAATAAATCATGTGCTTCTTTATAAAAATTTTCCGGATCCCCTTCAACAATTCCCAACTTCATTAGATAGAAGTTGATAAAATGAATGACAAGAAAAATCAAAACGATGCCTCCTGTATAGATCATAAATTTGGAGAAAAAGGAAGTTTGTGAATAGTTGGTAACCCTGTACCTTGAAGGTCTTGCCATCCAGTTTTGAATTTGTAATATAATCCCCCAAAGAATATGAATTAAAAAAGTGCCAAGAAGTATCACTTCAAAGATCTTTATAGGAGGAAAAGTTGCCATAAAATGCGCAGCTTCATTAAAAGGAACCGGATCTTCCTTCAATAACAACAAATTGATACCCAGATGTACAGGCAGGAACAAAATCAAGAATAAACCTGCCAGGGCCATTACAAGTTTTTTGGTAATGGATGAACCTAGTAACTTACTCATAAGAAAATTATTTAATTATATGATTTACTATTTTTAAATTTGAGCACAAATCTATGTATTTAGATAGCTAAATTATATGTTGATAAACATGTTTTAGTTAAATCAGATACTCTGAAAAAGAAAAAAAGTTGAAAATCAGATATATATTTGCAACTATAAAGATATTTCCAAATTAATTTAGAACAAAAATAAATATGATAAGAGAAATAGGTTTGACCGGATTTAATAATAAAAAGATTCATTTTAAAGAAAACGGATCGGGACTTCCGGTTGTTTTATTACACGGATACCTTGAGTCCTGTGAGATCTGGGATGGATTTACCACAAAACTTGCTGAAAACTTCCATGTAATAACTATTGATCTGCCTGGTCATGGAAAGTCAGATTCTTTGGGTGAAGTAAACCGAATGGAAGAAATGGCAAAGGCAGTTTATGAATTAACAGAAAAACTGGGCCTGTCAAAATTCTTTTTGGCCGGACATTCACTGGGTGGCTATGTGGTGATGGCATTTGTGGAGTTATTTCCTGAAAAGCTGACTGGATTTTCTCTGTTTCATTCTCATCCCCTGGCAGATACTGTTGAAACCAGGGAGAAAAGGAGGAGGGAGATTGAACTGATCAGACAGAATAAAAAAGAG
>JANTGF010000029.1 GCA_024763075.1 Bacteroidales bacterium | reverse complement strand
AAGATCCAAGAAACAAGATCCAAGAAACAAGATCTAAGAAACAAGATCCAAGAATCAAGAAACAAGAAAAAGGGAACTTTGGATGGTTGAAAGATGAATGGTAAATCATTGAATCTGTAAAAATTCATGGTGGATATTAATTTAATACAAACTGAAATAGTTAATTAGTGCTTCTAAGAAAACTCTTAATTTTTCAAGTGGTTTCAAAGAGGGACTAATTAAACATCATGCATGTAAATTCAATATTCATTTAAGCATAATCGAATGAAATCCGGTAAAAAGACAGGATTTGTAATTTTACTTACTGTATTTTTTTCCTGTTCACAGAAGGACGGATTAAAGTACACCGTCACTAAAACTCCCTGGCCTGAAAACCTTGGGAGTCAAAGGACAGTTTTGGAGGTAAAAAAGCCTGCAGAAGTTGTTGCATTGAATTATACATGGAGAAGGCATGACCTGTCTCCTGAAAAAAAGAAATTTTTGATTATTTCAGCCACCTCAGGAGATACGGTCAAAAATATTTACCGGGGAAAGGTTAACAATGAAAAATGTGAGTTATTATTTGGCCCGGTCCATGCTCCCGGGAAGTATTATTTTTATTACCTTCCTTATAAAGTGCAGAACGGCTGGGGCTTTTTTCATAATAATTATGATAAACCGGAAGATCCTCCGGATAAGACCTGGCTGAAATCTGTAAAACTTTCAGATACACTTCAGGCTGAAGTGGTAGAAATACAGTCCAGAACAGATTTTGACAGTTTTTACCCGATGGAGGTCATTGCTTTAAAAACGGAAAAAGAAACCTACCTGCAAAAATACAATTCTGATTATCTTTTATTTCCGGAAGACAGGAAATTTCCGATCCGGATGTGGGATGAAATCCCCTGTAAGTGGTTGCAGAAAGTGCCCGGAGAAACATTCAAAGGGACTGCCATGAAGAATGAGTATTATGTTTTCCAGATTGGTGTTTTTGCCTCAAAAAAAACTTTGAATAGTGTAAAAGTGGAGTTCTCAGACCTGAAGAATGGAGAAAAAGTGATTCCTTCCGGAAATTTGACCTGTTTCAATACAGAGGGAACGGATCCCTACGGAAAACATTTTAATATTGATGTAAATGTGAAGGAAAACCGGGTACAGGCCTTATGGATAGGAGTGGATATTCCTGGAGATATTCAGGCTGGGGTTTATGAAGGTTTAGTAAGAATTATTCCGGAGAATTCTGCTCCTCAACGAGTCCCTGTTGAGATAAAAATCGGAAAGTCTTCCATTGCTGACAGGGGTGACAGCGAACTCTGGAGACACTCCCGGTTGCGCTGGTTAAACTCGACTCTGGGGTTGAATGATGAACCGGTTTCCCCTTATACCCCTATTGAGAACACAGGTCATAAGCATTTTAAAATTTTGGGGAGAGAAATAAAACTACGGGAATCAGGACTTCCGGAACAGTTTTTTTCATTGGATCATCCGGTATTTTCAAAGCCGGTTGCATTTGTGATTAAAACAGACAAAGGAAGGGAAAAACTGACTACTGAAGGAAGTGAGCTGATGCTGGATGCTTCCGGTAAAAAAATCCTCGTATTCAGGTCCTCAGGGAAAGACATTAAAATTTCATATAAAATAAGTGTTGAGGCGGATGGATACCTTTTGTATAAACTGAAACTGATACCCCTGAAGGATCTGCATGTAAAAGATATCCGGCTGGAATTTTCACTCCGGAAGGAAATTGGCCGGTACTTTATGGGAATGGGTTTACCCGGGCAGCTTACTCCGAAATCATATTCCTGGAAATGGAAAGGACCCACAGATAGCTTTTGGATTGGGAATGCACAAGCAGGTATATTTTGTGAGTTACGCGGAGCTTCCTACACTGGTCCGCTCCTGAATCTGTATCATCCTGATCCGCCGGAGAGCTGGTATAATAAAAACAAAGGTGGCTTCACCCTGAGAACAAACCAGGATCAGGTGGAGGCCATCGTCTATACCGGTAAAAGAGCCCTGGTAAAGAATGAACCCCTGAATTTCGAATTTGCCATGTTGCTTACTCCTGTCAAGAAATTAGATCCAAAGAGTCAGTTTGTTAACAGATATTATCACAGTGGAGGATTACCAAGGCCGAAGAAAAAAGATCTTGAAAAAGGGATTAAAATCGTCAATATTCATCATGCGAACCGTTACAATCCATATATAAATTATCCTTTTATCGCTACCAAAGAGTTGAAAGGCCTGGTGGATACTTTACATCAGAAAGGGGTGAAGGTGAAATTGTATTATACGATAAGGGAACTGACGAACCATGTAGCAGAAATATGGGCGTTGAGGAGTCTGGGAAATGAAATTTACGGAAGTGGACCGGGTGGTGGATTCCCGTGGTTACGGGAACATCTGATGTATGGTTACAGAGCACAATGGTATCAGCATTTTACGGATAAGGCATCAGATGCTTCCATTGTAAATGCACCGGAAACCAGTCGCTGGTATAACTATTACATTGAAGGACTGGCATGGCTGGTGAAGAATATGGATATTGATGGTCTGTATCTGGATGATGTTTCCTATGACAGGCACATACTGAAAAGAATGCGGAAAGCGATGGATGAGGTGAAGCCTGGATGTATGTTTGATCTGCATTCAAATACGGGATTTTCAAAGGGACCGGCCACTCAGTATATGGAGTTTTTCCCTTATGTTGATAAATTATGGTTTGGAGAGAGCTTTTTATATGATGAGATGTCACCTGCGAACTGGCTGGTTGAGGTATCCGGTATTCCATATGGTTTGATGGGAGATATGTTGCAGGGTGGTGGTAATCCATGGAGAGGTATGATTTACGGTATGACTGCCCGTTATCCGTGGACTACGGATGGGGTGAAATGTGATCCGGGTGATATCTGGAGAATCTGGGATGAATTTGGAATTTCCGGATCAAAAATGATTGGGTACTGGGATGAGCATCCGGTGGTAAAAACCACGCATCCTGAAGTGCTTGCCACTGCATATTTAAAAGACGATAAAATGCTGGTATCACTGGCAAGCTGGGCAGATCATCCGGTTAATGTGAAGTTGGTGATTGACTGGAAAAAGACAGGACTGGATCCGGAAGAAATGGTATTTAGAGCTCCCTGGATTTTAAATTTTCAGGAAGAAAAACAGTTTACACAAAATCAATCTATTCTTGTTAAACCAAAGAAGGGGTGGTTAATTTACATTGAAAGAAAAAGTGATTTCGTTATTTAAGTTTTAAATATGAAGAATAAAATATATTACAAATATTTATGGCCTGTTTTGGCATTCCACCTGTTGGTATTTATATCATGTCAAAATCATGAGCAACAGAAACCCAATATCATTTTTATTCTGGCGGATGATATGGGTTATGGTGATATCGGCTTTCTGAATCCTGACTCAACCTTAACTACTCCAAATCTGGATAAACTGGCTGCAGAAGGAATGTATTTTACGGATGCGCATTCCGGATCAGCAGTATGTACTCCTACACGTTACGGGATTCTTACCGGAAGATATGCCTGGCGTTCCCGTTTGCAAAAAAGTGTATTATGGGCCTGGGATGAACCCCTGATTGAATCCGGCAGGTTAACGGTTGGCACTTTTTTGCGGCAAAATGGATATTCCACAGCAGCCATTGGGAAATGGCATCTTGGATGGGACTGGCCAACGACCGATCATTCAAAAATAAATGACTCAATAGCCCCTGGTGTATACAATTCACAAAAAAGAAGAGCCTTTGCTAAAAAGGTAGATTTTTCACAAAAGATACAAGGAGGGCCGGTTTCCAGGGGTTTTGATTACTATTTTGGTGATGATGTTCCTAACTTCCCTCCTTATTGTTTTATAGAAAATGATAAAACGGTGGGTATCCCTTCTGTGCAAAAACCGGATTCGATGTTTGGTGCTCCGGGTCCAATGGCAGAGGGATGGAAATTATCTGCGGTAATGCCGGCAATAACTATGAAGGCCAGGGATTATATTAAGGCACCAGCAGGAATCAATCCCTTTAAAAAAAGGAAAGATCATCCGTTTTTGCTGTATTTTGCGTTGACGGCTCCCCATACACCCATTGCTCCATCCGAAGAGTTTTTGGGAAAAAGTAAAGCAGGGGCTTATGGCGATTATGTGCAGGAAGTGGACTGGACAGTCGGACAGATTATGAAAGCACTGAAAGAATCAGGTCAGGAGGAAAATACCTTTGTAATATTTACGAGTGATAATGGTTCACCCCGCAGGGATGGAACCAACATGGGCGGTCCGGTAAACTCTGTTCTGAAATATGGCCATAATCCCAGTTATATTTTCAGGGGGATCAAATCGGATAGTTGGGAGGGTGGCCATCATATACCTTTTATTGCCCGGTGGCCGGGTAAGATAAAACCCGGAACCAAAACGGATGAAGTAATTTGCCTGACAGACTTTTTGGCAACCTGTGCGGATATCATTGGAGTTGAATTGCCGGAAAATGCCGGGGAGGACAGCTATAGTCTGTTGCCGGTACTTTTAAATCAGGAATTGAAAGAACCTCTTCGTGAAGCTACAATTCATCATTCCATTGATGGAAGTTTTTCTGTCCGGAAAGGAAAATGGAAACTGATATTAGCTCCGGGATCAGGGGGATGGAGCCAGCCAAATAATATGAAAGCCATGAAGGAGAAGCTTCCATTGGTACAACTCTATGATCTGAGTCAGGATGTGGAGGAAATGCAAAATTTACAAGGGGACTTTCCGGGGGTTGTAAAAGAGTTGACTTCCCTGATGGAAAAATATCTGAAAAATGGTCGTAGCACACTCGGAATTCGTCAAAAAAATGATGGAAATCCTGACATCTGGAAAGTGGTTGGAATAGGAGATAATTAAATTGTAAAAATTATAAATTATGCAAATTTTATTAAAAATTACTGGCGCTTGCCTGTTGGTTTTCCTGATGCTGTTTACATCCTGTAATTCAAAGGATAAAAAAACGGCTGAGATAAAAATAATACCCAAACCCATGATGATGGAAGAAGGGGAAGGATTTTTTAGAATAAATGGAAAAACCGGGTTTGTATTGACAGACAGCAGCAGGTCCCTTCTGAAAGGGGCGGAAATCTTCTCACAAATCATCAGTAAATCTTCCACTTTTAATCTGCAACCGGAGTTCAGAAGTAATAAAATACCGGAAAAACATGCAATCATAATTTCCTTAAATCCGCAGGAAGAAAAATACGGATCAGAGGGTTATTCCCTGAAGGTTACATCGGACAGGATAAGTATTGAAGCAGAAAAACCTGCAGGTGCCTTTTATGCTCTGCAAACATTAAGGCAGCTTTTCCCTCCTGAGTTGGAGGATTCAATATATAATGCCAGGAGTTGGTATATTCCAGCGGTAGAAATTTTTGATAAACCTGTTTTTGGATGGCGCGGGGATATGTTGGATGTCAGCAGGCATTTTCTGCCACTGGAGGTGATAAAGAAGAATATTGACTGTCTGGCCACTTATAAAATGAATGTTTTTCACTGGCATTTAACGGATGATCAGGGCTGGAGAGTGGAAATTAAGAAATATCCCAATTTAACGAAAATTGGTGCCTGGAGAGTGGATTATAACGAACTGCCCTGGTGGGGGCGCCCGGCTCAGAAACCCGGGGATAAAGTTACTTATGGGGGCTTTTATACACAGCAGGAAATAAGTGATCTGGTAAAATATGCAGCAGATCGTTTTATAACTATTGTCCCGGAAATTGATATGCCCGGGCATTCACAGGCAACCATTGCCTCTTATCCTGAGGTTTCCTGCGATGGCCGTCCGTATAAAGTAGCAACCGGCGGGGTGGCTTCGGATAATACCCTTTGTCCCGGAAAAGAAATTACTTTTGAATTTATTGAAGGAGTCCTGGATGAGGTGTTGGCTTTATTCCCGGGGGAATATTTCCATATCGGTGGTGATGAATGCAATAAATCACAATGGAAAAAATGTCCGGATTGCCAGCGGAGAATTAAAGAGGAAGGCTTAAAAAATGAGCATGAACTGCAAAGCTATTTTATTACGAGAGTGGAGAAAATTGTGAACAAACACGGGAAAATACTAATTGGCTGGGATGAAATTCTGGAGGGAGGACTGGCTCCCAATGCCACGGTAATGTCGTGGCGGGGCGAAAAGGGAGGGATAGCAGCTGCACAGATGGGCCATGATGTAGTGATGACACCAAATACATATTGCTACCTGGATTTGAAGCAGGGTGATCCGGACCTGGAACCGCCCTTAGGATATTCACAATTGCTGTTAAGCACGGCTTACTCTTATAATCCTGTACCAGAAGATCTGAGTACAGAAGAAGCCAAACATGTACTTGGAACTCAGGGTAATCTTTGGGGGGAGTCTATTCAAAATGAAACGGGTATGAATTATATGCTTTTTCCACGCTTACTCGCAATTGCCGAAGTGGGATGGACACCTGCAAATGACAGGGATTGGGATGATTTTACTGAGCGACTGGAATACAATCTGATTCGTTTGAAAAATCTGGGGATCGGCTATGCTCCGAGCATGTACAATGTGTCGATTGACGGAGTTTGGGATAAGAATGAGGATGGGATAAAAGTTAGTATGAAAACAGAGCAGGGCAGGGTTGCCATCCGGTTTACAAGGGATGGGAGTGAGCCTTCACCTCAGTCAGAAATATACGGTAAGCCTTTTGTTTTAAAAGAAACAACTGTTCTGAAAGCAGCTGCCTTTGAGAAAGAAAAACAGATTGGAAGGGTCACAACTAAAAAATATAGCATTCATAAAGCAGCAGGAATTCAGGTACAAACAGAGAGAATATGGAGTGACAGATTCCCTGCAGATGTATCGCTTCTAACAGATTGTAAACGGGGAAGTACTGATTTCAGGGATGGCAAATGGCTGGCAATTGAAAAAAATGATTTTCTGGCCATCATTGATCTTGGCAGTGAATTGCCGGTTGGGAAGGTAGAACTCGGGTATCTTGAAAGGCAAAGACAGTTTATTTTTCCTCCAAAACAGGTAGATGTCTGGGTATCTGCCGATGGAAATGAATACATTAAAGTGGGCTCTGAGAAATTGGTTGTGGACCTCAAAAATACCGAGCCGGAAACCAGGTCGGTTGAGGTAAGTTTTCAGGCCTTGAATGCAAGATATGTTAAAATACTAGCGAAGAATATTGGTTTTTGTCCCTCGGGCCATAAATGGGCAGGCCGGAAAGCATGGTTGTTTTTGGATGAAGTGAGCATTGAATAATGAGATATGTATTTTGAGCTTCTTAGCTTCCCTAAATAAGGTTGACCGTTTTTGTTTACCAATCAATTAAGGGACACTCCAGTATTTTTTCTGGTTTTTCCATATAAGTTTCATTAGATAAGATATTTATTTTTTGATTAACATTTAATTTTTCAGAATCCAGAAATTGACTGTTCCGGTGATTGTTTATCACAATGATATTTTTTTATGCCGTTCCTACGGAACTTAAATCCTTTTATTTATTACAAAACAGGGATTTACATCCCTGCCTTGAACATCTCATCCCGATGGGATGATGTTGATCAATACGAACCTGTTAATTGAGTTCCCCATAGCGTTTAGTCACTTGATAAAGAAATTATTTGGTGTAGAGAATTAAAAAATTCTTTAGAAATGAAATATATTTTAAAAGAATTTGAGAAGATATTCTTCTGTGAAAAGGATCTGTATTCAAAGAAACCAACTGCAGTAGACAGGTTATCTTATTGCCAGGGGCGTAAGCCTCTGGTCCAGTTTTATATAGAATATTTAAGTTTCGTAGAAACGTTATAGTTCTGGTAACTGATGGTAATCAATGCAATAGAAGAGCTATTTCCCCGGAAATTACTGAGACACTAATTTAATAGATCCGGTTTGCAAATTTTCGGATGAGGCTGTAAGTATTATTTCTCCGGCTTCTTCACTTGTCTGAATAATGGCGATACATTTTCCATAAAAACATTTTCTTTCCGGGGATTGAAATACCTCGAGGTCAGTTGCATCTCCATTCCCGGATGCCCGGTAGGAACCCTTTCCCTCCACCTTAAAATGAATGGTATTGTTAGCAAGGGGACAAACTCTTCCTTCCTTATCAACAATCCGTACTTCAATAAATGCCAGGTCCTCACCATTTGCTTTCACCGGAACACCATCGGAAATAAGTTTTATCGCATACGGATCACCGGCAGTTTCAACAATAGTTTCTTTTACAGATTTACCATTTTTGTCTAAGGCTACAACTTTAAGTTCACCTGGTACAAAGCTAAGGGTATCCCACACCAATCTGTACCTGCCATACATTTTCTCAGGATTTTTTGTCCGGATGCCATGGCTTTTACCATTAACAAACAATTCTGCTGAATTGTAATTTGTAAACACATGAACGGGTACATTTTGTCCTTCTTTCCAGTTCCAGTGAGGCAGAACATGCAGCACCTTTTTATCAGACCATCTTTGTTGGTACAGGTAAAACATATCCTTTGGAAGGCCACACAGATCGACAATACCAAAATAGGAACTGCGTGTAGGCCACTGTACATTATAGGGTGTAGACTCACCCAGATAATCAAAACCGGTCCATACAAACTCACCGGCAATAAACGGGTTGTCATCCAGTGTGGCAAAACCTACATCCGGAGTGTTGGCCCATCCCGGATATTCCAGCGTATAGGATGAACATTGCAGGTTATCCCGTGTATAGTGCTTGCGGGGGATTGCATCCGTATCATAATATCCCCGGCTTTCAACAGTTGATTGTGTTTCGCTGGCAATGATGGCCCAGTCGGGATGCTCTTCATGCGCTTTTGCATAATCCAGGTGGTAATTCCAGCCTTTCACATCAAACTGTGTTGCAAATTTATTTTTAATCGTAACATAACCATTCATTCCTATGGACACAGGACGTGTACTATCTTCCCTGTGGCAAATGTCAACCAGTAATTTGGCAATTCTCCAGGAATCTTTATCCCGTTGCTCAGGAATTTCATTTCCTGCACTCCAGAGTACAACAGAAGGATGATTTCTGTCGCGGCGAATAAAAGCAGTGAGATCTTTTTCACTCCACTCGTCCCATAAGGTATGATATCCATTTGTGACTTTCCCTTTTTTCCATTCGTCAAAAGCTTCATCCATAACTACAAAACCCATGGTATCGCACAATGCAAGTAATTCCGGGGCCGGAGGATTATGTGAAGTGCGGATGGCGTTGCAACCCATTTCTTTTAAAATACGCAGCTGACGATGCAAAGCGGAGACATTAAGGGCTGCTCCTATGGGGCCCAGGTCATGATGCATACACACCCCCTGGAGCCGGATCCGCTTCCCATTCAGGTGAAAACCATCGTCTGCAGTAAATTTAATATACCGGAAACCAAAATCCGATGAAAAAATATCAGTAACCTCATTCTTTCTCAGAATTTTGGATAAGACTGTATAGGTTTTTGGTTTATCAATGCTCCAGAGTACAGGGTTTGCAATAACAATATTCTGGCTTATAATAGTTTTCCCACTGACAGAAAACTTATTTTTTTGAGTTTTTACCAATTTGTTTTCCGGAGAATAAATCTCTGATAGCAAACTAAAATCCCCGTTTCCCTCAATAGTTGTTTTTATATTGACCGTTCCGTCACCATTCTCAATACCAGGAGTAGTTATGTATGTACCCCAGTGTGCAACATGGGTTTGGGGAGTATAAACCAGGCGGACATTTCTGTAAATCCCTGCTCCCGGATACCATCTTGACATTTTTGGGAAATTCTCCAGCCGGACTGCCAGTATATTTGGTTCTCCAAATTTCACTTTATCCGTCAAATCAAAAGTGAAAGAGGAATAACCGTACGGCCACTCACCAATATAAGAACCATTTAAATAAATTTTTGTGTGACTCATAGCGCCATCAAACTCAATAAATAACCTTTTACCTTTGGCTAAAGCCGGAGCAGTAAAAGTATTCCTGTACCAGCCAACTCCAATAAATGGCAAAGCACCCGTACGTCCTGTCATTGTTACTTTCACCTTTCCAGTTTTACTTGTTTTAGTGTAGATATCGTTATTTTTATCGTATGGTCCGGAAATAGCCCAGTCATGAGGTACCTGGACAGTTTCCCAGGATGTATCGTCAAATTTTGCATTTTGGGCATTTTCGATATCTCCTTTCGTAAATTTCCATCCTTTTTTCAGGTAAATTACCTCACGTTGATTATTTTCCTTTAAATTTGAACAGGCAGTTGCCAGTGACGCAATAATAAGAATGGTGAATGCTGTTTTTAAGTTCATGTCGGATGTTTTAATAAAATGATCAGGTTTTCGGGATTCTATATCTAAACTATTTGGTTTATAAAACGAACTATTTGAAAATTACCTTGCTAGTTCTTTGCATTTTTATCTTGGACTGGTTTATTCTTAAACAACCATTTATCCTTTATAACATTTTCATAAAAGCTCCAGGACGCTTGTTTATCTTCGTATTTATGACCTAAAATCCATTGATCATAGACCCGTTGAAAGCTGCCGTCTTTGGTTCTGAAATCAATCCACTTGTCAATGTACCGGTTCCAGACATCATCCCTGGAAATCGGGAATACCAAAGCATTATTAATATGGTAGGGCAAAGGATTTACCACTTTATAGTCAGGATGAAAAACAGTTAAGGCAGACGCCCGTTCTGCGCTTGTTAAATATGCATCCAACTGTATAGTATCATTATTATCCTGGTTTAGAAATTCGCTGATATCTGAAATAGGCCTGGAGCCACCATTTGGAAGGAAGGACAGAAACTCTTCAGCAATCTCTTTTCTTACAATATAGGAAATAGTAAACGTGTCAAGTTCAGATGCACTGCTGAAATCATCAAAATTATGGTTCTCTTTCGATATTAATAATGCAAGGGAGACATTTAAATAGGGTTTGGAAAGCTCTAGTTCTTCTGCATACTTACTGGAAATAAAAATATCTGACATCACGATATCAAAATAATCCTGTTTCATCTCATCAATTAACTTTCCGCTCTCAACAGGTACAAAATCGATGCTTACACCAAGGTCTGCAGCAAGCTGATGGGCAAGATCAATACCATATCCTACCAGCAAACTGTCGCTATTTAAAAAGGCAAAAGGCATGGAATTACGGTAAAAACCAACCCTGATTTTCCCGCTTCTTTTAATTCTGCTCAGGGTATTTTCTCCCCTTCTTTTTCTGACAGGATTTCGTCCGGATTTGCTTAAAACTTTGTAAGGCTGCTGAGGGCTGATAAAAGTAAAACTATTGATAATTTCCTTGTTGGAGGGAATGTTCTGCATACTTTTTTTCAGAAACAGGTTCAATCCAAAAATAGACAGGCTGCTGGTCAGCGTAATAACGAATAGCCCCTGGATTAGTTTTTTTTTGTTCAGTTTTAGAAGGCCAGCTCCTGCAGTAATGGTCAAAAGAGTTAGGGTAATCAGATGAAAAGCACCCAGAACCACCCTTATCCGGTCCGTCAGTACCGTAGATACCACAAATAACTGAAAGGTTTCCTGGGGAATTTTCAAAATATCCAGACTGAAAGGCAGACCGGTGATGGGTGCTACAAAACTGCTTAACAGAGTGGAACTCAGAAATAAGGGGTAGTCACCCGGAGCTAAAACTTTCCCGGTGTACCAGCCTGCAAAAGGAACAAAAATGAAAATCATTAAGGTTCCAAGATTGGGGAAAGGATAGGCCAGCGGCATAATAATATCAACTTCCGATTGCGATTTTTCGGTGGCACTCTCTTCGGTGCGTAGTATCTCCTTGATATTCTCAATCAACTGGGGATAAACAACGATTATTTTCCCTGTTGCGAAAATGGTAATAAGTGTGGAGCGGGTAATACGGAATACCGTGCCGGGTGAATAAGGCGTAAAAACAGAGATGACATACGGAAGAATAATAAAAGTAAAAAGTACGGCTGCAAGCAGATAAATCAGCAGATATCCCTGTAAACGGCTTAATTCCGACCAGCTTAATTTACTGACGACACCGACAGCGATACTGAAAACGCCAATGGGAGTTATTTTTACAATCATTTTATTGACCTGATTCAGGCCGGTAGTCAAAACATCCATAGGCTTCAGCAGGGATTCCTTATTGGGGAGGTTCATTACTCCAAGACCCACAAAAATACTGAACAGTACAACGGCCGGAACAATATTGTTGCTTAAGGACTCGAAAGGGTTGGCAGGAATGAAATTCTTCACAAAATCAAAGGGGACAGATTGCATCACAAAATCACTGCTGTAAAAACTTCCGCTATCCCATACCGGGAAAGCCATAGGTAAAATAATCAGGC
Organism: Bacteroidales bacterium; assembly: GCA_024763075.1. Taxonomy (GTDB): domain Bacteria; phylum Bacteroidota; class Bacteroidia; order Bacteroidales; family VadinHA17; genus JANTGF01. The sequence continues at coordinate 32,723 of JANTGF010000029.1, read as the reverse complement.
TAATCAGTCCGAAGACTAACAATAAAAGAAGAAAAATCAATCCGTATCTGATTATTTTTTTACCTGTTTCAAATGATAAACGACCGATATTTACGATCAGGGTAAACATGATGTATGGAAGTACGGTCATTTGCAGTAAACCAATAAATATGTCACCAGGAATGGAAAACCAGGCTACTTTTTCACCAAAAAAAAGGCCAAGGATTATTCCGGAGATTACACCAATCAGGACCTGGCTTGATAGGGATATTTTCTTGAAAAATGCCATTTTTATTTATGAATTAATTTTAAAACCTGTAATTAAATTATCATCTGTATTTAAAAATTGTTTCCGGAACCAACATTAAAAAGCTGGATCCGGTAATTCATATTTCCTGTTAATCTCATGAATCACATCGTTGTTTGCCAGGGTCTTATTGTTCTTACTCATATTCCGGGTGGGCGTTAGTATTTTTGTGTTACAATTGCACTTGTCAAATGCTTTTCATCATGGATAAAGGTTTTTATTCTTTTCTCTTTTTGGCTGATATTATTTACAATTTTATCCACCAGTGATGATTTTCCCCAGCGCCGGGGTGATATGATGGGAGTATTTATAACCTGAATTAGCTTGTTATATAACTTTCCCGACTCATCCACTATGTTTGTAAAGGAACGGGAACTGACGGTTGAATCATTTATAGAAGGAGACTCTTCCATTTTATACCTCTTGGTATTATACGTAAAGGTATAATATTATTTCATGTTGTACAAGTTTCTCAGCCATATTTCTGCAAGATGAGGCCAGGTTTCCGCTGCCGTGTTTCCCGAACGTAATCCGTAACCATGTCCACCCCGGGGTAATAAATGTAACTCAACCGGAACACCTGCATCCCGGAGGGCTGTTGCCATTACCAGAGAACTGTTTCCATAGGTATCATCTGCAGTCTGGAAAAGAAACATTGGGGGTGTGTTTTTATCAACAAGCAATTCAGGTGTAAGGCTTTTGTTTTCTCCTTTATCCAGGTAAGCCGGATAAATAAGCATGGCAAAATCCGGCCGGCAGGACAGGGTGTCAGCCATATCAACATCAGGATAAGTTTTTTTCGTGTAAAGGGTGCTTGCCCGGGCAGATAAGCTTCCTCCTGCAGAGAAACCCATTACTCCCAACTTTCCCGGGTCCAGGTTCCATTCCGTGGCTCTGTTTCTGACAATCCGGATGGCCCGTTGGATGTCATTCAGGGCCCCTTCCTGATTATCAGGAACACGATATTGAAGCACAAATGCAGTGATACCAAGCTCATTTAGCCAGGCAGCGATTTCATATCCTTCTTTATCTATAGCAAGTATGCTATAACCCCCGCCAGGACAAATGATGACACCAACACCGGTATTGATACCTTTTTCCGGTTTAAAAACCATGATAGCAGGATTGGTAATATCCGTTAAACGAATTACATTACCTTTAGTATTGGCAGTCTGTACCGGTTTGTGTTTTGCTTCTGTTTCTCCTGGTACGTTATCTGGCCATAGATAAATGGTGTCCGGTTTCTGCGCAAAGTTTGCAGTGGCAAATAACAGGAATACAGTAATAGCTAAACTGAATTTCATATCTGTAGAGATTATTATTTGGTATGTGGTTAGAACTATATTTTTATATCATTGAAACATGGTAATAAATATCAAATGTAAAAGTAATTCTTTTAATAATTATGGAAATTCCTGTTAAAATGATTGCTTTGCTTATTCAACCCGCGAACAATTAGTTTTTAAGTCTCTAATATTACAAAAAGACAGAACCTGACGGGAAGCTCTGTCTTTTATTTGCTACTGTTAGAAAATCAGATCAGTATTTTACTACCTTTTTATATATTATTCTGCCTGACATATCTTTTAATCCGATAAAATAAATGCCTTCCGGAAGCCTGCTAAGATTGATCTCCTGTTGATTTACAATATTTGTTTTTTCAAGAAGCAATAATCCGTTAATATTGAAAATCTTCATGCTAAAAGGCATATTTTTCTCATCATCAAATGTAACTGTGATGTTGTCCTGAAATGGATTGGGCTGAATCAGGAAACGGTTTTTAGGCAGATCTTCAACACCATTTGCAAAATCCATAAATAATGTATCCGAATATTCAATACAATCCACACCTGGTTCTACCACCGAAACCACAAGTCCGTCAGCCACATCATCAATGGTCAGTCCGGCTGCCGTGAAATCCAGCGTATCTCCGTTTCCCTGGAGTGTTCCCAGTGTTTTTTCACCCTTAATTTGCATTAAATTATAGCTCCAGGCATCATTGGTGTTTAAAACATGGACAACAACATTGCCACCCATTTCAGGGGTTGTGTCTTCGAGGGCGGCCCGGGGAGCAGTTAAAGGACAGATATCTTTGACTTTTAACAATAAGGCATTTGCGCCTACGGCAACGAATATTTTTCCGTCCTGATCGATAGTGAAGTCGTGTGCTGTTTCGTTCCCCCCGTAATCAAAATGTTTTTTCTGAAGGAGTTCTCCATCTGTTGAATATTTAAGCAGGCTGACATCATTGGATCCGGCTGAGGTTTGTGCCAAAACCAAAATATTTTCATCATCATCCAATAAAATCCTTATAAAACTAGTGTTTGAGTTTAAGGCCCGCGAATAGGTTTTCTTCCATTTTTGGTTCCCGGCCGTGTCGGTGCGCATAATTACTCCAACAGTATTATTCGGGCTGTTTTCGTTAGCCCCCACACCACAGATAATGTACCCCTCATCATCCGGTAAGGTCAGGATATCGTATCCCTGTTCGTTGGCTCCGTCTTGTTGAAATATTTTTAATTTTAATACTTTTACCGAATCGTCCCAGACTCTAATTTTAGCCATTAGAACATCCAGGTCTTCTAAACTACCGGGGATATAATCGCGCATACCTGTAACCACAAAGGTTGAATCATCAACTTTAGCCATGCCGTATAATCTTCCATGGATTGGAGCTGAAGCAGTATCCGCAAAAGTTGTGTCCCATTCAACCAGACCTGAATTATTTAATTTTCGTAAAGAAAGATCCCAATTACTGTAAACACTTACAAGAAATCCGCTGTCGGTTGTTTGTTCCATATCGTATCCTCCCCAATAGTTATCATTGCTCACATGTGCATCCAGAATGTCACCAACGGGAGATAAACGGGTAAAATAAGTCTTTTGGTAGTAACTATAATATCCTATCATAACATAGTTATTGTCAATGTCCTTCATCAACCTGTTTGCCATGGGATAAGTCCAGACAAATTGCTCTTCGGAAAAGCTTGTACGGATCACATTACCTGCCGTATCAGTTTTCATAAAGAACATAGAGCCAACACTTGAATTGGTGTTACTATAACCAGCAATGAGTGTTTGGTTATCCGAAGTTGTCATGATGGCGGTTGCTTCTGAGCTGGCCAGTCCCGGAAGCGGAATATACCACTCCTGTACAAATTTTTGAGCAAAAAGTCCGGTTGAAATAAAAAAGATAATGAATAAAGTAAAAACTGTTTTCATGATAGAAGGTTTTGTGATTTATAAATGATTTTTATACAAAATAAGCTCAATATTTTTCAAAAGACTTGCACTATTTATGCAAATGCTTGCGCTATTTTTGCATTTGTCGGATTTTCTAAATTTTAATATATAACTCCCAAACAGGAAGTCCGGCTTTTTTTTTCAAATATTTCAGGAATTATTCTATTTTTAGATGAAAAATGAATGAATAATGTCCAAATTGCCTTCTTGTAAAATGAAAATACTAAATGTTCTTTTATTTATTCTTGTGACAGGAAATATAATCTTTTCCCAGTCTTCAGGGATTGATAATACAATACCAATCCCTAATAATGCTCAGCTTGCCTGGCAAAATGCCGCCATGGGAGTCCTTTTTGATTACGATTTGCATGTTTTTGATAATAAGAAATACAATCAACAACGAGAAAGGATCTCTCCGGTTCCTGACTATCAGGTTTTTAATCCCGATAAGCTGAATACAGATCAGTGGATACAGACTGCAAAGGCCATGGGCGCAAAATTTGCCCTTTTAACGGTTACTCATGAAACAGGATTTGCACTATACCAGTCGGATGTGAATCCATATTGCCTGAAGGCACTAAAATGGAGGGACGGAAAAGGAGATATTGTCCTCGATTTTGTGAACTCCTGCCGGAAATATGGAATAAAACCCGGACTTTACATTGGAATTCGCTGGAATTCCTTTTTTGGTGTGCATAACTTTGTAGTTCAGGGAAAAGGCAAATTCAGGGAGAACAGACAAGCATATTATAACCATATGGTGGAAGAGATGGTGAAGGAATTGTGCACCCGCTATGGAGATTTATTTGAAATTTGGTTTGACGGCGGGGCTGACAGTCCTGAACGCGGAGCCCCTGATGTTTTACCCATTGTAAAAAAATATCAGCCCAATGCGCTCTTTTACCACAACTCCCAGCTTGCTGAAGCGCGTTGGGGAGGTTCTGAAACGGGAACTGTTCCCTATCCCTGTTGGGGCACATTTCCTTATCCTTCTACGGATGGCTTGCTTTATCCGGAGATCGTAAAAAATCAATTTGCTTTGCTAAAGCATGGTGATCCTGATGGGAAATACTGGATGCCTGCCATGTCAGATGCTCCTCTTAGGGGATTTAATGGTCGTCATGAATGGTTCTGGGAGCCAGGAGATGAAGAGCATATTTTTCCTTTGGCAAACCTGGTGGATATGTATTACAAATCGGTGGGGAGAAATTCCACCTTAATTCTCGGATTAACCCCTGATCCCACTGGTTTATTGCCTCCACCGGATGTGAAAAGGCTGAAGGAATTTGGTGCTGAAATTGAAAGGCGGTTCAGTTCTCCGATTGTCATTACTGAAGGTAAAGGCAGGAAAATTGAAATTAAATTTGCGACTACCACAAGAATTAATCAGGTATCTATTCGGGAAGGAATTGAGAGGGGACAACGGATTCGTAAGTTTGTCCTGGAAGGCAGGTCAGGCGGAAAATGGGCGGGAATTCTGGAAGGTACCTGCATCGGACATAAATTTATCCGGACTTTCCCTGCGGTAAAGGTAGATAAAATCCGTTTGCGGATAACAGATGCTATCGGAGAACCGGAAATTAAAAATCTGAGCATCTACTATTTCATATCGAATCAATAGGAATTGTTTATGGATTTGTGTTCGACGGAAGGCATTCCGTCGCTATGATAATACAAATATTTGTTCATCTTTCAACGATTAACTGTTCAATGTCAACATTTCACTGACTCCTTGAATCTTGTTTCTTGATTCTTTGACCATTGTATCATTTTTGCATTTCATCATTCGTTTTTGCACCCTTGTTTTATGACACAAAAGAATGAATTCTTAAATAAGATAGTTAACATTATTAATTAAACTGAACCTGATTCTGAAGTTTACCTTTTTGGTTCAAGGGCCAGAGGTGACAATACAATGAATTCAGATTGGGATTTGTTAATATTATTAAATCAAAAAACTATTCCATTTGATTATGAAACCAAAATAATGGATATCTTTTATAATATTGAACTGGAAACAGGAGTAGTATTTTCACCGTTAATTTACTCAAAGAATGAATGGTATAATAAATATTCCATCACTCCACTTTTTGAAAATATTGAGAAGGAAGGGATAAGATTGGAATGAATAGTTCGAAACAAGATTTAATAAATTACCGGTTAAAAAGGGCAAAAGATACATTGGAGGATGCTCAAATAAATAGAATTCGGCAATTAATCGCCTGTATTATTCTGCATATTATGCTATTACTGCACTGTTATTGAAATCAGATTTAAAACCAGCTACACATACTGGAGTACAATCAAATTTTTCAGAATACTTCATAAAAACTGGGCTTATTTCCAACGAATAGGGTAAAATTTACTCGCAATTATTTACATGGAGGCAAAAGGGTGATTATGACGATTTATTTGATTTTGATAAAAACAAAGTTATTCCTTATTTAAAACCCACCAGGGATTTAATAGCTATCGTTGAAAAGCTAACAGAAGAATGAAAATGGATCATTGAATAGTGAGATACCGGATAAGTAAATCTGGGCACTTTTTTATTCTCTCATTTGAGCATTTAGGCATTAATCTCCTGGTAAAACATTACCGGGCCGCTAATCAGAGACGCGATGCATCTTGACTCTCCGCCTCTTCGTCACTCTATCTCTCCATCTCTTAGGTCACTCCCTCATCCATCATTCCCTATTCGAAATTCGAAATTTCTTCTGTCTTCTGCCTTTTTACTTTTTTATTCATCGTTTATCTCTAAATTTCTACCATATTCATGCCGTAATTACTGCACTTTTGTACAACTTATGTCTTGGTAAACTACAAATATTTTGTATCTACGGTACAATTAACTTTTTCATTTTTCATTCGTGAACCTGACTTCGACAGGCTCAGTCAGCGGAAAATTTATTCCGCATAAATACTACATCATTTTCAAAACAACCAATTTTCAAATCAATTTGGTTCTTGAATCTTGATTCTTTGACCATTCATGGTTCAATGATCATCCTTCATCCTTTGTTTCCTGGCTCTTGGTTCTTGATTCGATGGAAAGTACTCCGTAGCTGAGTTAAGATCAATAATAATTCAATGATTAACGTTAATGGTTATTGATTTCTTTTTTTGGCTCTTGAATCTTGGTTCTTGTATCTTAATTTATCATTTGGACTAATTATAAATAATGTAATGAAAAATGATAGTTGATTTGTGTACAGAATAATTTATTATCTTGCTCAATCCTTTAAGCAGAAACAGGTTATTTATAATTGACTCTAAAACAGTATATTATATGATCAATTATTTTAGTAATTTTAAAAAATACGGGGTCATTTTTACCTTAATTGCAGTAGTTTTTATTACTTCTTGTAAAACTGTAAAACCTCCGGAAAGCCAGTCTGTTAAAAAATTTGAAAAGGGAACCTTTGGTTATGATCTGGATTTTCTAAAGCAAAAAGATAATCCTGTAGTTCTGAAAAATAAACAGGGGAATGCACAGGTGATTGTCTCTGCTAAATATCAGGGAAAGGTTTTTACCAGTACCTGTGAGGGAATGGAAGGTAAAAGTCTTGGCTGGATTAACTATGATTTACTCTCCAGGGATACGATTCTGGATCATATGAACCCTTATGGCAGTGAAAACCGCATGTGGATTGGTCCTGAAGGCGGACAGTTTTCTGTATTTTTCAGACCCGGCGGGAAAATGGATTTTAACAATTGGTTTACACCGGCTCCCCTGGATACGGAGCCCTGGGATCTGGTTTCTTCCTCTGAGAATTCAGCGCTTATGACTAAAAATATGCAGCTTACGAATTATTCAGGCAATGCTTTTAACCTTAGGGTGGATAGAGAGATTAAACTGGCAGATAAAGAAGATCTGAATGATTTACTGGATATTGACCTGCCCGATAAATTGAATTGGGTTGGTTATCTTTCTGCAAATAAAATTACCAACACCGGTAAAAAAGAATGGACAAGGAAAACGGGAACCCTTTCCATCTGGATGCTCAGCATGTTTAATCCGGGACAAAATATCACTGTTGTTATTCCTTTTGTTGAAGGGGATGCCAGCAGACTCGGGCCTGTTGCAACCACTACTTATTTTGGGCAAATTACACCGGAAAGGATAAAATACGGCAAAGGAGTAATTTACTTTAAAGTGGACGGGAAGAAAAGAAGAAAGCTGGGGCTTGCACCCGGAAGGGCGAAACCGGTAGCCGGAAGTTACGATGAGGATAATAAAGTTCTTACTATTGTTCAGTATTCGATTCCCCCGGGAATTGTAGAATATGTGAATCAATTGTGGCCCAGACAGGAGGAACCTTTTATAGGGGATGTAATGAATGCATACAATGACGGGCCATTAGAGGACGGCAGCCAGATGGGCCCTTTTTATGAAATTGAAAGTTCTTCACCTGCGGCATTTCTGGCACCGGGTGGGAGGATTGTCCATCATCATAATATTTTCCATTTTACAGGTGATGAAAGTCTGCTGTCTGAAATTTCAGAATCTGTTCTGGGGGTAACTATTGAGGAGATTAAATCAGCATTTTAATGAGGTAATAAACCTAAAATAATAATTATGTCAAATGAAATAAAAGATATTGCAGACAAGGTAGTTAGCCGGAAATACCTGATTCCTTTTGTTTTGATAACATTATTATTCCCACTCTGGGGTTTTGCCAATGATATTACAAATCCACTGGTTGCTGCTTTTAAAACGGTTATGGAAATGTCAAATGCCAAAGCCGCTTTGATTCAGTTTGCCTTTTATGGAGGATATGCTACAATGGCCATTCCTGCTGCTTTGGTCGTAAAAAAATATTCTTATAAAAGAGGGGTTTTGTTGGGACTGGGTTTATATGCAACCGGAGCCTTCTTGTTTTACCCTGCTGCCAGTTATGAAATGTTTGGCTTTTTCCTTGTGGCACTGTATATTCTGACTTTTGGCCTGGCATTCCTTGAAACTACAGCCAATCCATATATTCTTTCCATGGGAAGTGAGAAAACATCCACCCGGAGACTGAATCTGGCACAGTCTTTTAACCCTATGGGTTCTTTAATGGGGATGTTTGTAGCCTCGCGGTTTATCCTTTCCCGTTTACAAAGTGACGAGAGGGATGCAGCAGGTAACCTGATCTTTCCAACTCTGAGTGAAGCTGAAAAAGCAGCTATCAGAACCAATGATCTGATGGTTATCAGGAATCCTTATGTGATGCTTGGTGTAGTTGTACTGATAATGCTTATTATCATTGCCTTGTATAATATGCCCCAGAATAAAAGTTCAGTAACTTCAAAAGCAAGTGAAGTTTTTAAACGATTATTTAAGAATAAAAAATACAGAGAAGGAGTTATTGCACAGGTGTTTTATGTGGGTGCACAAATCATGTGCTGGACCTTTATTATTCAATATGCCGAAAATCTGGGATTAACAAAAGCAACGGCACAGAATTACAATATTATTGCAATGTCAATCTTCCTTGCAAGCAGGTTTATCAGTACATTTTTAATGAAATATGTCAGTCCTGGACAACTTTTAGCCATATTTGCTGTAGGTGGTATTACAACCACGCTGGGAGTGATTTTTATTCAGGGAATGGCAGGACTGTATTGTCTGATTGCTACTTCCGCTTTTATGTCACTGATGTTCCCTACCATTTATGGTATTTCGCTTCGGGGACTTGAAAATGATGATGCGAAAATCGGTGCTGCGGGTTTGGTTATGGCAATCGTTGGGGGAGCATTAATGCCTCCTTTGCAGGGTTCTATCATTGATTTGGGTACTGTTGGTTTTCTTCCTGCAGTGAATTTCTCCTTCATATTACCTTTGATCAGCTTTATAGTAATTGCTACATTTGGATTCAGGACCCATAAATATCATACGACATAGTTTATTCCGGATTTCAGTTTTTGAAAACATGGCAAAACAATTTTGTTTTGCAGAAGGCAGGATGTTTACTAACTTTATTGATTCATTTAGCATTTACGCTGTTAACCAGTTATCATCCAAAACCAGATGAAAAAACTTTCTGAATACAATCATTTTTTTTATTTTTCCGGCTTTATATTGCTCTTGTTTTTAATGTTTGTTTCCTGTAACAGGCAGGTGAAACATCCAAATATTGTTCTGATAATGGCGGATGACCTGGGTTATGAATGTCTGACCTGCAATGGAGGAGAGTCTTATAAAACTCCGGAACTGGATAAACTGGCAGCAACAGGGATTCGTTATACCAGTTGTTTTTCACAACCTTTATGCACACCTTCCAGGGTGGAAATAATGACGGGAAAATACAATAACAGGAACTATACCGCTTTTGGAATATTAAAACCTGGAGAACTTACATTTGCACAATTATTTAAAGAGGCCGGTTATGCTACCGGGATCGCAGGAAAATGGCAGTTGTTTGGCAGTACTTCGGCAGGTGAACTTCAGGGGACAGGCACCTTCCCCACAGATGCTGGTTTTGATGAATATTGCCTGTGGCAGATTGATAAGGTAGGTTCCAGATACACCAATCCGGTAATTCACTGGAATTCAAAAGAAGCCAAAGTATATGAGGGAGAATACGGACCGGATATATTTTACAGGTTCATAGATCAGTTTTTAACCAAAAATAAGGATAAACCTTTCTTCCTGTATTATCCTATGGTTCTTCCTCATGATCCGCATGTGCCTACTCCCGATTCCAAAGAATGGAAAACGGAACCTCATAGCAAAAACGACCGGTTTTTTGCTGATATGGTCAGTTATATGGACAAAAATGTCGGAAGAGTTGCAGATAAGCTGGAGGAATTGGGACTCAGGAACAATACAATTCTTATTTTTACAGGAGATAATGGAACAAACAGACGAATCGTTTCTTTAATGTACGGAGAAAAAATTCCCGGAAAGAAGGGGATCCCGGTGTATTACGGAACCCATGTTCCCCTAATCATTAATGGTGGCAAAATGATAAAAGGTGGTCAGGTAAAGGATAATCTGATTGACTTCACAGACTTTTTACCTACCATTTGCAGGATGGCCGGGGTTGACATGACGAAATGGAAGGGAGATGGAAAAAGTTTCGATCAAACTTTAAGAAAAGATAATGACTTGCGAAAGTGGATTTACTGTTACTATGATTCCGGTAAAAAACAATTTCCCCTGGCAGTTTTTGCACAAAATAAGATATATAAACTTTACAGGGACGGACGGTTTTTTAATATCGGGAAAGATCATGGGGAGAAAGAAATGCTGGATACAATCAACCTGACCCCTGATGAGAAAACAAACCGGGAAAGTTTAATGAAAGTTATAATAAATCACCAATAAATTAAAAATTTTAAAAAATGAGAAAAGGAAATATTTTAATGGGTTTAAGCCTTTTGGTATTAACAGTATTCTCCCAGTCATGTAATACCTCAGAGAAAAAGGCCAAAGAATTGTCCCGGCCGAATATCGTTTATATTATGTCAGATGATCATGGTTATCAGGCAATAAGTTGCTATAACGATAAACTAATCAAAACACCCAATATTGACAGGATAGCAAACGAAGGAGTGAAGTTTAACAAGGCTTTTGTTACCAATTCAATTTGTGCCCCAAGCCGTGCTACTTTACTAACCGGTAAATTCAGTAACCTGAATGGTCTGTATGACAACCGGAATAAGTTTGATGGCTCTCAGGTCACTTTCCCCAAACTGCTACAGCAGGCCGGTTATCAGACGGCGCTGATCGGTAAATGGCATTTGAAAAGCGATCCTACCGGTTTTGATTACTGGAATATCCTACCAGGCCAGGGACAATATTATAACCCTGATTTTATCGAAATGGGGGATAAAAAACGAGTCCCGGGATATGCTACGAGCCTGATTACTGATTTTGCTATTGAATGGCTTGAAAAAAGAAATCAAGATAAACCTTTCTGTTTACTGGTTCATGAAAAGGCTCCTCATCGTACCTGGATGCCCGATACATCCTACCTGGCCATGTTTGAAGATGAAAACTTTGATATTCCCGATAACTATTTTGATGATTATGAGGGACGGTTGGCCGCAAAGGAACAAAAACTGAGTGTGATTAAGGATATGGACCTTGCCTATGACCTCAAAATGATTGATAAGGAAGGGGAGATTCAAACACATTACAGAAAATGGGCTGATGGCTTCCTGAAAAGAATGGATCCCAAACAGAGAGCTGCGTGGGATAAGGAATACAACCCTAAGATTGAAGCTTTTAAAAAAGCAAAACTGAAAGGAAAAGAACTTGCCAAATGGAAGCTACGCAGGTATCTAACAGATTACCTCAGGGTTATTGCTTCTGTGGATGACAATATTGGCCGGTTGCTGGATTATCTGGATGACGCAGGTCTGGCAGATAATACCATTGTTGTCTACACCTCCGATCAGGGGTTCTACCTGGGTGAACATGGCTGGTTTGACAAGCGTTTTATGTACGAGGAATCATTCAGGACTCCTTTAGTAGTTCGTTATCCGAATGGAATGAAAAGAAAAGGAGAGGTGAATGAACTGGTACAGAATATTGATTTTGCACCTACTTTCCTGGATTATGCAGGAGCAGATATCCCGGAGGATATTCAGGGAGTATCTCTGCGCCCCATACTGGAAAATGAAGAAGCTCCTGAGAACTGGAGAAAATCCCTGTATTACCACTACTACGAGTTTCCAAATGAGCATGGGGTAAAACAACACTATGGAGTCCGGACTGACAGGTATAAGCTGATTCATTTTTATAATGATATAGACGAATGGGAAATGTTTGACCTGGAAAATGATCCTGAAGAAATGAATAATATTGCAGATGATCCGGAATATAAAACAATCCGAAGGGGGCTGGAAGTGGAACTTGAGAAACTACAGAAGCAATATGGTGACACAGAACCGGAGAAAAGTATCCGGTAAGCCGGAATGGCCGAACCGTTTTCATTCGGATAATAATGAAATGAAATCTTATTAACTTGCTGATGATTAGAATATTAAAATAATAGTTTAAAGAAAAATTTGTGAAAAAATCTATTTACCTCTACACCCTGGTTGCAGCCCTGGGAGGATTCCTCTTTGGTTTTGATACGGCTGTTATAAACGGGGCCATGCCCTTTTTTACTGAATTTTTTAATTTATCCTCGGCCATGCAGGGTTGGGGAGTGAGCTCGGCACTTGTGGGTTCCGTACTGGGAGCTTTGTTTATCGGGTGGCCGGGTGATTACTTTGGCCGTAGAAATATGCTTCGTGTTCTTGCCCTCCTGTTTTTGATTTCTGCATTGGGTACCGGACTGGCTCATAATTTTTCATGGTTTGTGATTTACCGTTTTATTGGAGGTCTGGCCATTGGAGGATCCTCTGTTTTATCGCCCATGTATATCTCAGAGATCTCGCCAAAGGAATACCGGGGCAGGTTGACCATTACTTTTCAGTTGGCCATAGTGATCGGGGTGCTGGTGGCATTTTTCTCTGATTATTTGTGGCTGGAAGTTGGCCCGAATAACTGGCGATGGATGTTTGCCACTGAGGCACTTCCTGCATTTGTTTTCTTTGTCCTTCTGTTTTTTGTAAAGAAAAGTCCGCGCTGGCTTGTTAAAAACGGAGAGGTGGAAGCTGCAAAAGCAGTTTTAAAAGAAGTTAATCACGGAGATATCGATCATATTCTAAATGATATTGTTGAATCAATTGATAATGAGGTACTGTCAAAAAATATCTATTTATTTAAAAAGCCTTATCTGGGACTGGTCCTTATTGGGATTTCAATTGGCTTTTTCAACCAATTTACAGGGATAAATATTATCATGTATTATGCTACGGATATTTTCAGATCTGCCGGTATATCAACAAGCTCCGCTATCGGACAGACAGTGATTATCGGGTTTGTAAATCTTATATTTACCCTGATTGCAATGAAGCTTATTGATAAAGTTGGAAGAAAAAGGCTGCTTTTGATTGGTTCGCTGGGAATGTCTTTTTTCCTGGCTGTTTTTTCCTGGGCATTTTTTAATGAACATTTTGGCGGATCAATCTTACTTATTGTATTGATTGGTTTTATTTCATTTTTCGCCTCCTCACAGGGAGCTGTCATTTGGGTATTATTGGCTGAAATGTTTCCAAATAATATCAGGGCAAGGGGGAGCTCAATAGGTTCATTTTCACATTGGTTTTTCAATGCACTTATGGCGTTTCTTTTTCCTGTGATTGCAGGATCTTTTCAGGGGGGAAGAGGAATCGGTTTTATTTTTGGATTTTATGCATTGGTGACTTTCTACAGCTTTTTCTTTTTCAGGAAATATCTGAATGAAACCAAGGGACAATCCCTTGAGGATCTGGAAAAAGTGATGTTACATAAACCCTAAGGGGAAGATTAGTTTTATTTAAATTTGTATCCATATGTTTAATAAATCTTTAAACCTGCTAATAATAATCGGGATTTTCGGCTTATTTCTGACCGGATGTAAACCGGGAACGAAAAAATTTTCTTCCGAAGAAAGGACGTTTACAGGCGATTCATTGTTTACAACAGACTCAAATTCTGTTTCTGCAACAGAATCCCCGGAGTTGAAAAGAGTGAAGAAACCGAATATTCTGATATTGTTTACAGACGATCAACGTTTTAGTACAATAAGTACATGGGGATATGATGAGGTACAAACCCCAAATATGGATCGCCTTGCCAATGAGGGGATGAGCTTTTTGCGTGCACACATAATGGGAGGTACCAGTGGGGCTGTCTGTATGCCAAGCCGGGCCATGCTTATGACAGGTAAAACCTTATTCCATCTCAAATCAAAGGGAGCGGTTATTCCTGATGATCATGTTATGATGCCCGAGGTATTTAAAAAGGCAGGATACAGGACATTTGGAACGGGGAAATGGCACAATGGAAAACCTGCTTATGCAAGGGCATTTACCGATGGCGGGAAAATCTTCTTTGGGGGGATGAGCAATCATCTGAAGGTTCCGGTTTTTGATTTTGATCCAACCGGAGTTTATCCGGAAGCAAAGAAATACACAGGTGAAAAGTTTTCCAGTGTACTTTTTGCTGATGAGGCCATCGGATTTATTAATAATTATTCCGGAAAGCAACCTTTTTTTATGTATGTCTCATTTACAGCTCCTCATGACCCAAGGATGGCTCCTGACGAATATGCCGGATTGTATCCTCCGGAAAAAATAAAATTACCTCCTAATTTTATGCCCCGGCATCCTTTTGACAATGGTGAATTATGGGTGCGTGATGAGAAACTGGCATCCTGGCCCCGGACGCCGGAGGTTATTCAGGAAAATATAGCTGCTTATTATGCGATGATCACCCATTTGGATGCTCAGATAGGACGGATTCTCAGTGCACTTAAGAAAACGGGTAGAGCAAAAAATACCATCATCGTTTTTGCAGGTGATAACGGACTGGCACTGGGCCAGCACGGACTTATGGGGAAGCAAAACATTTATGAACATAGCATCAGGGTTCCCCTGATTTTTTCAGGAGCAGGAATCCAACGGAATGAACGTACGGATGCATTATGTTACCTGAATGATATCTTTCCAACGCTTTGTGACCTGGCTGGTTTACCTGTTCCGAAAAGCGTAGAAGGGAAAAGTCTTGCACCTGTTTTGAAGAATAAGAATAAAATAATCAGGGATAATGTTTTTTATGCATATCGCAACTTTCAAAGAGGTATCCGGACAAATGATAACTGGAAACTGATCCGGTATAATGTGAACAATGAAGATACCGTACAGCTTTTTAACCTGAATAAAGATCCATGGGAGATGAATAACCTGGCTCCTGACCCTGCCTATCACAGTAAATTGAATGATTTGACGGCGATGCTTGAAGAATATATGCGCCAAATAGATGACCCTATGGATCTGAAAAAGGAAAATTGGGGAAAACCCAGGATTATTTTACCGGATTTGAAAGTTGACCATTTAGCCAAAGGGAAGCCTGTTGAGTTATTAACGAAATACAGTCCAAAATATACAGGGGGAGGACCTGCTGCAATTACAGATGGTTTGCATGCTACATTGCGGGTGGGAGATCCTCACTGGCAGGGTTATGAAGGGAATAACTTTGAAGCAATAATTGATCTGGAGAAACCAATTGATGTGGGTTTTTTATCTTCCAGATATTTGCTTGATGCCGGTTCCTGGGTCTTTTTTCCGGAATATGTGGAATATTCAATTTCCAAAGATGGAGAGTCGTGGATAAACATTGGAAAAATGAAGCATAAGGTAAATCAGAATACCGAAGAAAAAGAATTCATTGATATGGATGTCAGGTTTGAGAAAATGAAGGTGAGATATGTAAAAGTTAAAGCAAAGAATATAGGGAAATGTCCTCCCTGGCATGTGGGATCTGGTGGGAAGGCATGGATTTTTGTAGATGAGGTTGTAGTCAAATAGCACCTGAGATGACAAAAATATGCAAGTATAATATAGCATAATACGGTAAAATGAAAAAGCAACTAAAGTTCAGTATATTATTTATATCGTTTTTGTTAATTAACAACTCTCTTTTTGCACAACAGCAGAAATGGGATACTACCTGGGAATCTTTACAAAGCCGTCCTTATCCACAGTGGTTCAAGGATGCAAAACTTGGGATATTTATTCACTGGGGACTCTATTCGGTACCTGCCTATGGAGGTAAGGAGTCTTATGGTGAGTGGTATCTCAGGGGGCTACAGGTAGGCAGTCCCCTGCGTACAGAATTTATGAAAAAAAATTATGGAGAGGATTTTACATACCGTGACTTTGCCCCCTTGTTTAAAGCAGAATTATTTAATCCGGATGAATGGGCAAAACTGTTCGTGGATGCCGGTGCTAGATTTATTATTTTGGTTTCCAAACACCACGATGGCTACTGCTTATGGCCCAGTAAGTATGCACCCGGATGGAACAGTATGGATGTGGGTCCGCACAGGGACCTGGTAGGAGACCTGGCAAAAGCAGTACGAAAGACAGATGTGAAATTCGGTTTGTATTACTCCCTGCCCGAATGGAACAATCCATTGCACCGTTGGTATACCGATCCTAATGACCAGATCAAAGAATACGTGGATAAACACATGATCCCCCAGTTTAAAGAGCTTATTTCATCCTATAAACCAAAAGTTTTGTTTACAGACGGAGAATGGTATAATTCAGCGGAAGACTGGCACGCCCGGGAGCTTATTGCCTGGTACTTTAATCTGGTTGGGCCGGATGCGATTGTAAATAACCGGTGGGGCGGGGGAAGTAATATTGGTTACTTAACTCCTGAGTATAGTTCCGGGCTGAAAAACAGCAAGCGACCCTGGAGTGAGGTGCGTGGACTGGGCAGGTCTTTTGGTTTAAACCGGAATGAACCGCTGGATGCATATATGACCCCGGAAGAATTGATTCATTTCTTCATTAAGGCGGTATCCAATGGTGGAGGAATTACAATAAATGTAGGCCCAAAAGCAGACGGACAGATTCCCTTGCTTCAGCAGGAAAGGTTACTACAATTGGGTCAGTGGCTGAAAATTAACGGAGAAGCCATTTACGGATGTACCTTATGGAAGAAAACAGGAGAGGAAAAAGAGGTACAGATGGAAAGAACCGATTCTGTAATTGACTTCAACTGGGTACGGAATACTCCGGGAAAACCAATTAAAGAAGATGATTTTAGCGTAACCTGGACGGGGTATCTGAAACCTGATTTCAGTGGCAAATATCATTTTGAGGCGAAAGCTGACGACGGAATGCGGCTCTGGATTGATGGCAAACTGGTAATTGATCAGTGGGGAAAATCAGTAAAAGGAAGTGACAGCAATGCGATGAGCCATAAGGGGGAAGTTAAGGAAAAAGGAGTGATGAAGCTGAAAGCCGGGAAGATGTTACCTTTGAAAATTGAGTATTATGAGAAAAAACAAAATGCCATGATCAGTGTTTCCTGGTCATCTGATAAATTCCCACTGGTAGTGATTCCCCGTAAGAACCTGTTTACAAATAGGGATATTCCAGGGGGAGATGGTTTAAAAGGAGTTTACAAATCCATGAAACAATACATCGCATATACAAAAAACCATGGAAATGTTTATGCCATTGCGCTGGAGTGGCCGGATGAAACCCTGGTTTTAAATATGGACAAGCCAGCTCCCGGTACCAAAGTGAGTTTGCTCGGAAGGGAAGGGTTTTTACCCTGGACCTGGGAAAACGGTGAGTTGAAGGTGGATGTCAGGGGTATTGGATATAATGAAATGCCTTCTTTCTATGCCTGGACATTTAAGATTCACGGAGTTGATTAATGGAGGATTAAAAATATGTTATGAATGGATACGAAAGAATAAATGCTGCATTGACAGGAGAATGGCCGGATAAAAGACCGGTTATGTTGCATAATTTTATGATGGCTGCCAAAGAAGCTGGTTTTACCCAGAAGGAGTATCGCGAAGATCCGGAAAAAATTGCGAAAACCCATATTCAGGCGATTGAAAAATACCATTATGATGGTGTTCTCATAGATGTGGATACTGCCACATTAGCCGGTGCTGTGGGTGTCCCTGTTGATTTTCCGGTGAATGAGCCTGCACGTACAAGAGGAGTTACACTTAATTCCCTTGAGGATATTGATGTTCTGGAAAGAGTTGATATTTCCGGGAATGAAAGAATACAGATATGGCTTGAGTCTTGTCAATTGGTGAAGAAACACTTTGGAAATGAGATCTATGTAAGAGGAAATTGTGATCAGGCTGCCTTTTCACTGGCAAGCATGATGCGTGGACCGGCTGAATGGATGATGGATTTATTAACCGGAGATCAGCGTGTTTTTGATCTGCTGGATTATTGTACGGATGCAACGATTCAGTTTATTGAGCTGATGGCTAAAACCGGTGTGGATATGGTTTCCAATGGAGACAGTCCTGCCGGTCCGGAAATGATATCTGCTGAAATGTACAGAGAATTTGCATTACCGTATGAGAAAAAGATTGTACAAAAGGCTAATGAGTTGAATCTGCCTTATTGCCTTCATATTTGCGGAAATACCGATATTATTCTGGACGATATGAAAGAAAGTGGCACGGATGCGGTGGAACTGGATTATAAAACAGATATTCATAAGATTTATGAAAAGTATAGTAAAGACCTCACATTTATAGGTAACATTGATCCTTCAGGAGTTATTGCACGGGGAACTGTCAGAAATGTGGAGGAAAAAACCCGGGAATTACTTGATATTTATAGGGATTCTCCAAAACTGATCGTAAATGCCGGATGTGCTATTCCCCCGGATACGCCTTCGGATAATCTGCGGAAAATGATTGAAGCAGCCAGAATGGGCTAGAGGATATTCAGATTATCTGAGATAATTGAAAGTTGGCAATAAATAGTTGATAATTAGTAGTTTGCAGGTAATAAATAACCGAAGATGAAATATTGTTTAATGAAAGAAAAATACAATGGCAAAGATTTATTATGTTGGTGACTGGGCTGTATTAACCGGTCCTGTTTTTGCGGAAACTCCTTTTAACTACTCTCACAAAGGCCTTGAAATATTTAATTATGGGAAATGGCTAAAAGAAGCACTGGAATCCTCGGGTGAGCATCAGGTAAATTCAGTCCCGACCTGGGATTTTTACAAACTTGCCCCTGGTGAATATGAAAAAATACTGGAGACTTACGATGTTATTATCTTCAGTGATGTGGAAGCAAAGATATTTCAATTGGCACCCGGTTTTTTCGATCGGAAAAAATTTGGTACGAAAGTTCTTACCTTTCCGGATCGTATAAGACTTACCGTTGAAGCTGTTAAATCGGGTAAGAGCGTAATGTTTCTCGGTGGATGGCTGTCATTTACTGGAGAAATGGGTAAAGGCGGCTGGGGCAGGACCGGGCTGAAAGAAATACTCCCGGTAAACTGCCTTGATTATGAGGACCTGGTTGAAAGTACAGAAGGTTTTCATGCTTCTGAAACAGTAGAAGCAAAAAAGTTCTCAGGTATTGACTGGAATACATTTCCTCCAATTCTTGGGTATAACAAGGTGAGCCCAAAAGAGGGTTTCCAAACTATTTTAAAAATAAAGGAAACCGGAGACCCTTTGGTGAGTTATGGTAGATATGGAAAAGGCAGGGTATTGGCATATATGTCAGACCCTGCACCACACTGGGGATGTAATTTTGTTTACTGGGAAGGATATAATGATTTTTGGTTGTCTTGTCTTAATCTGATGCTGCCGGAGAGATAGGATTGGGAAATGATCTTTTTCAATACTAAAAATTAAATATAAGATTATGAGGAAACTAAGAATTGTCTTTACACTTTTTCTGCTTTTGCAAGGTATGCTTTTTGGTCAGGGAGTCCGCTTTTATGTTTCACCGGATGGAAGTGATGTTAATCCGGGTACAAAAGAAAAACCGGTAGCTACTTTAAATGTTGCCCGTGACAGGGTACGTGAATGGAAAAGTCAAAATCAGATAAATGATACGGTATTTGTTATCGTGAAATCCGGACAATACTTCATGAAAGAGCCTTTTACGCTTGGTGCTGAAGATAGTGGAAAGGAACAGTTTCCTGTGATTTATTCCGCAGAGCAAGGATCTAAACCTGTTTTTATAGGAGGTATCCGGATAACAGGAATTGAAAAATTGCCAGATGGAACCTGGTATGTAAAAATACCTGAAGTGAAATACTGGAACTGGCATTTTGAGCAGTTGTATGTGAATGGAAGAAGGGCTGTCAGGGCAAAAAGCCCCAATCAGGGCTATTTTAATATGAAAGATATTAAGGAGGAGGTTTGGGTGAAGGGAAATGGACGTGCTCCTGAAAAAGCCAGACAGATCGTAAAAGTGGTTAAGGAAAATATACGGCCTTTGGCTTTTCTGGATCAGAAAGATTTTAAGCGGGTGGTATTGAAAGTATATCATAAGTGGGATATTACGCTTCGGTATCTGGATAAAGTAAGTGTTGATCCGGAAGGGGTGATATACACTTCCGGTGGTGGTATGAAGCCCTGGAACTCATGGAAGCCCGGTCAACGGTATATCCTTGAGAATTACGCTGAAGCCCTGGATGCTCCCGGGGAGTGGTTTCTGGACATGGAAGGAGGTCTCCGTTACATTCCCCTGGAGGGTGAGGATCCTGCAAAAACTGAAATGATTGCACCTGTTCTGCAAAATCTTGTAATTTTTAAGGGAAATGCCAGCGAAGGGAAATACCTTGAGCACATTCAACTCAAAGGACTGAAATTTATGTATTCCGCATGGAATATGCCGGTAGAGGGCTTTGAGCCGGCTCAGGCTGCCAGCCCCATTGATGCTGCAATTCAGGCGGATGCAGCCCGGAACATATATATTCAGGATTGTGAGATCGCCCATACAGGTAATTATGGGATCTGGTTCCGCATAGCCTGTAGCAATAGTTTCGTGGAGCACTGCTATATTCATGATTTGGGTGCAGGAGGGGTAAGAATGGGGGAAACCGTCATACCTGAAAACCGGGACTTAATCACTCGCAAGATCTCCTTTGTAAACAATATTATCAAATCCGGAAGTTATATCTTTGATTGTGCGGTAGGGGTATGGATTGGTCAAAGCAGTGATAATCTGATTGAACACAATGATATAGGTGATTTCAGATATACCGGGGTTTCAGTAGGTTGGATATGGGGTTACAAATACAGCCCGGCCAAACGGAATCGTATCCTTTTTAACCATATTCATCATATTGGCTGGGGTATTTTAAGTGATATGTCCGGTGTTTATACCCTTGGATCATCTGAAGGAACACAGGTAAATAATAATGTAATCCATCATATTTATTCCTATTCTTATGGTGGGTGGGGTTTGTACCCGGATGAGGGTTCCACAGGCATTCATATGGAGAATAATTTGGTATATAAAACCAAAACCGGTGGCTTTCATCAGCATTATGGGAAAGAAAATGTGATCAGGAATAACATTTTTGCTTTTAGCGAGAAATATCAGCTGCAGTGTACCCGGGTGGAAGATCACCTGTCGTTTAACCTGACAAATAATATTATTTATTTCAGTGAAGGAGTGGTTATGGCCGGACCCTGGGATAAAATTGATGTGAAAGTGGATAGTAATATTTATTGGAATCCCCTGACCAAAGAGATGGATTTTTCAGGAATGTCATTTAAGAAATGGAAGAAAACAGGGCATGACAGCCATTCATTTATTGTGGATCCTTTTTTTACTGATCCGGAGAATTACGATTTCCGTTTTAAAAAGAAATCATCTTTTCGCAAAATTGATTTTCAGCCTTTTAATTCTGCGAAGGCGGGTGTTACCGGAGATCAGGCCTGGGAGGAAAAGGCTGTGTTGAGTCAGGAAATTTTGAACAAGTTTGAACAAATAATGAAAAAGGGAACCGGTCATTAGTCTTGTTTTACTTAACAAACTGTTTTATTCAATAGAATTTGTTAAAAGGTTTGGCCTGGATTTTTGCTAAAAATTGTTTCAAAACTTAATAAATAGATTCATCAAATTGTTAAATTTAAATATATGAAACATTCAGGACGGCCAAACCGATGTACAAGGAAATGATTATAAAAACCCATCGGGTTAAATCTTAATAACCCGGGGTTTTAACCCCGGGAATTAAAAATAGAAATAACCTTTTTGGCAAGATTTTTTTCGCGCAGCATGAAGAAATCGTGACAAAACATAAAGAACACAATACTAGTAGAATACAAAATTATAAACAGATGAAAAACATAAACAAGTTTGCAAAATGTAAGTTGTTGTTGCTGCTCACAGCATTTTTCTGTGTACCCTTGATAAATGCTACTTCCTTAGATTTTAAGGATGGAAAACTGATGTTAAAGGAGGGGCTGATGGTTCATGTCCCGAGAAATTACCGGATGGATGTTTATAAAACTGATCCGGTTGAATCAGCCATTCTTATGGGCCGTTTTAAGTCTCCGGAAGAAGGGGAAATGCTGATCTTTAATGATACTTCCATCGCCTGGAAAAAGCTGGAATCAGGAGATGACGGCTGGTTTCGTGATCGGGGTCTGAGAGGTGCTTCCTGGGTTTATATGGAAATTCGGAGCAAGACTGAAAAAGCTGTATTACTTGAAGGGATGGGACATAACATGGTATATGTGAATGGTTCTCCAAGAATGGGAAATAAATATCAGAACAAAGAGAGTTTTGAATCATGGGAACCTAAATTTAATTTTTCCCTGTTACCTGTAAAACTCAAAAAGGGTAAAAATATTTTTGTTTTCAGTGTAACCCGGGGGCGTTTAAAAGTACTCATTCATGATCTTTCTGAAAAGACCGTTTTAAATGTAAAGGACAATACTTTGCCTGATTTCAGAATAGGAGAATCCCCTGATTTTTTGGGTGCCGTAGTGGTTATTAATGCTGATGTAAAACCTGTGAAAGATCTTAGTCTTCAGGTTTCCGGTACAGGCCTGGAAAAGACAATTCAGGAGGTTCCGCTCATTCAGCCGTTTTCCGTACGAAAAACCGGTTTCCGGCTGAAGGGACCTGCTCCTTCTGCTAAAGGAGAGATAGAAGCGTTGCTCGAACTGAAAAGAGGAGGCAAAGTACTGGATTCAAAGAAAGTCATTATCCGGACAAAGGATATTTATCAGCCCTATAAAAGAACCTTTATTTCATCCATTGACGGGAGTGTGCAGTATTATGCGGTAAATCCTGTGAAAAATAAGAAGATTGATGGTGATCCGGCCCTGGTTCTTTCCGTACATGGGGCTTCCGTTGAGGCCATCAATCAGGCTTCGTCCTATAACAATAAGAGCTGGGCAAATATTGTTAGTCCAACCAATCGCAGACCTTATGGATATGACTGGGAAGACTGGGGCAGAATCGATGCGCTGGAGGTATTGAATCAGGCGAAAGAAAGCATACCATATGATAAGGAAAGAGTCTATCTGACAGGTCATTCCATGGGTGGGCATGGAACCTGGATACTGGGGGCTACCTATCCTGATCTTTTTGCAGCCATTGGCCCCAGTGCAGGATGGATAAGCTGGTGGTCGTACAGGATCAGAAGCAAAAAAGAGGAGACTCCAATGGAGAAGATGTTAATGCGCGCAACTTTGCCGGGTCATACTTACGCGCTTGAAGAAAATTATAAACAGTTGGGTATTTATATTATCCATGGCGAGGAAGATAATAATGTACGGATAGGACAATCGGAACAAATGGTTGAACATTTGAAAAAGTTTCATAAGGATTTTGTGTTCCACAGGCAACCCGGGGCCGGACATTGGTGGGATGTATCGGAAGAACCGGGGACAGATTGTGTGGACTGGCCGCCACTTTTCGATTTTTTTGCACGGCATGCTCTTCCAGGAAAGAAAAGAATCAGGGAAATTGATTTCAGAACCGCAAATCCTGGAGTTTCGTCTGTTAATAACTGGTTAAGTATTGAAGCGCAGATTCACCCCCTGGAAATGAGTACAGTGGACATTCGCTTCGACCCGGGGAGAAATTTGTTTGAAGGATCCACAGCGAATGTGGAACGCCTGAGCTTTGATCTTGTGCAGGTAGATAAACACAGGGAGCTGTCAGTTAAGCTGGACAGTTCGGAATTATTAATATCTGGGTTGACGAAAGTAAGTAACAATGTTTGGTTTGATAAATCAGGTGAAACCTGGAAGCAGGTGTCATCACCCTCAAAGTCTATGAAGGGTCCTCATCGTTATGGCACATTTAAAGATGCGATCAATCATCAGGTAGTTTTCGTACTTGGGACAAATGGTAGCAATTCCGAGGATAAATGGATTTTCGATAAGGCCAGGTATGATGCTGAAATTTTCTGGTATCAGGGGAACGGTTCTATTGAAATTATTAAGGATACAGAGTTTGATCCGGTGAAATACAAAGATAGAAATATAATTTTGTATGGGAATGCATCTACAAATTCAGCATGGGAAACTTTACTGCCGGATTGTCCGGTACAGGTTACCAAAAAGTTGATCAGAATAGGAAAAAAGGAGATAAAAGGTTCAAATTTGGGAATTATTTTTATTTACCCGGAAAAAGACAGTGAGTTTGCATCTGTGGGTGTAGTCGCAGGAACCGGACTTAAAGGCATAAGGCTTACAGGAAGTTTGCCATATCTCAACCCGGGTAGCGGATTCCCGGATTTTATGGTTATTTCTGAAGATTATATGACAGAAGGAGTAAAAGGGGTGGAAGCCGCAGGATTTTTTGGAAATGACTGGTCGGTTGAGAAAGGGGAAGCGGTTTATAAATAAAAAGAAAAGTAATTATTGGAGAAAACCGGAAATTGATTGATTTAAGGCTTGCAATCTAGTAATGCCAGAAATTCTGAAGTGATGAATCAGCAATATGTTCATATTCTTTAAGGTCAAATGTAACACCTGTACGGATAATTCCTTCTGCTTTGTATATTGCTTTAAAATAATGGGCATCATTCAGAATCCTGTCATCAAAACTTTTTACCGAATCAAGTTGAGTGAAGTATTTTACTGATTCGATACAACCTATATCATTATTGGAGACGAACAAATAAATAATATTATTGTCGGAACCGGGCATTTTCGAAACTAAGGTATAATCAATGTTTTTATTATCATTAATAAAAAAATAAGAAGAGTAATTATTTACTCCTTCGGGGCCTTTTACCGAAATTTCACCACTGGAATTATTAAAAGAAATTCCTAATTTTTCCGTTAAAATTGATAAAGTTTTCAGATTTTTAAATGCGCCAATATAAATAATGTTATAATTATTGAAAATATCCCATTTAAAGTTGGAACTAAGAACAATTTGATAGGGGACATTATTGTCATGAAGCACCGGGATAATATATTGCATACTGAAAAGAGCATCCCGTGGCATATAGGTGACGTCAGAAAGGATCCTGAAATCTTCCGGATGGAGAAGACTGTCGTTATTAATGATCTCCATGAATTGTTCTTCTGAGTTTACTCTGGTATCCCGTATATTCCAGTTAAGTCCACGCTCATCTTCAATTTTAAGGTCCGTAAACATGAAAAAATCTCCGGCAACAATCACAGTTTCTTTCCCGTTATCAAAAAACTCGTGCCAGAAAGCTGTTTTCTTAAGTTTTTCATTATCTGATTTGGGATTGACAAAAAAGAGTAAATGAATAATGAATAATAAAATTGCTGCTGCCAGAGATATCCATAGATACTTAACTCTCGTTTGATAGGAAACATCCTTTTTGTTTTTGAATTCAATGGAATAAGACCCTTTGGGAATACTAAAACGAATAGGATCATGAATGCCTTCTTTGTTATAGTATGTATCAAGCTTTTTTCTTAATTTATGCACATAAACTCTTACGTTGGATGTGGCAGGATCATCTGCTTTATGGTTAAAAACATCCAGGCCAATGGTAAACTCCTTTGGCCTTTTACCTTCAATAGTTGCCTCTGTTAAGTACTTTAAAAGCTTTTTATAGATATCAGAACGGGAAAAGCAATCACTTTCAATGATCTTATCCAAATATTTTCTGATTTCTACAATATTCATAATGAATGCATTATGTTTTTTATTTACCTTAAGGTAACGGTTTCCAAACCGTTAACAGGACAATTCATTGGCCTTACTTTCCAAATGATTCATACCTTTAAAGTATGAATGGGTTACGAAAATACTAAAAATACATCACAAAGTGAAAAATACAGGAAAGTAAAATTAATTTCAATTGAAAGATTTATCAGTAATACTTCCCTGCCTGCATTGCCTTTGCATAGCTATGGCAGAGCAAGGCCGGCAGGCAAGCATAGAAATGACAGATGTTACCACCATAATATCGTTGACTCAAAACTGGTAGTTTCTCTGCAAAAAAAGCATTATGAAAGTGAATTTCAATATTATCTAAACTTTAAAAACATCCATGTTACATTATCAAGAAATAAAGATAGCTTTTGTGAATTTGTATATTGCGATATTCATTCTTTTAATATTTCAGAAATGCTCAACTCCGGGAGATAAAACAGCTGAAAATAGAAAACAAAATGTCGTAACCATTTATGATACACTTCCCTATCAGGATGTTGAGTATTTTAGTGATGTGTTTGATACTGTTCGCAATTACAGGATTTATTTACCTGAAAATTACAACCGAAATCAGGCTTATCCTGTAGTTTATTATTTCCATGGATGGAGTGGCAGATATAAATGGGATGCTTATGATTTGGAATATGATGTTGAATACCCTGAGAATGGACGGAAAGAACCTCCTTTTGTTATGGAGTGGAAACAGTACACACGGGATCATGATGTGATAATCGTTACCTGGGATGGGTACGTTCCTATACATGAGGGTATCTATGAAAGGGAAGGAATAAAATACGGGGAAAGTACTCCTTATGATTGCCGGCGTGCTTATGGAAATGAAGACGAAAACCCCCGTATGGGTTGGGACTTTAGCTTGTATTTCAGAGAATTGGTGAAAAATGTTGATGATAATTATAGTACCATAGCTGACAGGGATCACAGAGCAATTACCGGTTTGAGTATGGGTGGACAAACTTCCCTGTATGTGGCCGGTCAGAATAAGGATCTGGTAAGCTCGGTAAGTGCTTTTGACCCTGCTGATAATGCCCCGCTCTATGGGATAAACGAATATCAGGTAGTTTTCCCGGTTCTGGAAATGTACCGGTCACTGAATGGATTGTCGGTACGTTTAACTGCTACCGATGGTGACTGGTTGAAATACAATGATTATGAGTTGAAAAAGATTCTTGAAATTGCTGATGTAAGCCATTTTGAATTTCATTTGGCCGACTTTCCGGACCATTGGGCTGGTGATATTGATCAACAACTGGATTTTCATATGAAAGAATTTTCAAAGCAACATAAGCTTCCCCATAACTGGTGTCATATTAGTCCGGGTTTTCCGGTGTTTGCTGTTTGGAATTATCAGTTTAATATTAATCGTTCCGTTCCGGCTTTTACCATTCTTAAAAATGTGACCCCATCGCATTTTAGAATCATTGACCGGACTTTCATTCCGGATGGAAAAATTGTCAGGAACGAAAAAGTCACGGTATTAACGGATGCTCTTTATGAGCCTGAGACAGAATATGAGATAGTTAGTTATAATTTGTCCAATCAGAGTTTTGCCGGCAGTAAGCTTAAATCTGATTCCGAAGGAAGATTATCTATTGGTCTGGAGGGTGGAGGAAATGTGGTGGGGATTACCGGTGAAAATAATAGTAACCATGCCATTTTGAGAATTGTCCCAAAAGGCAATCAGGAGTATTTTTATTATGAAACCGGGGGAAATTACAGTTTTAACTTTAATCTCGTGAATGTTGGGTTGAAAGATGCAGGAAACATTAGAATAAGGGCATTTTCAAACCAGCCTTATGTAAAATTCAACAAGAATGTGGTTTCAGTAAATAATTGTAAAGCTTTATCGTCCTTGCAGTTGCACAACCAGTTCAGCTATCATCTGGCTGAGTATATTGATACAGCCAGTGTAGGGAAAATATTTTTTGAGGTGAGTGTTGACGGGATGGCTGTTGATACACAGAACATAATGTTTTTTGCAACTCCAAAATCAATCGGTATAAGGGCTGAGGATATAATTATTCTGGATGGAAGAAAGGTGGATAATGTTCCTGTTTTTATCCAGGGCCCGAATGAGATAAAAGCAGAAAGTATTTCAGGTGGAAAAGGTAATGGAAATGGGAAAATTGACGGAGGGGAAAATATTCTTGCATATATTAAACTACCGAAAGGCATGGGCGAAGCTGATTTAAATACATACCACAGGACCTATCTGCTTAATCAGTTTGATGATGATTATGTAAAAGTGGATACTTTGCAATATTTTAAGAAAATAAATCAGGCTGGTGCAACCAGCATTGCTACTGTCTTAAGTATTGACCCGAATACACCTGCCGGACATATTTTTGATTTCTGGTTTCAGGTGGAAAGCCTGTACAATGATAATAATGATCCTGCCGCCCGCATACCGGTATATGCAAGGAAATACGATTACAGAAGAGTTAAGCTGGTTATTGGAGAATAAAACTAAAGGTGAGAAAAATGTATTGACCTACATTCTTTTGCCAGGCTAAAACATCATATTCTTCAATGTCTTCGGTGAAGCAGTCTGTAATTTGGCACACGGATTTGTTTTGCCATTTCGATCTGATGCGTTATTGACTTTTTTCAGCAAACTTTGGCGCTATAATAACAAACCTTATTCTATTTTATAATTATTCAAGCTTCTTTGATTTGACAACTTGTTGCCTGACAGAGGCATTTCTATCTTATTTTCTGATCTCAGAGCCGGACAGTCACTTAATTCAGATAATTGATCAATTTCAATATAAAATTGTAGATTGCTAGTAATGACCTTGTTATCTATTAATAGGTAACAAAAGAGTAACGGTTTCAGAACCGTTCTTTACCGTATAATTGATACTTTTTAAGGATGAATGCCATATCTTTAGCCAACCAAAGGAGAAAATGGAATGTTAGTTAATTCTTTATATTCTTATTAACCTTTAATAACCTTAAACTCATGAAACCTAAATTTATTTTATTGTTGTTGATTTTAATAATCTCAGCTTCTTCCTCATTTGGACAAAAACGGGCTTCTCTGGTTGGAACGGTTTCTGATGCTATAACGAATGAGTCTTTACCGGGGGCAAATATTTACCTGGAGGGAACCAGTATAGGAGGAACGACAAATGATAAAGGAGGTTATTCGATTGCTTCAATTCCAGCAGGTAAATACACAGTAGTTGTTTCTTATATCGGTTATAAGAAGATCAGGATGGAAATGGAGTTTAAAGAAGGTGAAATCTATAAGGAAGATATCAAATTAAGTTACAGTGGTGCAAATGAGCTTGAGGAAGTAAAGGTTACCGCTCAGGCTAAGGGCCAGATGAAAGCCATAAACCAGCAGTTGTCTTCTCAGGATATCAGGAATGTGGTTTCGGCTGAAAGGATACGCGAGCTTCCCGATGCAAATGCAGCAGAAGCCCTGGGAAGGTTGCCGGGAGTATCCGTTCTCAGAAGTGGGGGGGAAGGTGAAAAGGTAGTAGTACGCGGATTGTCTCCGAATTATAATAAGATAACCCTGGACGGGGTTGAAATGGCTTCCACGGGAAATGCATTTCGTTCTTCAGCTGAAACTTCTGGCAGTACCAATTCTTTTACAACCAGTGGATCTGAAGACCGTAGTGTAAATCTCAATATGATTTCTGCCTTTTCTCTTGAGGGGATGGAGGTTGTAAAGGCCCACAATGCGGATATGGATGCCGACTTTATTGGGGGTACGGTAAATTTTAAGATGCGTAAAGCACCTGCCGGTGGATTTAAGAGTGAAGTGATAGGTCTTTGGGGCTATAACAACCTTGGGAATACCTTCAGGGATTACAATGTTAATGCGATTATAGCAGATCGTTTTTTTAATGAGAAACTTGGTCTTTTTGTACAGGCAAATATGGAAAGCCGTAACAGGAGTTCCAATTCAATGTCAATTTCCAGCAATTACAGTAATCTCAGAATAGACGAGGAAACGGATGAACAGGTATATGACAGGCATTACATTGGGAATTTATTTATGTCTGATGTTCAAAGAATCAGAAATCGTAAAGGAGCCTCTCTGGTACTGGACTATAAATTACCGGGAGGGGATATTGCCTTTAAAAACAATATCAGCAGTAGCAATGATAATGTTTCCATTTATGAACTGTATGCAAATGTTTCCAGAGGGGACAATCAAACAACTATCCGGACCAGTTTTGAGGATGAAACCAGACTTACCTATAGTAATATGCTTCAGTATGAACAAAGGATAGGTAGCTTTTTACTGGATGGAAATCTGTCATGGTCGTTTGCGGAGACCAGTGCTCCGGCAGACTATTCATTGGAAGCAACTGATTTTTTGTTATTTGAAGGTGTTGATTCTGATCCGCCTGATGAAATTGCTAAAAATGTTTTTGCAGATGCTATGGATGAGCCGGAAGAATATACCATAAACAATACTGCAAAAAATTTCAACCTTACTTCACAGGGCCAGTATGAAGGATCATTGAATGCCAAATGGTTTTTCACACTCTCCAAAACAATCAGCGGATCAATTAAAGCCGGGGGGAAATATCGTCATCAGGAAAGGTCGCATGATTATGAGTTTTACGATGGAAATTTTAACAGTGGAGGTACTCAACCTCCGGTTATTGACACTCTGCAGTTGCATTACCCGGATATTTTTCTGCCTGAGTACAGGGATGGTGGAATAGGCCGCATGAGATTTAAGCCTTTTATAGACTATAATTATAAACCAACACAAAACTTCCTGAATGAATATGGTACTTTTATAAGGGGAGCTTCGAAGGATATGGTGGTTCTTGCTTTTAATGATGTGCAGAATAGCCAGGTGCCTCAAAAGATCTATCACAACAGATTCAAACATCATGCCCCCAAATCTCAAAAGTTTGATTACAACGGTATAGAAGATTATACCGCTGCCTATTTGATGGCAACATTTCATCTTACCTCGTTTGTTGATTTGACGCCAGGCGTCAGGTATGAAAGAAACCGTACAGAATACACTGGTAAGCGGGGAAATACCCAGGCTTCAGGGGAATTATTTGTCGAATATAGGCCGATAGCTTCGGATATACACAGGGGAGATACAACTACCGTACGTGAAAATAGCTTTTTCCTTCCCTCCATACACATGAAAATTAAACCTCTGAAATGGTTGCAATTTCATCTTGCATACACGAATACACTTTCCAGACCTGGCTATTCCTCGATTATTCCTATTCTGGATATCAGAGGTCCGAATAACATCAGATTCAACAGATATGACCTACAGCCGGAAAAGTCTGAGAATTATGATATTGTGACTTCAATACACCATAACTATATTGGTTTGTTTAGTGTAAACCTGTTTTCTAAAAAAATTACAAATAAGATATTTAACAGGTCCGGAATTATTGGTGATTTACATGAGCTTATGAGGCTTCCGGTAGTATATGGAGTTCAGCAGGGTAGCTGGGATTATAACGATACGATCAACCCGGTTTATATTAAAGGTGTTGAGATGGAATGGCAGACAAATTTCTGGTATCTTCCCGGGGCTTTAAAAGGAATAGTATTAAATATAAACTACACACATATTAATTCTGAGGCTACTTATATCCAAACAGAGATTGGCGACAGTGCATCAATTCCGGGCGATCCCTTTTCTCCGCGTGTTCGCTATGATATTGACAGATCATATAAAGGAAGATTGGTTAATCAACCTGCTGATATTTTAAATGTTTCGCTGGGGTATGATTATAAAGGATTTTCAGGACGTGTTTCATTGTATTATCAATCAAATGTCTTTAAAGGGAACTCATTCTGGGAAGTTTACAGATCGTACGAACCTACCTATTACAGGTTTGATTTATCACTGAAACAGAGGCTTCCTGTAAAAGGGATGAAAGTGTTCCTGAATCTGAATAATATTAATAAAGCCCTGGATATAAGAAAGCAGAATGGTTACCCTGATTTTCCAACCCGGTTTTCCTATTATGGTATGACCGGCGAAATAGGTTTGATCTGGCTGTTTAGCAACAATTAGTATATTTCCATCCGGGAACGGAAAAGCCGGGCCCGGTGTAATTTTTTATGAACTATTAACTTAAATTTTTAATTATGAGAAACTTTACATTTTTTTCCAGAATTCTCTTAAGTGTTTTCCTTGTGGTGTTTGGTTTAAACCGGCTGAATGCACAGAATGACACCTTGAAACTTTCTCTCACGGATGACATGTATTCCGTGATTACCTCCGATACGGTTGCGGGAGGAGCCTTTGCACATGATGTTTATTTACTTCCTCGCGGAGCGGTTTACCTGCAGCAGTTGCAATATGAAATTTACCATGATATTGAAATTGTTGGAGCCCCCGGTCCTAAAGATGTGCGGCCGGCAATGATAATCCCCAGGTCCAATGCCACAGGTGATTATATGTATGGGTATTTTCTTATTTTCGGAGAAGGCACTAAATTTACCATGAAAGATGTTCTTATTCAGGGAAGAACAGCAGAATCAGACCTTGAAGCCCTGTATCTGGGAAATGCCATTGATGTAAAAGGAAAGAATGTCCGCCTGATTCTTGACCGGGTAATTATTAATGGAATCAGAAATAATGCAGTATATGTTGGAAGGGATGGTGTTTATGCCAAAATTACAAATTGTTCCTTCCGGAATATTGTGGATATGGGCGATGATTATACAG
>JANTGF010000028.1 GCA_024763075.1 Bacteroidales bacterium | reverse complement strand
TGGGATTGGCCCTGACCCGGGAGTTGATTCTGCTAATGGATGGAACAATCAGGGTTGAAAGTGTTTACGGAAAAGGAACGGAATTTATTGTTTCTTTCCCTGTTACAAATAATGCACCCTTAATGGAAAAAACGGAATTACCTGAAACTGCCGGAGTGAGGCAGATTTTTAATACGCTGCATGAGGAAAAGAAGGTGGTTCCCAAAGAAAAAGATCAAAAAGACAAACCTTTGTTACTGATCGTAGAGGATAGTAAGGACGTGATTGAATATCTGGCGGCTTTACTTGAGACAGATTACAATATTCAGACCGCATCAAATGGAAAGGAAGGGTTAAAAAAAGCACTGGATGTAGGGCCGGATATCATTCTAAGCGATGTTATGATGCCGGCGATGGATGGTTTGGAATTGCTGGATAAAGTGAAAAATGACATCCGTACTAGTCATATTCCTGTGGTCATCCTCACGGCCAAGGCGGATATTACCTCCCGGCTGGCAGGCCTTGAGAGAGGAGCAGATGCTTACCTGGCCAAACCATTTAACAAGAAAGAGCTGATCATACAACTGAAAAAAATCCTTAAACTCCGTAAAAAGCTGCATGAAAGGTACGCTACTGTCGGCCATCTGAAAGACCCTCAGAATAAAAATTATAAAATTGAAGATTCATTTATCCAACAAGTCCATAAATTTATGCTGGCAAATCTTGGCGATAATATGTTTAATATCAAGAAGTTGTGTTTTGTGGTGGCTATGAGCAGGACACAATTGTACAGCAAGTTTAAATCTTTGACAAACAAGACTATATTTGAATATCTTCAATCACTCCGGCTTCTCAGGGCGAAAGAGCTGCTAATGGCTTCTGACATCCCGGTTTCAGATGCTGCCTACCAGACCGGATTCAAAAACCTGTCTCATTTCAGCAGGGCATTTACCAAAGAATTCGGGATAAATCCAAGCAAAATCCAGAAATAATTATCTCCTTTCTGATTTCCGGACGCTAAACAAAAAATTCCGGATTTAAAGTCAAGTCTCTTTTATGGTTAATATATAACTTGTATTGTCAAAATATTATTAATTAAAATTTATACATTATGAAAACAAAAGCATTTTTATTCGTTTGCCTCTTTATAGGCATTACAGCTACCACCTCTTTTGCTCAGGACAAAGCGAACAGGGCATACCAGGGATGGTATACGTCACCAATCGGTGCAGGAGTCTTTTGCAGCGGTGAGCTGACTGAAATTATGTACGGAGAAGCCACTGTGCATTGGGTGGCCAGATATTTTAAAAACGGGGATGTGTACTGCATGGATATTGAACAGATTAAGGGTGAAGTTACAAACTTGGAAACAGGTGAAGTGTTTAAATTCAACAGAACAGCAAGATGGGAATTAAACATTTCCACCATGACCTGGCCGGGAATAATTAATTTTAATATGATTGGAGATCAGGGTTCACATTATACCGGCAAACTCCATATTGGATATGAGTTTGTGGACGGTAAATGGGCTGTTACTTCATTAACAGTATTACATGTTGTTTGTAAATAGGTGTCTTTTATTATATACACTTAAAGCAATTTATATTAGGGGCATCTTTCCCCATTTATCATATTTTTTAAACTAACATTTATAAAATATGAAAAAACTTAATTATGTTTTATTGCTAAGCTTTATACTTTTTTTGATTGCAGGTTGCGCAAAAGACGATTCTTTGGCTCCCTTAAACCAAAATGATCAGGAGACAAACCTGAAAAAAGGACATGCTCAACCGGTGATTGTTAGTGTACCGCTAAAAGCTGATTTTACCGTTTGGTTTGCGGGATTTTCAGATGATAATCCTTGTGCACCAGGTAATGTTAGACTAATAATGGTTGGTGAAGGGAATATGTCCCATTTAGGGAAAATGACCACAAGAATGGACTTTTGTGCTACCGGAGAACCTACAGGATCATATAGAAACGGATCTGGGAAATTTGTAGCTGCCAATGGAGATGAACTATATTTTGATTTAGAAGAGGGATTAATAATAGGGAATGAAGATGAAGATCCCTATTATCCCACAAGGTTCAATGATAAAGTTAATTTCACTGGTGGTACCGGACGTTTTGAAGAAGCAACAGGCTATTTTTGGACGAATGCGTACGTACACTTTCCTGATCCCAACAATGAGGATGATGTATGGCATACGGATTTCTTCAGCTATGGAATTCTAAAACTGGTGAAAGGGAAAAGGTAGTTTTCAAAAAAAACATAAGATAAATGACTGATTTTTCCTAAACCGCAATTCAGATTATCCATTTATTTTGTAATCGTCATTTGGAAGTGCATTGTACTTTCAAATGACGATTATTGGTTTACTCCCAACGCTGCCGCACGATTGTATCGTGTGGCAATCATTATCTAATAAAAAAGACATCATCTATCACTGAAAGTGAGGTTCTGAGCTTAACAAATAAAATAAAGCCCAAAACAGAATCATAGAACATTGATTGACTCGTCTTTCTTTCGTCTCCCGAGTTCGGTCTTCCCCCTCGCTGGCGCGGATTTGCAATCCGTGCCCCAAATAAGTTTATTTTCAAGTTTGTCCTATTATCTTTGTTCAAATAATCAATAAAGTAATGAGCAGAAAGCACAAATTTCATAATCCCGCAGGAGTTTATTTCGTATCTTTTGCGGTCCAGGGCTGGGTGGATGTTTTTTCCAGGAGCGAGTACAAAAACATCCTGGTGGAAAATCTTGAATATTGTCAAAAACATAAAGGACTAGAGATATTTGCCTGGTGCATAATGACAAATCATGTACATCTGATTATAAGGGCTAAAGAAGGCCATTTATTACAGAATATCCTCCGGGATTATAAAAAATTTACCAGCAAAGCAATTATCAAGGCCATTACTAAAAATTATAGGGAAAGTCGTAAAGAATGGTTGTTAGACCAATTTAAAACTCCCGAAGGCTATCGGTTTTGGAGAACGGATAACAGACCGATAGAACTTTGGAGCAATACAGTTATTGACCAAAAACTAAACTATATCCACCAAAATCCAGTAGTAGAAGGTTTGGTTTTCAGGGCAGAAGATTATATGTTTAGCAGTGCAGCCGATTATGCTGGTGAAAAAGGTTTATTGGAAATAATAGTGATAAAATAACAATGGCACGGATTGCAAATCCGCGCCAGCGTGGGGCAAAACATTAGTAATAATTAAATGAATCCCGGAATAAATTCAGCCAACTAATTTAGCATCCAGTTCAATCTCAGCTGTACCTCCGGCATAAAGTCTGGAAACAGGGCAGCCTTCTTTCGCAGCGGCTGCTAATTCTTCAAATTTTTCCTGGCTTAATCCATCACAACTGACATTGCAGGTCAGCTTAATATTTGTAATGCATGGTCCGTTATCTTCACCAAGAGTCACTGCGGCACTTGTTTCTACTTTTTCAGGGTTTAATCCTTCTCCACCAATCAGCGCAGCAAGGAACATGGAATAACACCCTGAATGAGCTGCTCCTATCAATTCCTCGGGGTTTGTTCCTTTGCCCTCCTCAAAACGGGAAGCAAAAGTAAAAGGCCCGCTATAATCACTATAATTCATTACACCATTACCTTCTTTTAAGGTACCTTTCCAAACAGCATTCGCTTTTCTTGTTGTCATAATTTATGTTTTGTTATTTGTTAAAAAATTATTTCCAGATAAAAGATCTGTCAAATATATGAATTTTAACCTGAAAAACATGAATTATATTTTTGGGAGATTTCACTTAGTAAACACTCAGGACCATGTATCAGGTCCCATATATACTCACTAACAAACTACCTTGCAGCAAGCTTGACAAGGAATCAAAACGGGAATATAATCTCCTCATGAGCACCTGTGTGTGGGAAACAAAACCCTTTATTGCCCGACGATCGCCCGGGATTAGTTTGGTTAAATGATTTTAGCTTAACTGTTGAAATATTATGAATTAATATCTACATTTATGAACTATGAAAAAACTATATTTACTTTTTGCAACTGAATTGCTTTTGGGAATTTATGGATTCTCACAGGAAGCAAGCCCGGATATTAAACGGGTAATATATAAACAAATTGATACAACTTTTTTAGCACTGGATTTTTATTATCCTGCAAATATAAAACCGGATAAAACCTATCCTGCTATGATTTTCTTTTTCGGGGGTGGGTGGAATGGTGGCAGTACATCCCAGTTTAAACCACATGCAAAATATTTTTCAAAAAGGGGAATAATATGTGTCCTTGCAGATTACAGGGTAAAATCACGGAACAATTCAACACCCTTCGATGCTTTGGAAGATGCTAAATCGGCCATCCGGTTTTTAAGGAAAAATGCAGAAGAGTATCAGATCGATACATCACGAATAATTGCGTCCGGTGGTTCTGCCGGGGGACACCTTGCAGCAGCTACAGCCATAATTAGTAAATATGATAACCCGTCTGAAAACCTGGAGATAAGCTCTAAACCAAATGCGCTTGTACTGTTTAACCCGGTTATAGATAACGGACCAGGAGGTTATGGATACGACAGAATAGGTTCGGAATATAAAGATTTCTCCCCCATTCACAATATAAAAGCAGGAGCCCCACCCACCATATTTTTTCTTGGAACTGAAGATAAGCTTATTCCTATCGAAACAGCAATGTACTATAAAACAGTGATGAAAAAAGTAGGCAGCAAGTGTGAGCTATTTCTTTATGAAGGAGAGAAACACGGTTTTTTTAATTATAAGCATTTAGATAATTTTAATAAAACTATCTCTGAGACAGATACATTCCTGACCTCATTGGGCTATACAGAATAAATGTTTTTAGTCGAAACAGATAACAAAACTCTGTACCTGCCTTGAAGATGAAAAATACATTTTTACCACAACTCAAAACCGGCCATTGAATTCCATTTTTGTATATGGAACCCGGATGCCGGGAGTCAATAGTTTTGGTTGAACTATAATTAAAATGAAACTCCCAGCCACAGTTAACGAGGTATCTCAACTGAGTATTGATTTTATTATTTCACGCAAAAAGATGCGAAAAAACCCATAAGATCCCTCGCTATCGCTAAAGGTCAATCAGCTAAATGATTTCGGAAAGTAAAATCATAGTCTTACTGATTAAAAAGTTATTGGAACAAATCTCCATCAGAGCAAAAACATCACTCTCCGGATAATAGGGTTTCTTAATTACTCCCTCACTACTCAATAATTTGGCCAAATCAGGATCCTCTAAAATTTCTGCAACCTGAATTGAATCTCCGTTAATAAAAGCCACATTAGCGATGAACCGAATTCCATGCGAGTAATCAGCATACTGTGCTGTATGACCATTATGCACAGGTTGGATTGGATGATTTTCGCTAAAATGCCAGCCATAGATTACAACCCTCTCATAATTTCGGTCTGAGCTGTATATTTTATTTGAAATGATTACATCTTTTTTATGTCCTCCAATAATATTGTTACCTGATCTGTCCATCCCCAATTGAGAAATTTGCTGTTTAACTGAATCTGTATGTTGGCTGAAAACCGCCACGGTTGTCATTCTGTCCGAGGGTGGTATTGGTTGAGGATGTAGTTTAATTTCTGTGTTAGCATTAATAATATCTACAATTTTTTTTGTAGGAAGGGAACAGTCCAGTTGATTAGCAAGATACTGGGCGGTGGAAGGTGTCAATGGTATATATAAATAATCTTCATCAGAACCAACAGCCAGATAATCACAAACAGTAAAAAAAACGAATTCATAATTATTGGCATTAATTTTTTCATTAATTCTTATAGGTCGCAATTTTCGTGAGAAGGATGGTACATTTCCTGATAATATTTCTTTAACCACAGCTTTTTCTCTATCTTCAATACTCAGTCCGGTAATTTGAACCGTAAACTCAGAGCCTGTTATGGCATCATCCTTCCGCCCGGGAATATTCAAATACGCTATTGTATCGTTTTGTGCTATTCTCAACTTAATATAGGCTGCGGTTATTGCTGGTTCAGGCTGGTCAAATGCCATGATTATTAAAATCAGAATCCAAATAAATATTTTGAATATTCTTACCACTTTTACACAGGGTTTGTTGTAAAACACAAAATTAACTAAATATTAATGCGTTATAAATAATGATGTTGCTTAAAATGCAAGCTTTTTAAAAAAAATGAAGAAATAAGTTTACCTTTCGTCTTTACCTGAGGTACAAAAGGTATTATTAATAAAGGCATGGTTTTCCTGCGCTACAATTTTTTCTCAGATATTTTTACCATATCAGCCTGGTCCATCTTCTTTTTCAGTGATTTGATGTAAGGAATAATTACCTCATTTTTTTGTTCACTGGTTCCGTCATAAGTAATTGTAACGATGGGAACCCCGGTTACCCTGTGAATTTCATTTTTCATGGCTTCTGTGATCAGAGAAGGACAACAAAAGGCAGGATTGGTCTGAACGAAAAGGGAAACATCCGGATACTTTTCAATGATATGAAAGATCTTCAGAATATTATCATAAGATTCACCGGAATGATAAAGATCAATATTGAATTGTTTCAGGTTCTTTTCCAGTTTTTTTGCATCAATCGTGTGGTCTTTTCCCAGCCAGGGCTCAAAATACCTGTAATAGCGTTTTTCAATGTATTTAAGACCCGATAATAATGTTCTATAGCCTATGGCTTCAAGGCTTCTCCCCTTAGCTATTCTTCTGCGAATCACATTTTCAATGGTTATTTTTGTATAATCATTGTAAGGTGTATTAATCACTTCGCCACCTGTTTTTTCAATTGTTCTGATAAGTTGCTGATTCATCACGTCATTGTCACGAACAAACAGATCACCAAAAATGGCTACCTGTGGTTTTCTCCCCTCATGCAGCTTTATTCCTTCAAACTGTTTCATGGACCAGGACAGGGCATTATCCAGGGTTTCATTCCCCAAAAAAGCCTGCTCAATGATTTGAATACTCTTGTTCAATGCAACATCTGTCTGACCTTTCTGCACCTCATACGGACGCAATTTTGTAACCAGTCGCCTGAGCAAACCTCCCAGCATATAACAAAAATAGGCATAATAGGTAGTATTTACAGATATTTCAAGATGGGAGAGTTCTCCTGAATAAACAGAGGCTTTTTCCATCCCTTCTCCATGCTTTTCAAGCAGGGTTTTAATGAATTGCGGGTACATTCTGATGTTACATGTCAGCTGTGCCTCGGTCATCCAAAGAATTGTATTTTCCGGTTTCAGATCGTACTTTAGGATGTAATCCATATATTCCTGAGCGATTATATTCAAGGGCAGGCATTGTCCGGTATTATGGACCATGCTTTTCTTAATGCTGAGTTCGCTATGCTCCAGCAAACGGGCATCAAAACCCGTACGCCGGAGATTTGCCACAATAAACCTGCCGGTAATATCATCCCAGTTAGGAAACAAAACCGTCATGGATTTTGACAAAACAGTATCCGGTCTGGTTAGAACCGGTTTTATGGCCAGATCTTTAGCCATGTTCATCTTTGCATGGTTCCTGAAAGATCTTACCCCTGCTTCAATTCGTGTTTCATATCCCACATTCGAATCGTGTTCATCCACCTGTAGGATAAGATAAGGTTTCCCCTGTTGATCCAGCATTTTTTTAAAATACTCCAGAACAAATGAATCCGGAGCACATTTAAAAGCCGTAACAAAAACAGGATATATATTTGGTGTTTTAATGATCATTCGGGTTACCTCCAAAATCTTAGAGGCAAAATGCCAGGGGAATGCTTTTAAAAGGTAATCGATATCCAGCATATCCTCCTGCCCGTAAGGCACCATATCCTGATAAAAAGTTTGCACACCCATACTTCCGAATAATTCAGGAATTCCTTTATTTAGTGATTTTGACAGAACCAGGTATGGCCTTCCCAGTAAAACCACTTTAATGCCCTGGACGGCTTTAATTCTGTTAATATATAATTCCCTGAGTTTTATTCTCTGCCTTTCAACCATTTGAGTTGCATCAGCCCAGGCTTTTTTCACCTCATTGAGCCGGACCTCCTCACCCAGCACAGAATGCAGACTCTGATAAAGAACTTTCACAATCTGCTCATTCCCTCTTTTAAAATCCAGGAACGGTATCAACATCTTTTCTTTTACCCGGTCATTTATTAAAGAAACAACAGAAGGACTAAACTGGGTATAATAGCAATAATTTTCTTCTTTATTCCTTTCCTTCTTGTCCCTGGACTCAAGATAAACCGGCAGGAAAATATAATTCACCCGTTCGGAAAGCCAGGTAACATGCCCGTACATAGCATACATGGGTGCACAAAACTCGGCTCCGGACACACGTTTGCCCTGTTCCAGAGGATTTGAAAAATTTTCACTGGAGAGTGTTTTCACTCCAAGAACCTGAAAAAACCTTTTCCACAAACTCAATTCATCAAATAAGTGCAGGTCTGCCGGCAGACCAATGGTAAAATCTTTCTTGTAATATGAAGAAGGAGAAACCCTGAGGATTTTATTCCTTTCCTTCAAAAGGTCGAATCCGGAAGTATTTCTGTCGATAAACTTTTCTGTTTCGTAATCCCTTCCGCATAAAAAGCCATAGGCCACCTTTTCATTATTTACTTCAGCAATAGAGATCCGGCAATGATTGTTACAAAAACTACAAATTTCACTTTTTAAAGGAATTTCCTGCCTAAAGATCTCCAGTCCCTTAAATTTTGTTCTGGCAGGAGCTTCTTCCCTGAGCATCAATGCAGTCCCAAGGGCACCGGTCAAATGGCAGTATCTGGAAACAAAGATTTCCCTGCCCAGTTTCTCCTCAAAGGCAGCTACCAGCGCTTTATTCCTTGCAGTAGCTCCCTGAAAACAAACCTGATCACCAAT
Source organism: Bacteroidales bacterium (assembly GCA_024763075.1). GTDB lineage: Bacteria > Bacteroidota > Bacteroidia > Bacteroidales > VadinHA17 > JANTGF01. Next base: position 36,305 of record JANTGF010000028.1, on the reverse strand, counting down.
GGAAGATTCCACTGCTACTTTCTGAAGATAATTTTCCCTCACCGAATGTAGAGTACTGGCCAGGATTTCCCTGACCTTGTATCCCCTGTTTAAATAATGATTGATGTCCCTTTCCATGAAAACCGTACAACGATCACTTGCAAGGGGTGCCTTTACACCAACGGCCAGATCAGAAAAATCAGCAAGTTTTATACCCAGTTTCCGGGCCTGTTCTTCAATAAAACTACCCGTTCCGGCAGCACATACGGAGTTCATCTGAGAAAATGTTACATTTCCATTCCGTAAAAGAGTAAACTTCGCATCCTGACCGCCAATCTCGATAATGGTATCCGTTTTGGGATTCAGCTGATATGCCGCCTTTGCATGGGAAGTTATTTCATCTACAATAAGGTCGGCTCCAACCAGTGCTCCAATAAATTTTCTTCCTGAACCAGTGGTCCCTGCTCCCCTGAAACCGAAATTCAGTGCTTTTTCTTCTTCCAGAGAATGAATGGATTCAAAAATGGCCTTAACTGCCTGTAAAGGCTGGCCGGCAGTATAGGAGTAAAATCCGGCCAGGGGATCATCTTTGTTATCGATTATTATTGCCTTTGTACTTGTGGAGCCAATATCAATACCAAGGAAACAGGCTCTGAGATTATTTGCATTCAATTCATTAAAAATCTCTGTCTGAACTTCTCCTCTATGTCCGGAAACCTCAGGAACAAAGGTCCATGCATCCTCAGACACAAATTCAGGATAGGATGAAAGCTTCAGTGACAAAGGCGGATGAAAATAATCTTTCTGTCCACTTTCTTCTTTTAAAATATTTTTAAATGCCTTAATACCTGCCGGTTCAGCATCCCTCCTCCCATCCTCAATATACAAACGGGCCGCTCCGATTGCACTGAATAAATGAGAAAATTCATGAGTTTCCAGATTTTTTCCCAGTAAATTTTCAAGGTGACTTTTTACTGCCTTATTCCTTGAAACCCCGCCGGCAAACACAATCCGGCCATCCAGCGTGGATTCTTTAAACAATGTATCCACAATATTTTTCGCCAACCCTCTGCATAAACTATCACAGATGGCTGATTTTGAATAACCCGCCTGCTGGGCATGTACGAGATCGGTTTTTGCAAAAACGGCACAACGGGAAGCAATTACCGGAAGTTCATCTTTGTTCTGAAGGGCTACTTCCACTAAGTCTTCAATACGTTTCAGGTTAAGCCTGTCAGCCTGCTGGTCCAGAAAACTCCCTGTTCCGGCAGCACAGGAGGTATTTGTTGCTGAATGGCTGTAATTCCCGTCCTTATCAAATGCGATGAGCTGATACCCTCCGGCCCCGACATATAAAATTGCCATGACCCCGGTATAAAAGTGTTTTGACGCGGTAATGATACTCAATTGCGGATCAAAGCGCATAACCGACTCATTAAACCAATTTCCTGAAGAAGGTGTAACAATGGCAAATACCCGGGAAAGATCAATTTCACGTTCCAGTTCCAGCAATGCTTCCCTGACTTTTCCTTTATGAAATACATAGGCCGATTGAAGCACATTTCCATCTAAGTCCATCAGGACCATTGCAATGGATACTGAACCGATATCAATACTTAAAATACTTTTGGAATTTCCCATACAAATCTATTTAGATAAATACCGAAAATTGAAGATGCAATTTAAGAAAAGGCATCAAATATTTCAAATGGATATCATCATTTATAACCTGAAAATTCAAACTCTATTCAAACAGGCTCTCATCCCTAATAAGCAATAAAATAGATGAATGCGGGACAATAATATATTTCTCATTATTGAAGAAAATCTCAAAACCACTGTTCTGCAGATAAATAGCCAGATCTCCCTCTGAAGGTTGAAGTGGTACATATTTTACATCCTCCTTTTTTTCCTTCCAGGGTTCATCCACATCTGTAATTGCAGGAATCGGATAGCCCGGTCCCACTTTTACTACATAACCACTCTGTACCGGTTCTTTTTCCTGCACTCCCGGTGGCAGGTACAGGCCGGATTTTGTTTTGGACTGAGCCGATTTTGGCTTAATCAAAACCCTGTCTCCAACAACAATCAGCTTACTTAATCCTTTATCTTCAATATTCAATGTCATGGTCTGATCTTTACTTTACAAATATACAATTGATTTTAAGCCTGTAACAAAAGTACCGAAAAAAGACAGATAAGAGAGCTTAGTTTCATCCTTTTCTCCATTTCATATATTATTATGCAAAGATTCCACCGATTTATGATAATTTTGAAGTGCGAATATCTCGCAGTATGGCTATTAAAAAACTGTAATAGAAACCTGAATTTTAAAAATGGAAGTGTTTTTTATTCTAACTGATCCGGCTGTTCCGGAAAATATCGGAGCCAGTGCCCGTGCAATTAAGACCATGGGATTTCATTCATTACGACTGGTCAGGCCCCGGAATTATCCCAACGAAAAAGCAAACTGGCTTGCACACGGGTCGGTTGATATTCTTGAGAATGCCAGGTCTTTTGACAGCCTGAATTCTGCTATCTCAGATTTGGATTTCGTTATAGCAACAAGCTCAAAGGAAAGAAGTGTAAAATTTGATTCTTACCCCATTGATTCCATAAATTCTTTGGTATCAGACAAAGGTAGTTCTGTTCAAAAGCTGGGAATCGTTTTCGGTGGTGAAGAATCCGGACTAAGCAATGCTGACCTTGGCCTTTGTGATATGGCCTCCTATGTTCCGCTTGCAGCCCCCTACCCTTCCCTGAATCTGTCACAAGCGGTAATGCTGTATGCTTTTCAGTTATCTAATCTTGAGATCAGAAAGTCAAGACTGTCATCAGACAAAGAAATAAAGGGGTTCCGGTTGATTAAGAAAAAAGTCGGTGATATTTTGCAGGATATTGATATTCCTCAGGAAAGCCCGCTTCACAACAGGATCATGGAGCGCCTTGCCCTGCTGAAAAAGAAAGACCTGAATCTGTTGCTTTCGGTTAGTCATAAATTGTCAACTGTTTTAAGAAGTCATAAGTAGTCATTAATTGTTATTAATAGTCATTATGTGGTTATTAATTGTTATTAGATCATCAATAGTGACAGCGAACGTAGTGAGCTAATGACCATGAATGACAGTGAACGTAGTGAGTTAATAACAATGAATGACGCGAACGCAGCGAGCTAATAACAATGAATAACAGCGAACGTAGTGAGCTAATAACCATGAATGACAACGAACGTAGTGAGCTAATAACAATGAATGACGCGAACGTAGTGAGCTAATGACCATCCATGACGCAAACCTGGATTATATTTAAAAAACCGGGAATGTTTACACAAACCCGGTTTTGATACAATACGAAGCAGACTCTGCTTCCCCTATTTTAATTCGGTGGTGAAGTTAAACCATCATAACCTTTCCACATTCCGTTTGAAATATTCTCGCCATCAGGAGCTCCGGATATGGTGTACCATTCAGCACCCACAATCTCCAACTCTGCTGCCGGTACCGGAAAATGAAGAATGGTTCCTTTCTGTAACATATCCCTTCTTCTCATATCAAAGAAACCGGTTCCTCCCTGTGTCAGCATCAATTCCACATCTCTTTCATAAAATATAATTTCCAGCGCTTCTTCAGCATTAGCAGGAGACACATCTTCCAGGCCTCCGCGAACTTTTCTCGCTCCGCTTGCATCATTCAGGATAGCTGTAGCACCGGAAATGTCTCCGTTATGCACCATCGCTTCAGCTTTCAGAAGTTCATTCTCCCATACTCGAAACTGCGGAGCCGGTCCCTGCCAGGTCGTCAGCCAGTCATCATAGCGTGAATACCGGTAATGAGAAAAATGATAAAAGCCTCTTTCCGGACGAAAATTATTGTTCGGTAAATATTCAAAATCTGCTATTCTCAGATCATCCGGTGTAGCCGGACCCGGGTCATTTCCATCGATCGTATTCCAGCTCAGATTATCATCGGGCCATCTTGAAGGATAATTGTGTTGCATAAGGTTCAGAATGCGGTGGTCCACCCTCACCCATCCCGGATAAACACCATATCCTTTCAGGTTATCAATCCACTGTGCATCATCCATATCGGGTGCATATTCCCAGTCGATGCCATCATTTGCATAGGCCAGTATTTTCCCCCAGTCAAGTGCATCATTATCTGCCTTATTTCTGGGTGTCAGAGCCATAATACGTGCTGCATAACTACTCGCCAGCTGCCTTAACTGAGCACTGGTGAGATTATAACCACGAATAAAACCATCCGGCAATACAAAAGGGGTTGTGCCGTCAATGGTGGCTATTGCCTTATCCAGAAAGGCGATGCCTGCAGCTGCTACTTCTTTGTAACCCGAATACTCAAGAGTGGTAAGATCGGTGGTCTCATCAATAATATTTGCCTTGTCAAATATAAGTCCCAGATATCCGTGGACCACTCCCTGAACAAAATAGCTCCAGGCTTTGATCATCTCCGTTTCCTCTGCCGAATTAATCACTGTTCCCTCTTCAATCTTCTTCAATACATCTACTACCGCTGAATTTGATTTATATGAATTGCTCCAGTACGTCCGGTTCACATAAGCGTAAGCATAGGTAATGTTGTTATTAAAACCCGCCCTGGGCTCCGAAGAAAGATCCTTCATGGCTGCATTTCCCCAGGAACAGGTATTCTGGTCTGCCATGGTACACATAGCCAGGCCTACTCCACTGAATTCCTGAATGCCATTTGACCAAACCCTTAATGCCCCACCTGCAAGACCAATCAGGTCGCCCGGAGTAGCCAGTACACGGTCCGTATCCGGTTCATTCAGATTCTTTACATCCAGGTCGGCACAACCATAGGTTGATGCAACAATACCTGTTATCAATAAATACTTTAAAAAATGTGTTTTCATTATTTTTAATTTAGTTAAACAATAATTCCCGGTTCCTTAAATACCAACAGCACCCCATCCAAATTCCGGTCTGTATCATTTTTGAACCCTTCGAAACGAAAATACATTTCTGCTTTACTACTAAATGTCAGGTGCAAGACAATTTCGGTTTAATACCAGCATTGTATTTATGAATGGCAAGTATTTAAGAAATTAAAATCATCCGGGTGACTATCAAAAATTTAGAGCCGATTTAGATCAGTCAAATGAACCGGATTTTTTGGCAAGCAGAAAAACATTGTACCTCTTTGATTATCTATGATTTACAATTAACTTAGTTTCTCCCTGTTACAATTATCATAAATTACTATCTGACATAAATCTTTATCGGCTATTATCTTAAATGAGCCTTATTTTTATATTTTAAGATTTAAATATATTTTTATCCTAATTTAGAAACAGGTGAAATCCTACTTTTCAATATTGTTATTTCTGACCTCTCTTTTTTGTAACGGACAGTTACAATTATCTGTTTTTAATGACTTTAAATACTACAACAAAGAAAACGGTCTTGCATCTGCATATATCTCTGCCATCAGGGAAGACAAAAATGGGTTCCTTTGGCTGGCAACCGGCAGTGGCATATCCGGATATGACGGGAATCATTTTACGAATTTTACCTCATTTTATGAAAACGATAAAGAATCTGAGATAGGATATGTGAATAGCCTTATAATTGATGATTCAGGTGAAAAGATATATTTCGGAGGCAGGAATGGGGTCTTTTATACACAAATTGATACTCTGGAAAAAATCAACAGGCTGAACAATTTTTCAAGAATTTCTGACATAAGACTGAATTACCTATTGCTGGACAGCCACAAAAAGCTATGGGTTGCAAGCTTTAGTGACGGGCTTCATTGTCTTGACCTAAAGGGTAGTAAGGATGCAAAATATTTATTTAAAGGGGACTCCGGCATCGGCAGTACAAAATTAAACAGTTTGCAATGTATTTCCATCGATCCCAAAAATCCTGAAATACTTTGGATTGGAACACTTGCAGGCCTGGTCCGGTTTAACACTGTCTCAGAAGAGTATAAAATTTACGTTTTCAATAATGAACCGGAAATGGCCCAGAATCAAATCCGCAAAATTCTGGCAACTGAAGATAAAGTGTTTCTTGGAACCTGGACAAAAGGATTGGTTATCTTTGATAAAAACTCAAATCAATTCAACCAACCCTTAAAAGGCCTTTACCCCGACTCATATTCTCTTATTCTTGAAATTTATAATGATGAAAATGCCAATTTATTGATTACAACAGGTGATGGACTGATACAATATGACCTGCAAACCCAGTCTGTTAAGAGGATCATAGACCATAATGAGGATAAAGGGCTGATCAGAGGTATTTCATATACTGATTCCAGAGGAATCGTATGGTATGGACATGGGAAAGGTCTGTTTAAATACGATCCTTTACAGTCGCTGAATCCATTTATAAAACTGGAAGACCGGAACAGTATTCAGTATCCGTTAATGGTCAGGGAAATACTAAAGTCGGGAAACTTTGTTTATGTTGCCGGTCTGTATAGTTCCGGCCTGTATAAAATTAATCTGAAAGATCGTTCTGTAACCGTAATCAGAAACCTGCCTTTTTATTATCACAAAAAAAAGGGTTATATAATTTCCGATATAGTAAAAATGAGCAATGGCAATTTCCTTATTATTTCCAATAAAAAACTCGCAATCTTTAATCCGAAAACACTGCAGGTTGAGCTGTCACCATTACAGGTTGATCATCCGAATCCCGCACTACAATCCATTGTAAAAGATAAAAATGATAATTACTGGGTAGGTGGAAGAGAGGGCGGATTATTTTTCCTGGATTTTAAAAACAATATCGTAAAAAATTACAAAAAAGAATTTAATGTGTTCCGGGATGAAAATCACCGGTGGATCAACAACTTATACATAGATTCAGGGAACAGACTCTGGGTTGGAAAAGGATCTTCAAGTTATATTGATTTGAATGATTTATCTTTTGTTCTTCCAGACCCGAAAAAAGGGGAAAATATAAAAACTTATACAGATGTGGGTGAGTTTTATGAAGATAATGCCGGAAGAATATGGATGACCGGAGGTTCCAATGGTTTGGGATTCACCACTATTAATAATTTTGACAAAGGGATATCACAAAAGGTTGACGGACATTTTTCTGGAGTTTATGCATTCAATGACAGTTTGTTGTGGACCACCGGAAGAAACCTTGGGACCTATAATATGAAAACTGACTCTTACCGGGAAATCAAGTTTAGTTCCAATAATAAAAACCTGAGAGTTTACGGTCCGGTTATCCCGGTAGGGAAAGGGGAATATATCGCTGGATGCGACAATGGTGTTTTAGTCTATCATCCTGATAAAGATCCGGTTAACACTGAAATCCCTCTTCCTTATATCAGAAAAATTGTGAGCAATGGAAAAACTCTATACGAAGGGAATAGTTTGTCAAAGAAAGATTTTAGCTTTAACAGTGGAACCAGGCATCTTATTCTTAAAATAAGTTCTCTGGGGTTTCATTTTTCAGATCAGATTACTTACCAGTATAAATTTGATGGTGACTGGCAAAATATCGGATCTGGTAAAGAAATAAATTTAACCAATCTTTCACATGGTAATTATAATTTAAAAATCAGGGCTTGCAACAATCCTGGTAAATGCAATAATGTACCCGTTGAATACAGCATTTTCATTCCCACTCCATGGTGGTTTAGCTGGTGGGCCTATTTACTTTACGTAGGTTTGGCCATTTTATTTGCCGACAGATTTTACCGTTTCCAGCTGTCCAAAAGACTGGCCATCGCAGAGAGTGCTAAATTAAAAGAGATCAATCAGTTAAAAAGCAGTTTTTACACGAACATCACACATGAATTCAGAACTCCCCTTACGGTAATTCTGGGGATGGCAAATTCATTAGAATCAAGTATAAAAGAGAACCAACAGGCTGAATCGGAACATTCCCTTGAAATGATCCGGAGGAATGGGAATAATCTGTTATCGTTAGTGAATGAAATGCTGGATTTATCCAAACTGGAAAACGGAAGTATGAGCCTGCAGCCGGTACAATCTGATGTGGTATTGTTTGTAAAATACCTGAGTGAAAGTTTTTATTCATTGGCAAATGAAAAGCAAATTGACTTTATGGTTTATACTGAAGTTGAAGAAATGGTAATGGATTTTGATCCGAATAAATTATCCGCTGTTATTTCAAACTTACTTTCCAATGCAATTAAATATACTGAGTCGGGTGGAAAAATAATCGTTCATTTAAATCAGGTCATAAAGGACAATAAAAAATTCTTTTTACTAAAAGTGAAAGATAATGGCCCGGGCGTTTCAGAAAAAGAAATGGAACATATTTTTGACCGGTTCTACCAGGCTGATAATATTATATCACAAAAGCTCAAAGGTACAGGCATTGGTCTTGCTTTGACCAAAGAGTTTACAGAACTGATGGGTGGAACGATTCTGGTAAAAAGCAATCCCGGCAAAGGCAGTGAGTTTATTATCCGGCTTCCGGTTACCAATGAAGCCTTGCAAACCGATGACGTACAGATAAGTCCGGAACCCAAATTATTGGAATCCACCAAAGAAGAGATATCCGTTCAACCAACTTCCACAGATTCAAACGGATTACCTCTGGTATTGATTATTGAAGATAATGAAGATGTTGTTCATTATTTGACAACATGCCTCAAGGGGAAATATCAAACCATTCATGCTCCAAACGGGGAGATTGGGATTAATTCGGCATTTGAGAGCATACCGGATATAGTTATCTGTGATGTGATGATGCCGGTTAAGGATGGCCATGAAGTATGTTCAATCCTGAAATCAGATGAACGCACGGACCATATACCGATTATCATGCTTACCGCCAAAGTAACATTGAAAGACAGGCTTACCGGCCTTTCTTACGGTGCAGATGCCTATCTTACAAAACCTTTTGTAAAAGCTGAACTCTTGACCCGTCTGGACCAATTGGTCACCCTGCGCAGGAAAATGATGCAGAAGATCAATCAGGATAATATGAGTCACTTTCTGAAAATCAGGGCTGAAAATCCTGAAACAAAATTTCTTCAAAAAATTATAAAGATCATTCAGGAAGAAATAAATAATCCTTCTTTTGGAACCACATTACATCTGGCCCATAAGATGCATTTGAGTGAATCACAGATCTACCGGAAATTAAAAGCCATAACAGGCAAATCCACGGCTGTATTCATCCGGTCTATCCGTTTACAAAATGCCCGGGAACTCATCCTGAAAACGGATAAAACCATCACTGAAATTGCTTATGAAGTTGGTTTTAACGACCCTTCCTGGTTTGGACGTGCTTTTAAAGAAGAATTTGGATTTGCTCCCGGCGCAATGTCTAAATAACTGATCTCAAACTTTTTATATCAAATCCCTTATGCTGAATGCAAGAATAGTCCGGTCTTTCTTTTTACTTTCCCAAATACTCCAAAAGTTTGATAAAATAGTACAATTCATTTCCTAAAAACAGTGTCACCTTTGTTTTTTGTGATGTTCAATCGCCACCTTCAGGGCTGATTTCAGTCACACTATCAAGAACCAGGTTCATCAAATATGGGCGAATATAAGCCTGGTTTTTGCAAAAGTTAATTATACATAACTACAAAAACAATTTGTTATGAAAACAATATCATTATCAAAATTTCAAATAGAAAAACAATATTACCATGCCAACTTGTTTGAAGAAATATGTGAAAGACTGGACTGGCAGGATATAGGTCTTAATAGTATTACCAGAAGTGATATTTCCGGAGTGGATGAGTTTCATGTTAGAGGGGCCGAGGTCTCCAATGAACTTGTAGAGGAAATATATTTAAAAAACTGCAAAGTACTGGATGTCGGCTGTGGCCTGGGAGGACCGGCAAGGATGCTTGCGGATAGATTTAATTGCCATGTAACCGGTATCGATCTTTGTGCAGAATATATCAGAACAGCAAAAAAATTATCAGAGTTGACCGGGTTAACAAAAAGCACAAAATTTATTCATGGAGATGCGCTGAATTTACCATTTGAGGATGGCTCATTTGACATTGTCTGGACACAACATGCACAAATGAATGTTGCGGATAAAACAAAATTCTATTCAGAAATAAAAAGAGTATTAACCGATGAAGGGACCATTGTTTTTTATGACATTTTCACAAGAAACGGTGCAGATATTCAGTACCCTGTCCCATGGGCCAATAACGCGTCCCTGAGTTTCTTACAAACCATTTCAAATATGGAGAGACTCCTGAATGATCTGGGGTTTAGGAAATTACAAACAAGCAATCAATCGGACAAAGCAAAACAATTTCTTACCGGCTTATTTGAGAAAATCAAAAAGAATGGTCCGCCAAAACTCGGCCTGAATGTACTGATGGGTGCTTCAACCAAAGAAAAACTGACCAATATCCTCAAAGGGTTAGAGGAAGATAAACTTGAATTGCACAGTGGAATTTACAGAATTTAGAAACTTAAATGCCACACGAAATGATTCGTGCCACAGCGGAGTAAAAGCTCTGTAGGAGTGGAATATTTGTAACCAGGTACCTAAGTGCCCGGATATACACAGGAAAGTAAAATTCGTTTTAGCGGTTCCGATGGCTATCGGAAATGCCAAAACCTGCACTTAGAGTATCAACAAAACACACAAGGCTTCCGCGCAAATCCTTTTGCATGGCTAAAGGTAAAACCAACAATTCACCCCCCCGTTAATTCATTAAAATTCTCTGGATGAATCCCTCTCTTTCCCTCCTCAATTTCTTTCACCATCAGTGTCAGGGCTGAGTTTACCGGTACTTTTACATTATATTCCTTTGCTTTCTTCGAAATATAACCATTAAAATAATCGATCTCAGTTCTTTTTCCCCTTTCCAGAGACTGAAGGCTTGAAGATTTCAGCTTTCTGTATTTCAGACCAATAACATAAATAATCGCATGTCTTTTAATATCGGCAACAGAGCCACCATCTTTTACAAACTTATAGAAATCAAGTTTCCCATAAGGTTCCACTTTCAAATGCATGACCTTAGCTACCTGCATGGCTTCTTTTATAATTTCAATGAATAGCTTCCTGACTTTTTTTTGTTTCAATAAATCTCCAAGCAACATTCCTGAGACAGCACCCAAGGTAGTTATACAGGAATTAATAATAAGTTTGGAGTATAGATTTCCGTATATATTTTCGCTGATCCTTACCGGTACCACTTCATTCAAAATATCCTTTAATTCTTTCAAGCTTTCATTCTGCTTTCCTTCCAAAGTACCAATCACAAACTCCCCGGATGAGGTCATTTCCATTTTTCCGTGCCGGTGCAGGGTTGCCCCCCACCCTACCACACATCCAATGGTTCTGTTCTTTCCAACAATGACAGCCAGTTCATCCTCACAAATCCCGTTTTGCATGGATACCACCAGGGAATCCTCCTTCAAAAATGGCAAAACCTGTTTTGCAGCTTCAGGCATTTCCGGGGCTTTCGTTGTAATCAGTACATAATCAAATTTTCCGGTCAGCTCTTTTACCTCTGCCACCGCAGGCATTGTCTGATGGAAATTGCCCTTGTACCCGGTAATCTCAAGTCCTTCTGTTATGATCTTTTCAGCCAGGTCAGGATACTTGCAAACCAGGGTAACAGGATAATCTGAACGGGCAAGAATTCCTGCTGTAACTCCACCAATGGCTCCGGCTCCGATGATTAAAATATTTTTCACTTAAATTTCTATTTACTATAAAAAGCCTAAATTACAAAAAATAAAATCAGGTATTTTCATGGTAATCTATTTTCCGACAATGATTTTACGTTTATTTACTATTTTTGCAGGAACCGGAATGAATGATATATTCAGACTATTTTAACCAGAATGAGCGGATCAGTAAGGGAAACAGCCATAAAACAAGGGAAACTAGCGCACTTTCTTAGGGAACCTAAGAATTTGAGCCTTTTGTTCTATGCTTCATGGATACTTATCTCCATCCTTCAGGCCAGATTTACAGGCCTCCTGAATGACGAAGCCTACTACTGGGAATATTCCAGGAATCTTGCCTGGGGATATTTCGATCACCCCCCGATGATTGCTCTACTGATCAAAGCAGGTTATTTTCTTTTCCCAAATGAATTGGGTGTCAGATTTTTTATAATCCTGATTAGTACCGGAACGATTTACTTTATTGAAAAAATATTGCAGCCGCCTGACCGCTTGTTGTTTTATGCAATTGTGGCATCCATAGGTATCTTTCAGATTGGTGGAATAATTGCTGTTCCCGACATACCCCTGCTTTTTTTCAGTTCCACTTTTTTCTGGTTGTACAAAAGATATTTGGTGAATGAGAAGCTTTCTGACAGTTTGTTGCTTGCATTAAATATTGCCCTCCTGCTAATGAGCAAATATCATGGCATTCTGATTATCGGTTTTACGGTACTTTCCAATTTTAACCTGTTCAGAAAAAAATCCTTCTGGCTCATAATGGTTGTTTCCATACTGTTGATGCTTCCACATATCTACTGGCAATACAGTAACGGCTGGCCATCCATCTACTATCATTTGTTCGACCGCTCGCCGGAATCCTACAAGTTTTCCCAGACCATGAACTTTGTATTTGGACAATTAGCGATACCCGGTTCAATTACTGCAATACTTTTCTGGTATTTTGGGTTCCGGTATAAACCCCAGGATAAATTCGAAAGAGCATTAAAATTTAATCTGGCAGGTATATATCTTTTCTTTTTCATTATGTCATTTAAGAGCAGGATAGAAGCTAACTGGACTGTCCCGGTACTCATACCACTGATTATACTGGCTTACAAGCAATCTTATTTAAATAAAAAGGCCCGGAAATTATATTATACTTTTTTCTGGATTTCCATGGTTATCATCTTTGCTATCAGAATATTTATGATGATTGATTTCTTTCCATCCACAATAACAGTTAAATCAGAATTCCATAAATGGGACAAATGGGCACGACAGGTGCATGAAATTGCTGGTGATTTACCTGTCATTTTTGAGAATTCCTATCAGAAACCCTCGAAATATGAATTTTACACACACAAAACTGCTTATTCAATAAGTAGTCCAAAATACCGTAAATCAATTTTTGATTATCGCAATACACTGAATAAACTGCAGGGAAAAAAAGTGATAACATTTTTTTCAGATTCTTTTCCGCATTTTGATTCGGTGCAAACCTCAAGAGGAATGGAATATTACCGGGAGCTGGATAATTTCAGACTTTATCCTGAAATTGAGATTCATCCGGAGAAAAAGGCTTACGTAATGGAAATGGGAAAACCCTTCTCAATCTCTTTCATAATGAAAAAAAAGACCAATGATCATCCTGATTTTGAGGCAAATCCTGAACTCCCATCGTATATTTATTATCAATTTCTGAAAGAGGGTAAAGTATCCTGGGAAGGACAAACCGGTCTTTTGCTAACAAATAAAATACCCTTTGACCAGGCATTAAGCATTCGGGTAATACCACCGTATATTAAAGGAAATTATGAGCTGAGTATTTCCATTAAAACAGGCTGGCTGCCACCAACTATTAACGGACGAAAGATGAAAGTGGATGTCAGGTGAGCCTGATTTACTATTTTTCGTACTTAAAGTTAGTCGTGTGATATTGTTAATGTTTCGAAGGGAAAATAATTTGATATAATATTCTGATCTTAAGATTTTGGGACTTCATTAATCCTTCGTGATATCCTTTGGGTCCTTGGTGGTTAAAATTTGATTCTCTTTTACCACTTCCAAAGGAATGCCTGTGGCGAAAGGAACACTATGGAATGCACAAAGTATCACAAAGTAAAAAGTTCAAAAATGGAAATATTAAGTAGTTAAATTTCAGGGATATAATGAAAATCAGGGTTTTATAGCTTATATAATAAACTGTTTTCTTAATTTCTTTTCTCTATTTCTTCCATACTGGTTGCGTGGAAAACCAGCATTTTATTCTTCCCGCTGAACAAGATCAAATCCGTATCCGATATTTTAAAATTATCCGTTTCATCCAGTTTCTCAAGAAATAAAGTTTCGGTATCCATCAACGGGCAATACATTTTTGTAGATGAAATATTTCCAAATTCCAGCTGCTTTCCTGAAATTTCATAAGAACCGAAAAACCGGTTACACCCGGCAAAACCACTGGTCTTTTTCTCATCTCCTTCCTCAAACTTAAGCCAGATTCTGGACAGATTTTCCGGATCAGTACCGGGCATCTCAACCAACTCCCAGACGGATTCCGTCAGACCGGCCTGAGTTTTTCCCGATTTATGACTCATTTTACAAGACTGATTAAACATTGCAAACGCAGAAACGATCAGTATGAATCTAAATTTAGTAATTCCCATCCCTTTAAATTTAAAAATTCCGAATATGTCAAAGTTAATAAGAATTGTGCCAAAAACAGATCATTTCCTTTTCTATGCATAAATCCCTGCAAAAAAGATTCCCTAAATGTAGGTATTTATTATATTTCAATAATTGCATACTTTTGTATTCTTATTTAGTCTTAATATAAGTAGTAGCTAAAATGAAAATTTCGGTAGACACAAAAATATCAGCTATAATCAAAGAAAATAAGGAATCCATTGAGGTAATTGCTTCTCTGAACCGGCATTTCAGAAAATTAAAAAATCCTTTTTTACGGAAGACACTGGGGTCCAGGGTTACCATCAAAGAAGCTGCCTCTATTGGAAATGTAAGTACTGACCTGATCCTTGAAAAATTACAAAAAATAGGGTTTGAGATTGAAAATACTGCTCAAAAAACAGAAGATAACAAACCTATTGTTGTGAAAGATAACAAACTGCCTGAAAAGATTACTTTTGAGCTGGATGTAAGAGAGCAACTCTCCAAAGGAAAAGATCCGATGAAAAGGATACTGAAGAAAAGTGCCAAAGTTAAACCGGGAGAATCCTTTCTGCTGATCAACAGTTTTGAACCTCTTCCGATTATGCACTTGTTGAAAGATAAAGGTTTCTCATCCAGGGTGGTTAAACCGGAGGAAAATCTTGTACAGGTATATTTCTCAAAAGATCAGGATATTGCAAATACAGAGACTCAGGAAAACCTGGATTTATTAACAAAAGAAGATTTTGAAAACAAAGTAGCCGGCTATAACGGAACCCTGGAAACCACAGATGTAAGAGCGCTTGAAATGCCCGGGCCCATGGTTACCATCCTTGAAGAGACAGAAAAGCTTCCGCAGGGAGCTGCCCTTTATGTTGACCATAAAAAAATACCTCAATACCTGTTGCCTGAGCTGTCAAATCGCAGATTCAAAGTATATGGCTACGAAGTGGATGAAAACAATGTTAAATTATTAATTACAAAAGAACAATAAAATGCAGGGACTCAAAACAGATCTGGCACCTTCAAAAAATGTAGTTCTGCCTCATTTTAAATATGCTGCTATTTCCTTTTTTGTACTTGCAGTACTTATGGTGCTTTCTTCACCGGACCTGGCCGGGCATTATTTCCAGCCTTCTATTCTTACCATTACACATATTGCAGCCCTGGGATGGGGTACAATGATCATCTTCGGTGCATTGTATCAACTCATTCCGGTTGTGATGGAAACTGCCCTTTTTAGTGAAAAAATTGCAAAAATTAATTTCTGGATCCTGGGAACAGGGATTCTTCTTCTTACCGGGGCCTTCTGGCATTTCTCAGTAACTACCCTCCTGCCCATTGCTGCGTCTGTGGTATTTACCGGATTTCTTCTTTTTATACTGAATATTACACTTACCGCCTTGAAAGCCACAAAAAAGAATATCCAAACCTATTTCATTGTGACCGCATCTTTTTGGCTTTTATTAACCGGACTGCTGGGAACCCTTATGAGTTTTAATTACAGGTATAACTTTCTGAACCTCTCCCATCTTCATTATCTGAAAATTCATGCCCATATGGGAATACTGGGCTGGTTTCTTTTATTGATCATAGGAGTGGGCTCGCTTTTGCTCCCCATGTTTTTTGTTTCCCATAAACTGAATATCAAAAAATTACAATTCTCCTTCTTTGCAATTAACGGAGGGCTGATCTTTCTCACCGCAGAATGGTGGATATTCAACAGTTCGATGCTGACACCCGTATTTGCCCTTATTATTGCTGCAGGCATACTGTCTTTTATGTCGTATGTTTATGATTCCTATAAGAAACGCATGAGGAAAAACCTGGATATTGGAATGAAATTCACAGTTCTTTCAATATCGCTGTTTCTCTTACCCATTGTCCTGGGTATCGTTGCATCTTTCAGGATACCGGATGATCCCCTTCTGTTTAATCGTCTGCTGATGCTGTATGGATTTGGCTTTCTGATGGGGTTTATTACTTCCCTGATTCTTGGACAAACCTACAAAACCCTGCCGTTTATAATCTGGCTGGATAAATACAAAGACAGAATCGGGAAAACCAAAACGCCCATGCCCCGTGAGCTCTATTCAGAAAAGGCAGCCACCATCCAGTACTGGAGCTATGTGATCTCCATATTACTGTTAAGTGGGGGCATCATTTTTTCCCAACCAGTAATACTCAAAGCAGGCAGTTTATTCCTGCTGATCTGTGCAATTGCATATAATTTTAACATTTTCAAGATACTAAGACACAAACCCATTAAAAAATAAGTAATATGAAAAGTCCGGATGAAATATTAAAGATGGAAGGAGATCTTCTAACGCTACTCAAAACCGTTATGGATCCTGAAGTTGAATTGAATATAGTTGACCTTGGTCTTATATACCGGCTGGAATACCATGGTGATAAAAAGGTGGACATTGACCTGACTCTCTCCACCCCTGCCTGCCCATTGGGAGATGCCATTATTGCCAACGTACATGAAATCTTAAAAGCGAATTACCCGGAGCTTGAATTCAATGTTCAACTCGTATGGGACCCGCCATGGAACCCGGATATGATGACGGAAGATGGCAAACAGATGCTGGAAATGATGTAACATAAAGGACTAGTATCTACTAAATTAGATACTATCCCATGGCAAATAAAATCCTATATTCAGAACGAACTATCCTGTCTTGTATCCTGGTTTTCATTCTTTCTAAAAAGGATAACACCATTGTTGAAAGCCAATTCTTAATCTCAACTCCATAACCCCGGATCCACAAATTAATAAACAACCTCAAAGCAGAGCTATCGAGGTATTACAAAACATTTTCTGTTTCCTACCCAAAAGGGTTGGGGTATTAAACCAAAACCTTCTCGTCTACCATAGCGGAAAGCAAAGGTGGAAAAAAATTGCCATTTGAGATTAATTTCTGTGCCTTTAAATGGTCTTTCCGGAATAATCTCATATTTTTAAAAATAATTTAATTTCCATGCAACCCTTCCATTTGTTTGTTGTCATTTATAATGAATAAGAACCGGTTTTGAAAAGTAAAAAGTTTATAGTCCATAAAGATCTGATTGAAAAGAGTAAACAGGGGCACACCGGTTCCCAGCACAAATTGTATGACTTATACTCAAAAGCTATGTATAACCTTAGTTTCAGGATGATGAATAGTGTGGTTGAGGCTGAAGATGTATTGCAGGAGGCGTTTACCGAAGCATTTTTAAAACTCAATACTTACAAATTTGAAGCCAGTTTTGGAGCATGGTTAAAAAAAATAGTAGTTAACACGTCTCTGAATAAACTAAAAAAAAGAAACATTCAGATCGTAGAATTAGGAGAAAATGAGATACCGGACAGCTATGATGAAAAAACGGAAGAATACACAGAATATGAAGTTGATAAAATCATAACTGCAATTCAAAGACTGCCTGACGGATACCGGGTAATTTTAGAATTGTATTTATTTGAAGGTTATGACCATGTGGAGATCAGTCAGATATTAAACATAAGTGTATCAACTTCCAGGTCCCAGTATTCAAGAGCAAAAATGCGATTAAAAAGCATATTAAGAAATGAAAAAGCCCCTAGATAATTTAGAAGAGTTTGTTGTTTCAAACCGGGAAAAATTTGATTTCCTTGATCCCGATCCAAAGTTGTGGAGAAAGGTTCATAAATCGAAGAAAGTGATCAGGCTGAGAAGAATGGCCTGGAAGGTGGCTGCTATTTTGGTTATTCTTCTGATTTACCCTTTTTATACGTTGATAATAAATAATGAGTTCAATTTAAAATCTTCTTCCGGAACCGAACATATTATAAGAAAAATTCCGGAGTTGCATGAAGCAGATATCTATTATACTTCCCAGATAAACGATCAATTGCAACTCATAAAAACGGCCTTAGCTAAAAATCCTGACCTGATGACAGAGCTGAAGAAAGACATGGATAAGCTTGACGATATACACAATGAATTATTGGTTGATCTGAATGACAATATTGACAACAAAGATGTTGTAGAAGCCCTGATTCAAAACTACAGAATGAAAGTTAGTATTCTGGAGGGACTCCTCGACTATATCTCAAATAATGACATTAACGAAGCATCGCAACATGAATTATAGGAATTTTATATTGGTTTTTATGCTGTTTTTTTCCTGCAGGTTTTTGTATGCAGAAGGATATAAAGAAACAAGAACTATCTCAAAATCCATTAAAACTGAAAAAGATACAAGAATAAATATCACAAACAAGT
Organism: Bacteroidales bacterium; assembly: GCA_024763075.1. Classification (GTDB taxonomy): domain Bacteria; phylum Bacteroidota; class Bacteroidia; order Bacteroidales; family VadinHA17; genus JANTGF01. The sequence continues at coordinate 17,781 of JANTGF010000028.1, read as the reverse complement.
ATGGAACTATCCGTGTTAATACCTGGGAAAAAGATTCCGTTCGTTTTGAAATTGAGTTGACTATTTCAGGAACCAACAAATCAAAAGTTGAGAAAGCGGGTAAAAACATAAATTTTAGGTTTTCGGGAAATGAAACGAATTTTTATGTTGAAACAGAATTTGGAAATGATTTCAATACTTTTTGGAATGACATCAAGAAACGGAGTAATATCATGAATTCAGGGGTCAGGATTAATTACAATATTTACGCTCCTGACTATATTGGAATTTCCATTGATCATAAGTTTGGAGAGGTGTTTCTGGATGATTTCCGGGAATATTTCAGACTCAAACTCTCAAACGGGGCTCTAAATGCAGAGATACTGCCCGCAGACAGTCACCTTAACCTAAACTTCTCAGATGCGATAATAGGTGAATTCCCGAATGGTGAAATTATTCTTTCCTATTCGGAATTGAATATAAATAAATGTTTAAACCTTACACTGGAAAGCCGCTCATCCACCATTCATATCAAAGAAGCTGAAACACTGAATCTGGACACCCGCAGGGATAAGATATTTCTTTCAAATGTCAATGTTATGAAAGGAGAGTCCTATTTTTCAAAACTATCCATCAGCTCAATTGGGAAAGAAATTAATTTTAACGTGAAGTATGGAATGCTCAATATCGATGTGATAACTCAGGAGCTTAAAAGACTTGAGCTCGATTTAAAGTTTACAGATGTCAGCCTGTATGTTCCAAAAAGATTCTCATGCAACATGGATATTAATATCGGGAAAACGGTATTCAAATATCCGGCGGAATACGATAAGCTGGATATAAAAGCCACCACTGATGATCTCAAATCGTTTCATATTAAAGGTAATACAGGATCAGTTCCTGCAAAAACCCAATTCAAAATTACAAGTTTAAAGGGATCACTGGATATCCTTTATAGAAAAGAAAATTAATTATAAACAATAATCTTAAAATAAAATGAAAAAAGTTACAGTTCTCACAGCAATTTTAATGTTAACCTCTTTTTTAACCTTTGGTCAGGAAGAAAATGAATACAAAACGCTGAATCAAAAAGATGAAATCAATACCATTTTTAAAAAACCGGCCTCCAATGGCGGCTATGGTGGCATTTCATTCGGATATACAAAAATAAACAACAAGGATACTTTTATTTCAGGCATGAGGGGTGGCTGGGTGATTGATCATGGCCTTGTGCTGGGGTTAGCCGGTTACGGATTTGGTAATGACCTGAATCATATGTCCGGTAATTCGGGAGGAGGACTGGCCGGTGGTTTCGGAGGCCTGCTTATCGAACCAATTGTCTGGCCTAAATCTCCGGTACACGTATCTTTTCCTGTTTTAATCGGTGCCGGCGGATTAACATGGATCGAAGATTACAATTATTGGGAACCATATGAGAATAACGTTGCAGCTTACTTTATTTTTGTCCCCGGTGCAGAACTGGAATTGAACATTGTGCATTTCTTCAGAATAGCCCTCGGGATAAATTACCGTTTTACTCCCGACATTGCCCTGTATGACAGAATTGGGAATTCGGTGGTATCTCCTGACGTTATGCGGGGTTTTTCGGCCAACCTTACTCTTAAATTCGGGAAATTTTAATCCTGCCACAGCAGAGCCTGCCTCCTTTTAACTTGATAAAAACAAAGATAGAAATCATATTTCTAGAAGGTCAAAACTGTCAAAAAAAACAGCCTACTTTTTTTCTATTATACCTTATAAGAAAAGAAACTCGCAAATTGAAATGAGGGTAGTCTACCTGCTTACTCTCAGGGAATCAAACCACTCTATCATTTGGGTTACTGCCGGCAGACTGGCTTTGCTGTGATGCAAACCTTCAATGGTAACCGTTTCAATTTTAGCTGCCCCGTTCTTTTTCAGCTCCTGTGCTGCGGTTAACATGTTCTGATAAGGTACCACTTCATCTCCGTTACTATGATAAAACCGGATGGGTGCCTGGGGTGTCCAGTCCAGTAAGGTATTTTCTTTTAAAGCATCCAGAAAAGCTTTTTCAGAACCATCCTCTATGCCATCCATGAAACTTTGTTGGATCAGTTCATTTATTTTAGTTGGTAAGGCATTTTTAATCTCACCACTTGTACGGGTTCCGTCAAAAAGGTCAGGCATTTTTGCCGCGTATGGTTCATTAAAAATTTCAGCCAGGCGGTTCCAGCCATAAATATCATTGTAGGCAGTCAGCATGTAAGCAAGGAAAGTAGGTTCAGGATATTCTTCCAGGTTTAAGAAATACAGGGCTGTTTCGTACAGGTCATACGGGCCGGCCTGTGGGGCACAAGCCACAATATGAAATTCAAAAGAAAGCTGCTTTTCAATCTCCCTCTGCGCTGCAAGCGTTACGTAGCCTCCTTCAGAGTACCCTCCCAGGTACAGATCACCATTCAACAATATTCCGTTTTCCTCACAGTAAGCATTACCTGCCCTCAATAAATCAATAACCGCACCGGCTGAAAGATCTGCGTGAAGGTATGGATGCAAAATATCAGAATCTCCCAGCCCCAGATAATCCGGAAGGAAAGAAACAAAACCCAGGGAAGCAGAAACAAGTCCGGCCACACCCTCTCCGGTAATAACGGGGCTTACCGATGCAACAAGGTTTCTTTTTGTTTCCGTACCATGATGAAAACTAATTGCGGGGAGTTCTTCGGATACATCAGGTACCATCATTGCCCCGGAAGCTTCCAGTAATGTTCCGTCCGGACCGGGCGTATAATAAAGTACTTTATACACACTTACATCATACTGAACATTCACATCGACATCAACATCATATAAATTAAGGATCGCCCGGATATCACTTGCGGTATATTTTAAATTATAGGTAGAACTAATCAAATCCCCTCTTTCATTCACCACCGGTTCTTCCGTATCTTTATGGCATGCCGCTATAAATAGTACCATGGTCCAGATGAAGGCCCATTGAAAGATCTGTGTATATCTGTTTGTGTGCTTTTTTAATTTTTTCATTTGTATATATTTTTTTAATATCTGATAAACAATTATTTGTAAATTTCAACAATGTCTTGCATCGCCTTCCGTCGGCCGCAAGCGGACGGCGCTGCGCGTAGCCGCTACAGCGGAGTAAGGCCAGACGAGCTTTCATTTTTGTCTTGACACAAAAACGAAACAAAAAAGTCAAGCCCCGAAGGGATGCCCATGGCAAAAATTTAATCCTTCCCCCCACATCCCAACGCCGGCCCGGCCCAAATTTTCCTGCCACCACACTTTTAAAATCTGCTAAAATATCAATAATTGATTCAAATATACATGTTCTTTTGTAGCTGCACCTTTAAATATATTATACCAGCGATTCGGGTTTCATATATTTACAATTAATTAATGTTTATCCATACTTACCGATTACTTCGTTATGCTCGTCCTTAAAACAATCATTTATAAAAGCAAACTCCTTGATTTTAAAGACTTCGAAAGCACTCCAATGTACTCAGTAAACTCGAAAATCCCAAGTCAAAGGTTTATTTTATGGGCGTACTAATTATACTACTGGTTTACTCTAATTTAATTTTTGGCATGATTTTCAAATTCATAAACTAATTATGAAATTTGGTAAATATATCTATCATCACCTGGGAAGGGATTACATGATCGGGATAATTGTTTATCGCCACAAATACTTCCTCAATGGCCTGGGGATTCAACCCCATCCTGATTCCCACATCCCTGATGTAAAGCTTCTCATTTTTGTCCGGTTCCCCATCAACACACATCAATAATATCAGGCGTTGAAACTGCAAAATTCTCGCAAACTCTGACTTAGGGGGAGCAGAAACTTTTTCCGATGATTCAATGCTCCGGAGTTGTTCCTCGCTGATTCCTATCATTTCTGCAATTCTGGAAATAAACGCTTTTTCAATATTATCAAATTTATGATCGGACTTTGATAATCCTATCAACGATTGAATCAGAGATATTTTTTCCAGTTTATTGCGATTCATTCTAAAACCCGGTTAATTTAGTTCTGTAATGATAAGATAAAAATACGAATTATGGTTTCATAATACAAATTTAAATAAAAAAAGAGGCTGTCCTTTTTATTGGACAGCCTCCCTCCTTTCATCGCTTTATTATCTGTTATTGAAACTGTATTTGCAAAGTAGTGATTTCTTTTGGATTATACGGACTCAGCCACTTCAGCCTTCTTTCCATGGTTTCATAACCGGTTCCGGGAGCAGTTCCACCGGAAACAAACCCGTTTGAGTCAAAATAACCGGGAGCAGCCGTATTATATAAAAATGCATTCACACTTTCTTCATCAATTCCCGGCCATACATCGTAGATCTCGCGGGTAAGTACCTTCTGCAATGAATAGTATCCCAGCAGTACATTACGTGAAGGCTCATCCAGATTTACCGGTGGAAGGCCAACCTCTGCTACACCCAGGTCTGTTTCCTTATCACCTGAGGCAATAAAAGCCCAGTCAAATCCGGCTTTTCCCGAAAGAAGAATGGCATTCGGATGGTCAGAATTTCCATAAACATCTATGATATTTCCTTTTCTACCGGCAAACATTTTCATTGAGCTCATTGAATAAGGATTATCCAGAGGATTTTCAAGCTTAAGGTAGGCTGCATATACGGTCATCTCAGCATTGTATCCGTGCTCACCTGCCTCACTGTAATCCACCCGGTACATAGCATCTTCATTATCCGCATTTTCCCTTCTGTCAATATTGTAAGGCTTCATCAGTGCAATTCCTTTTATAGGGTTCCGGTTCCAGAAAATCTGGATGGCCTTTCCTCCGTCAGCATTCCCTTCCGATTCTGCATCGGTAATGGTAGCTTTAAACTCCCAGGTCACTCCGTCATAAAAGGGACTTCTTGTTACGACCAGGTTTTTTACTCTTCCGTCATCTTCACTTACATAAGAAATGCTCATGGGTTTGTTAATGTTAAAAACCCTGATGTTCCGGATAATCTCCTGAATAATTTCAGCACCTGTTTCACCAATGTGAATAAAATTACCCAGATGCTGATATACTTCATTTCCTTTCAGAGTATCAACATTTGCACTTTTAAGGGAAAGAGATTCATAACTCAGGGCGGAGGGCAGATCAACTTTAAAATTCTCCGGCAGGATTTCATCATTTACCGGCTGGGTGATCTCATCTTTCTGACATGAGGTAAAAAAAAGAATACCTGTCATTAACGCAACGATTGTAAATAAACTGTACTTTTTCATGATTTCTGTTTTTAATGGTTTGATAAATTCATTTTAATTTGTTTTCAAACCTAAAACACATGAAAAATGATTTACCCTTACGCCAAATCAAAATTATTTTAATATAAAATCGTATTTAGCTGATTAACAGGTGATAAAAACGAAAAAAATAGACAGAGTTTACTGAAAAAGCAGGTAGTATATCAGTTTTAAGGCAGCAAGGAAAAGCTATTCGTCAATGGATGGACTGCGATTCCTAAGCCAACCTGGAAGATGATGTGCTACAGGCTAACAAAATAATGCAGGTTAATTTGTTCATTTGTTGAAAAAGCCTGCACTTTTAACCGCATTAATTTATATAACATATTGGTATTTAGCTTACTTAGTATTATTCAGCAAACCCTTCTATGTTGAATTTTGAAAAAATAGTAATCCTGCAGGGATTTAGTTTAGCAACCGCTAGAAAAGGATTTACGGAAAACAAACAACACCATGTTATAAAAGGACATCCGGTGCAAAAGCAAACGATCTGTCAGTCCGTGTATTACAATAATATCAGGTGTTTTAATGTAAGACCTTATCACCGGTAATAGTTTTCTGTCAAACAACATATTTAATATTATTACAAGTATACTTTATAATATATTTAATATAATGCAAGGTTGATAATAATATTTGACTTATCAAATTCCTTCACATCATCTAAAAGAAGGGCGCATATTACTGTGGCTATTGACTTTGACCAAGGTAAAGAGGCCTTTTTCAACTTCCTGACTTTTTCCACCATTTACACAGTAAACGAGGATCTTTTATCAGGGTCTGAAATAGGATGATTTTTCGATTATTGCTAAATGTTAAAATATTTGTTTGCTAAGTTAAGTGGAGTTGACTTTCTCAGAAAAGTCTGATTATAAGCATTATCAAAAAGATAACAAACACACTCCAAGACCCATCATGACCTGGTAGATCGCAGCAATTTTTTTCATAAATTATACTTTACAAAAGCTTAAACTTACTTCTCACAAATTCTGATTGAATTCGTTTTCAGGTTTTCCAAAGCTATATTTCCATGTGGTAGAAGTAATTGAAATTAGAATTTTATATTTTATCCGTTTCTAATAACTGCATTATTATATCATAAACTTCATGTAAGTCGTTATACCCCATCAATAAAGTTTCTAATAAAAAATATTTGTTATCTACCATATTTTCAAATTTCCTTTCAAGTAATATCTTTCTATTATCAAAGTGACTTAAATTGCTTCGTTCATTTACATCAAATTTATCTGAAAACTCTTCGTCCATCTGTCTGAATGATATTTTGTTATATAAAAAGGGCATAAAATTGTACTCAATATCCCGGGTCATTTCATCTTCATAGTTTTTAATTCCATTAATTTTTTTTGGGATATCATACAACAAAGCCCGAAGGGAATCGGACTGAATAATAGAAACCTGGCCTGTATTTAAGGCTTCATCCAAAGTTGGAGAATTAGAATTATATAGGGGTGTCGATATAATGCCGTAAATAAGACTATCCAACAACCTGCTGTTTATATTTTCGTAATCCGGACCGAATAACATCAGTAAGGATTTAGCTTCTGTTTGCAAATCGGAAATTCTAATAATTTGTTCATCGAGTTCTTTTTTGTTTTTTCTGATTTCTATTAACAACCTGTTTGAAAGTGAACCAGCATTCTTTTCCTCAATTCTTTTCTGGCTCCAGTTATTGATGCTTAGCGCAATGAGAATCCCGATAACCACCAGCACAATTTCGCCAATGGCATATCGCATATACTTTACGGGCTTGTTTTCGTCAGCCAGTTGTTTTCGGATTTTTCTATAGAAATTAATCATTATTCAAGTGTTCATTAATTAATTGAATCAACTCATTTGCGCTTTTTTTCAACTTGTTTATCCTATCGATATTATGATATGTATTCGATAATTCAATATTCGTTTGTTGAATGAAATAGTCAGTTTTAAGTGCCTGTAGCATTTTTACCTGATCAAATTTGCTTATAAATCCGGGCTTGTTGGTATTAAAAGGACGAAATGAATTGATCAGGTTCTGATAATTATTACTTTGATCTTTAGAAAGTGTTGATACAAGGTTTGAGTAATTGTAATGTCTCATAATTTTGTTTCTTAAACTGCTTTCAATAAGGCCAATATTTCCTGTACTTTTTAAACTTTCAAATACATTATGATTAAAGCGTAAAATACCTAAGCTTGCCGCAGCACCATAAGTAATAGAGCTCAGGAAATTAAGTGTATCGGTTATTTCAAAAGAACCTTCATAATATGATCTTGCAAGTTTAAGTCCTTCAATTTTTTTATCAAATCTGTCAATATAAACACTCTGCAGAGATTGTACCTGTTCAGTTAGTTCTTTTTTGAGATCTTTAAGATAAATGATTACAGTTTGTTCATCTTTTCTGTTTTCATTCCAGGTATTGATGCTCAAGGCAATCAAAATCCCAATCACCACCAGTACGATTTCACCTATGGCATAGCGCATATATTTTATCGGGCGGTTATCGTCTGCGTATTGTTTGCGGATATTTCTAAAAAAATTAATCATTGGTTATTAGTTTGTTGTGGACATCATCTCGACACATTGTTCGTTAAGTTTTTATTCTTCAGCTTTTGGATCTGAAAACCAGGTGTCCCGAAAAATTTTCCATTCTCCATGTACACTCTTCCAAACCAATAAGTATTTTCCGGTCGATTTCCAATTACCGTTTGCCTGCCCAAAATATCCGGTCCCCTGTTCTACCAGCAAGTCTTCATTTCCCCATAGCCCCGTTGTTGTGAATTTACTGATAACACTATCCCGGGCCCAGCCTTCAAAAACTTTAGTAATGTTTTCTCTGCCAATAGTATTCGCTTTTCCATCATGAAATATCTCGGCATCTTTTGCATACATATTTCCCAGGGCATCTTTATCCCCTTTTGCCATAGCTTCCTCATATAAATTCAGACGTGACCTTATTTCACTTTTTGCTTTTCCCAAATCGAACGAGCTTGTTTCGTTTCTGGGTTGATTACAGTTGACAAGCGTAATGGTTAAGAATGTAAGCAAACCCAGCATTTTAATTTTTGATGTAATGGATGTGAATTTCATAAGTTTTTTTTGTAGATGATTTTTAAGAATTTGCCTTTTTGCGTTAATTATCAATACCAAACTCAAGTTGCCGCTTGTACTCTTCTGATGCGAAATGACCCTGGGAATTTTTGATGAATCCGTTTCCATCCAGTTGCCAAAATTCGTATCCGCTCACTTTCACCTTGTTGCCTGTGCCACCGGGACCGGAGTTGGTGGCCATTAAAGTCCAGTGGAATTCAGTTCCATTCAACTTGCTAACAAGGCTGTCATAGCGGACAATCATATCCGGCAGGTCGGTCATAAATCCCTGGGCCACCTTGGTGATGGCATCCCTCCCGATGGCCGGATCTCCGTCATTTACCTGTATGGCTCCGTCTTCTGCAAAATAGGAAGCTACAAAACCAGGTCGTTTGCTGCCCCAGGCCTGCGCATAGCTTCGTGCGAAAATTTCCAAATCAAATTTCTTTTTCTCTTCCGGTACCCGCTCTACCGTCCAGGAAATGTTTAAAATCTTCCATTTCCCGTTTTCTTTCATCAGCGTAAAGTGGTTTATTTCCTTGTTTTGCGGGACGCCATATCTATAAACGAAACCATCCGCCCTTACCAATGCTATCCGCCCTTCGGTTACCAGAATGTCGTAGGCATTTGGAATTTCGTAATAAGGGCTTGGTTCTCCTTTTTTAGCACTTGCAAAGAATTCACCAATAGCTATCTCCGAATTCGACCAAACGCCATCTTTTAAACCGCTTATGCCAAGCATCGCTTTGTCTGACATCATATCGTCCAAAACTTCAATATTGTAATTACCGGCAGCGAACAGCAGTTCTTCAACAGTGGCTTCTATTGCTGGTTCTTCCAAGTCCGGAGCTGATTGTTTTGTTTTTGATACGATATTTTCAGTCGAGCCACTTTTTTCCTGATTAGATTGGCAAGCGGTAATCAGGAGGGCAAATACCGCCACGAAAAATATTGGTTTTTTTAAAGGGTTATTCATGATTATTTTATTTATATATCCTAGCATTTCATTCATTTAATATTCCAACAAGCCTGTCCATTACTTCCGGTCTAAGCCATCTTTTGTCCCTTTCTAATATAAAAACTGAAATGGAGGTTTTTAAGTCCGGGAAATATAAGACCTCTGTCCCCCAAAAACCGCTATGCCCGTACGCCTTCAATCCCTGATGTACAGAAGATGACAGGCCCAAATAGTAGTTGCTTGGCTTGCTGTCTTTTGTTGGGATTTCGGTAAATATTAAATTAAATACCCTTGTGTCCTTTATGACTTCACCATTAAACAGTTTGTAGACAAAATTTGCCAGGTCGCTTGTGGTACAGGCAATGCCACCCCCGCCATATAAATCAACAGAAATGTCAATATCATAAGAATCCCATGCTTTTTCACTCCAATATTGATGAACCAGGGTTTTTGTGTGAGCAGGTTTATCTTCAAGTGTCGGCATCCAGGTATCGATTAAGCCTAATGAATCGTACCTGAGCAGTTCGCGCATGGTAGTATAAAAAGGTTTTTTGGTGAGCTGTTCCATGATCTCGGTGAGTAAAAGATAGTTGGCATCGGCATAATTGAAAGTTGTTCCCGGCTTGCCAAGGGGTGGCCCTGTTTCAATGGTCAATTCCAGTTGTTCATCCCTGGTCCACCGGTAGTTTTTGTTCTTGTCGATAAAATCAATGTACTTCTGATTGGCATAATCCTGAATTCCACTGGTGTGTGAAAGCAGGTGCTTAATGGCGATTGAATCAAGCTTATAACCGCCCTGTTCAAAAAGACGGTGTGTTTTGTCTGATAGCAATTGGCCGATGGGCTCATCAATCGATAATTGCCCCTTTTCGACCAGGCGCAAAATAGTGGCAGAAACGTAAGTTTTAATATTGCTGGCAATGAGCGCAGGTTGGTCAGGCTGTAACTTTGCCGGAGCATTTTTGTTTGGATAACCACTTGCTCCACTCCATGAAATCCTGCGTTCCGGTGATGTTACATGAACCATGATCCCCAATGATGCAGGGTTTGCTGTGTAAACGGAATCAATTACAGCCTGGAATTTTGTTTCGATGGATTGAGTAAATGCATAAGCACTTAAAAATAAAATGCCAATTGCTAATAAACAGATTTTTTTCATATTGAATAATTAGTTTTTTAAATTTATCAGTTTATTTGTTTGCTCTGAAAAATTTTTAATTGGAAGGCCTGAGCAAAGGATTTTAAATCTTTATTTCCAGGTACGAAATTGCAAATTTCGAACAGCAGAGTTGATTTTGATTTCATAATTATTGCACACTTATTTTTTTACTAATCCTTAAGATAACCTTTGATTTTTTCTTTTAAAATGGTTGTTCTTTCGAGCGCGGATTTTTTAAAATCGACAGCAGCATATCTAAAAGAACCCCGGTGTTTGATCATGTTTATATAAACATCATCGTTCAGCAGCTCAGCATAATCAACCGGAACAGCGCCAAAAGAAATATCATTCGGGTTGCGTTTCATGTTTTTTATTCTAAAATGTTTGTGAAATTCAGGCAAGGAAGCAGATGGCCAAAACTGGTTTTCAAGTCGGATGGTTTGTGAAAGCAGCACCCCATATTCAGTGTCAAACAAATTGATGATGGATTCCCTGAGGTCGTCTTGTGAAATGATATCAAATCCTTTTGACTTTATCGTTTCAAAAGCAGTTGATGCAAGCACAATGTCAGATGAATAGTCTGCCCTGCCAAAATGATAATCCATCGTATCGTTGTACACTGATTTGTTCTCCAATGTATAAACAACATATTCAATTGATTTTGCCGTCAGGTATTCATCTTCAACGCTTTGATTGAGTCGCTTTTCATTCACCGTTAAATTTTCGATAAGCTCTGATAACAACTTCTTTTCGGTCTGTAAACCAATCCTTTCCTGGTTCCAGTTGTTTACCTGCAAAGCAATCAAAATCCCGATGACCACCAATAGGATTTCACCAATGGCATAGCGCATGTATTTTGCTACATTGTTCTCGGCAGCGAGTTGCTGGCGGATTTTTTTGAAAAATTTAGTCATCTGCTTATGGCATTTATTAATTATCCGTTCCAAATTCGAGTTGACGATTGTACTCCTCTGTAGGGAAATGACCCTGTGAATTCTTGATAAACCCTTTTTCATCCAGTTGCCAAAATTCGTATCCGCTCACTTTTACCTTGTTGCCTGTGCCACCCGGACCTGAGTTAGTTGCGAATAAGGTCCAGTGGAATTCAGTTCCATCCGTTTTGGAAACAAGGCTGTCGTATTGGACAATCATATCGGGAAGGTCCGTCATAAATCCTTCTGCGAATTTGGTTATTGCGTCCCTCCCGATGGCTGGCTCGCCTTCATTTACGCGTATTGAGCCATCTTCGGCAAAATAGGATGCAACAAAATCGGGACGTTTGCTACCCCAGGCTTGCACATAGCTTCGTGCGAAAATTTCCGAGTTATATTTCCTGCTCTCCTCAGGCAATTGCCTGTTTGTAAAAGAAAGATTTAGGAATTTCCAATCACCATCTTCTTTAATAAGCGTGAAATTATCGATATTGTTTGTTCGTGGGACACCATATTTACACATGATGGCATCGGCCCAAACAAAAGCAATCTGCCCTTCATTAACATGGATAATATATTCATTTACCGTCTCGTAGTATGGTTCCAATTCCCTGTGCCTGACCCTTTCAAAATACTCGTTAATCGTGATGACCGAATTTTTCCAGTCCCCATCACGGAATATGGCAATCCCCAGGTTTGCCTTTTCTGAAATCATTTCGTCCATAACCTCTATGTTATAATTACCTGCAGCAATTAAAAAATTTTCAACTGCCGTTTTTATTTCTGCTTCCTCAGGGTCGGGAGATGATTGCTTTGTTTCTGATACGATATTTCCAGCAGGGTTGGTTTTAACTTTACCGGGTTGGCAGGCAGTTATAAAAACAGCAAGTACGGCAATGAATAAGAAAGTTTTTTTAAAACGAGTTTTCATAAAATAATATTGCTTTTTTGTGTTTAATTCCCTTTCAGGTAATCCTCAATTGCATGTTTAAGCTGTTTTGAGCGCATAATCCCATCTTCGAAACGGGTGATTTCACCTTTAGCCCTAATTTTTCTGCTAATCAGGTTGTTTTCAAAAACAACGCTTTCCCGTAATATTTCTGTGTTATTCCACTTTGATTTTCGTTTATCGGAATAAGGATTGACGTTTGGTAAAAAACTTCCCAATTCCATTTCGTTATGGGTAAATTTCTCCATGTAATTCTGGACGAACTTATTGTTGGTTACTGAAACGGAATGCAATAATTTCATATATCCGTAGTAGCCATAAATATCTTCAGTCAACGATTGGTCACCAATCCATTGAAACTGCGAATTGGATTCCATGGAGTTAAAGATGGTCTCAGTTGGCATAAACTCCCTTTCGTTTCCAATAGCAAAAGTGCTGTCGGCAGAACTATATGACGGTGTTTGTTCAAATTCAGGAAGCGAAATAAGCTTGAAGGCAAAATCAATCGCCCTAAGTACTGTTTGATTGTATCTAATTTGGGCATTCATGTTTACTATATCTTTATCCAGATTATCCATTAACGAGCTGAGGGATGAATTTAACCTGGCTTCTGATTTTCTGTTTTCGTTCCAGTTATTCACCTGCAAGGCAATTAAAATGCCTATTGCTACAAGCAAAATCTCACCAAAAGCATAACGCAGGTAGTCCGCCACTTTATTCTGAGCGGCAAGTTGTTGGCGTATTTTTCTAAAAATTTTCATCACACTACTTATAAAATAACCATGAATTATTAAGATGTTGAGATAGCTAAAATGGTTTGTTATAAATCACAGGCATCTGCCCTTTCCAGGACTCCCACAAATTTTCATTCGTAATCAGGTCAGCCATAAAGTGAGCAACGTTGATTCGACTTATTTTGCCGGCGTTGAAAATTGCACTCCTGGTTGGTGAAGGATGTATCTCGTATTCCGTCACCTTTTCTTCATCAATCAAGCCATCAGGTCGAACGGCAACCCACTCAATCGTTTTATCAGTTTGACCTATTTCCGTTCTTAAATAATCGGCTGCCTGTTCATTGTCAACATGTGGTGGAAGGAGTAACCGAAGCAAACCGATAACTGCTTTTTGCGCAAGTGATATTGGCTCTTTCAAGTCTCTGTTTCTGTTTCCCGTAGTGTTCATCAGCACATACTTGACTTTTTCGGCCGGTTTGTTTGAATTAATAGCCAGGCATAATCTGCGGGCAGTATCGGTTACAAGTCGGCGTGGCTGACCATAAATACCCTTAAAATTAATGTTGTGTCCAAGACAAGAAGCTATTGCATCGCAGCCTTGCACATGTTGGGCCATTTCTTCGTCAGACAGGTCCAAAACACTGGCAGAAATTACAGACAATTTTTTGTTATTTTTAAGAGATTCCGGCAAATTTTCCGGGGAGCGAACTATTGCCTTTACCTGATGTCCTCTATCAAGGAGATGCTCAACAAGTAATCGTCCGGTGGCTCCACTCGCGCCAACTACAAGAATTTTCATGATGTTATCCTCCTCATTTCCTTTTTTAGTATGTTGAAATTCTCCGGATCGTAGCCCGAATGCCCGGCATTCATCATATTCAGTTTGGAATTGTTTAAAGCTGCGTTCAGCCGGAAAGCCTGAACGGGTGTGCAGATAAAATCGAATCGCCCGTGAATGATGGTGGTTTTGATATTTTTGATTTTATCAATGTTTTGCATGATGAAGTCTTCGGAAATGAAACAATCGTTCGCAATAAAATGGGCTTCCATAATGGCCATCGATTTGTAGGAAAAAGTGCCCAGCAGTTCGTCAATTCCAGAAATTTTCCGGATGGTATAAAACGACATCTCGTAGTACGCCCATACGTAGGCGTATTTGTCACTCGTTTTTTTATCTGCTGAAAGCATCTGCTTCAAATAATACTTTGCCGGGTCTTCACTTTCAGGAACCAGTTTACCAAACCTTTCCCATACATCAGGAAAGAATTCTTTGATACCACCACCAATGTAATGGTCGATGGCATAGCGGTTGGCAAGCCAGATTCCCCTCAAAATCAAACCCAGTACACGTTCGGGATTGTGAATGGCATATACCAGGGCCAGTGTGCTTCCCCAGGAACCGCCAAAAACGAAGGCTTTGTCGAAACCCACAAAATCCATCAGTTTGTTGATGTCATCCACGCAATCCTGGGTTGTATTGTTCTTGATGGAACCGAAGGGTGTGCTTCTCGAAGAACCCCGCTGGTCGAAGAGGAGAACGTTGTACCTTCTTTTGTCGAAAAAAGTTTTGTCCTTGTCTGAAAAACCGGCTCCCGGCCCGCCGTGCAGAAAAACAACAGGAATACCTTTCGGGTTGCCGTACAATTCATAATACAGGCTGTGTCCCTCACCAACATCAAGAAAGCCTTTTTTGTAAGAATCTAAGTTTTTAGGTGTTGCCATAATATTCAGGTCTAACTTTTTATTGTGTTGAATTCAGTTACTTCAATTTCTCCTTAAAAAATTCAATCGTCCGATCCCAGGCCAGGGTAGCTGCTTCTTCATTGTAGCGGGGTGTTGTATCATTGTGGAAACCGTGGTTTACATCGGGATAAATGTAAGCGATGTATTCCTTGTGGTTTTCCATAAGAGCCGCTTCGTAGTCGGGCCAGCCTTTGTTTACCCTTTCATCGAGGCCGGCATACTGGAGAAGGAGCGGGGCCTGGATGTTTACCACTTCATCCCCTGAAGGCTGCCCTCCGTAAAATGGGACTGCTGCTTTTAAATCAGGAAGGCGGACGGCCATCATATTGGAAATCCATCCGCCAAAGCAAAAACCGACCACGCCCACATTGCCATCACATTCGGGAAGGTTTTTCAGGTATTCGAATCCAGCGATAAAATCTTCCAGCATTTCATTACGGTCACGCTGTTTTTGCATTGCTCTGCCGTCATCATCGTTGCCGGGATAGCCACCAAGCGGAGTTAAGGCATCTGGTGCGAGTGAAATAAATCCGGCCAGGGCTACCCTTCGGCCAACATCTTCTATGTAGGGGTTCAATCCGCGGTTTTCGTGTACAACCACCACGCCCGGTAATTTGCCTTTTGCATCAGCAGGCATGGAGAGTTGTGCACGGATTTTTCCTCCACCATTTGGAGAATCATAATCGACAAATTTTGTCACTAACCTTTTATCATCAGCTTTTACCTGGATTTTATCCTTGTAATTAGGCATCATAAAACTGAGTATGGAGGGAAGCGTCAATCCGCCTACAGCGTAAACCGATAAACTTCTTAAAAAACCCTTCCTATCGAGTTTATTGTGTGCATAGTCATCGTACAGGTCGTACATGTCCTGGGTAATGTCTTCTTTGGTGATTTTTTTCATGTGAAGTCTTATTTTAATTTAAATCTGTTTTATTATGTAATTGGTAATTGTACTATCCAGGATGCTGCCAACATAAAATGAAAATGGTAATAAAAATTAAAGTCTGCGGTACCATCAAAGAATTTTGAAAAGTAAGTTGGCCATAAGCCTAAAACCGCAACAACAACCAAGCTTATAGCGTAGTATCCGAATTTATTGAAGTTTATTTTTTTTTTGGACTTCGATGCGGCAGTTGCTTTCATTTTTTGTTTTTAATATGATGTTGCCTACTCAAATTGCTTTTCGGCTTACCCAGTTTGGTTTAATTATTCTGAGTCATTGTTAAAATTACTTTTGGGCAATCAATGATGGTGATGCTCGTCACGCTCGTAATGCGATTTCAATAAATCTTCCCCAAAATCATTGCCTTTTTCGCGCCAGATGGAATGGATGTGATTCCCGTTATTTTGGAAGCCCACATTGTCATATTCTATCATAAAATCCGGCCCGTTAATCATATAATAATGGGGTTTTTGGGGCTCGAAACTTCCAATCCATGCAAAATAGATATTGTCGATGCCCGCATTGTAAATTTTATCGGCATACGCATGAGCCTTTTCATGTTCGAGGTTGTTCACGTATTCCATGATGAGCATTTTCAGCAATTTTTTTTGTTCTTTGGTCAATTGGTCTGCTTTGATACCGCTGTAATCGACCAGCCTGTTTTTGTTGGTTGGATTGGTGATGATATCGCCGGGTACCTCCATGCTCAAGGTGGCTATCGATTTTTGTTCTTCCGTGAGTGAATTGATGAGACGGAACCCATAATCTTCTTCTTTGCTCAGCACACGCAATCCGGCATATTGTGTAGAATGGACTTCAGCCGGGTCGGTGCCGAGGAATAAGGGTGCCATCGAAAAATCGTTTCCCGACACGGTGAGGTTAAGCGAAATATGGTGTCCGCTGAAACTTAGTCCCCAGTTGCCCATCGGTTCAGGTTTTCCCCAGATTGAGATGTAGTAGTTGCCGTAACCCCAATCCAGGTCCATCAATTCCTGGTACAGTTCCTTATCGATATTTTTTTCTTTGTATGCCGCTGTGTACACCTCATTCAGGATGTCGTCTAGTTGCATGATGCTGGTTGTTTTCAGGTAACCCTGAGAACTCAACAAAGTGATGAGCACGTGATGGAACTCAATCCTGCTTTCGGCGGAAAGGTCGCCGTAACGGATGCCAGGCCTTGTGGCCAGCCCAACCGGAAGATTGGTCCATTTTTTCCTCAGGGTATCATCCATGGGATAGCTTGTAGCCTGAAGCTGTTCAGGCGACAAAGTGTTCATGAAATCGACGGTTTGGGAATATATTTCATCGACAGTTTGTGCAGAAAGGTTTATAGAGCACGTAAAGATTAAGATTAAGAACAGATAAAAAAGTTTCATAAAAAATTGGAGTTTTGTTAAATATTTTGTGGTTAGAAATCTTGATTAATCGGTTTTATAAACTTCCAATTCAATCTCGATTAAAAACTCGGGCAATGCCAGTTCTTCCACACCCAGCCAGGATCCGGTTGGGAAATGGTTTTTGTAAATGGAATTGCGATAGCTAGCATGTTCTAGAAACGAAGGCATGTTGGTGGTGAACACATTTTCCACAACCACATCATCGAAGGTACAGTTAAAATGTTTTAAAATTTTGTCCAGGTCAGCATAACAGTTCTTCATTTGTTGTTCAAAGTCACCAATGGCGGTGGGGTTTCCTTCATCATCCATACTCACTGCTCCGGAAATTTTTATATCATTCCCGATTTTTACAGCATGTGAATAGCCGTACGCTTTTTCAATTTCCGGTCGCAGCAGGAAGTATTCGGGTTTTTCGGCTTTGACAGTTACTTCTTTCTCAGTTTCTTTTTGTTGGCAGCTTTGAATTGTGAAAGTCAATACGAGAAGCATCACAATTAAAGTTAATTGACTGGGTAATCTGGCAAGATTTTTCATGTGTTTATAATTTTGTATTCTGCTAGTATTGTGTTCTTTATGTTTTGTCACGATTTTTTCATGCTGCGCGAAAAAAATCTTGCCAAAA
>JANTGF010000027.1 GCA_024763075.1 Bacteroidales bacterium | reverse complement strand
TTTTCTTTTAGTGAAATGAATTTATTTTTAGCAATTTTTCCCGCAGCGGCGGCTTTTTTTGCTTACTTTTTTTAGCTGCAGCAAAAAAGTAAGTGCCTGTCCGGCATAAGGACAAATCATTAATATGAGAGTAATGCAATTGTTTATAAGCCATATTAAATCGACATAGGAAAGGTCAGTTATATAATATTTCCTTTATTCCTGGTTCTTGTTTCATTTTTCATATGTGAAACTGACTTCGATAAGCTCAGTCAGCGGATAATTTATTCTCCAGGATTACTACATCATTTTCAAATCAACCAATTTTCAAATTGTGACTCGTCCTGAGAACTGCTTCAAACCCTTTCCAGCTTCGAGAAGAAAAAATCACTTTCAATGATGGCATTTTCATTGCTATCAGAGCCATGAACCGCATTGTTCTGGATGGACTCGGCATATTTTTCACGAATGGTACCTTTATCAGCTTTTGAAGGGTCAGTACTCCCGATAAGGGTTCTGAAATCTTCCACAGCATTTTCTTTTTCAAGCAAAAGGGCAACAACCGGACCACTGGTCATAAATTCAACAAGGTCATTGTAAAAGGGCCTGTCTTTATGCACAGCATAAAATGCCCGGGCCTGATTTACCGTAAGTTCAGTTAATTTCATTGCTTTGATCTGAAAACCGGCTTCTGTCATTTGTGCCAGGATTTGTCCGATATAATGATTCCCCACTGCATCCGGTTTGATCATTGAAAATGTAATATTACCATTCATGTTCTTAATTTTTAATGTGGCGCAAAGATAGATATTCTGAATAAATACCACAAAAAATAAAAACCTGTACCTTGTATTCCTTTTGTGTTTTTCAATTACATTAAAATGATTTGTTTGATTTTTTCCTAAAAGGGATGACTTTGGCAGATACTTGATTTTTGAAATTTCTGACTAATTCACCTTAGGACTCAGAAAAATTTATCAAAAAAAAAAGGATCGTATTAAAAAATTCCGTATTTTTATATTGACAAACTAAACTTATTATTTAAACAGAGAATGAATACAGATCTGAGATAGATTTGTGTTTAAAACTATTAATCTAAATTTTAATAAAATGAAAACATTTGCAAAAACATTTATTCTTTTATTTTTTATTAGCGCAACTTTCTCAAGTTGTGAGAAAATCAAGTCGCTGGTGGACGTGAAGTTTGATTCAGAGTTCTATACTGATGTTACTGTGGATATTCTTCCGGGAATTACTAATTTTAATGAATCTGCAACCATCAACCCCAGGGATGACTCGGATTATGATAAATACTATGACAAACTGAAAAAGTTTGATATTAAGGAAATCACAGGTACTATTAAATCCGTTAACCAGGAAATGGGAGCAGAGCCGGTTACCATTAAAACAGGAAAAATCTCTTTTAAATCAGGTACAATTGAAGCCAGTTGGGCAATTTCTAATTTCCTTGTGGAAGTTGGAAACTCTGTTGTTTTAGATAATAGCGGTGGACAATGGGATAAAATTAATGATATTCTGGATGCTAAAAAGGAATTTACCGCCCGGGTTGAAGGAAATACCGACAAAGGTGATGTAACTTTTGTTGTCCATCTCGTTATCAAAGCCGAAGTCACGGCTAATCCTCTGTAATCATTGTAGTCCGGTAGGTTTAGGAACTTTTAAATTCAAGGCAATCATGTTTTTAATGTGATTGCTTTTTTTATCTTTGCAGATTGTTTAATCAATAAGTTCTCCTTGAAAATAATTAAAGATAAACTAGCCGGCAGTATTGGTGCTGAATTAATAAATAAGAATAATATACTTATTTTAATTCATCGTAATCCGGATGGCGATGCCCTGGGTGCTGCACTGGGCCTGTATCATTTTCTGAAATCCATGAATAAAAGGGTGCGGGTTATCACCCCAAATGCATATCCTGAATTCTTGCACTGGCTTCCCGGGGATTCTGAAATTATTCAGTTTAACATACAAAAAGAACGAACGAAAGACCTGATTTCAGATGCTGAAATTATATTTCATCTGGATTTTAACGCATTGAGCCGGATCAGGGAACTGGAGGAGCTGGTTTTGGCCAATCAGCAGGCAATAAAAGTATTAATTGATCATCATCCGGATCCTGAGCACTTTGCAGATATTGAAATATCTGATACCAGAGTGAGCTCCACAGCAGAGCTGGTGTATTATCTGATTCATGCACTGGATTCAGAAAGTTTGAAAAGTAAGGATATTTGTGAATGCCTTTTTACCGGAATCATGACGGATACAGGTTGTTTTAGCTTCAACTCTTCTATGCCTTCCACCTGGGAGGTGGTTGCGAACTTATTGCGTTCAGGAATAAATAAAGACAGCATTTTTGACCGGGTCTATAATAACTTTTCAGCTTCCCGGATGAAACTACTGGGTTTTAGTTTAGATCAAAAGATGACAGTTTTACCTGAATATCATGCCGCTTATATCAGCCTGAGTCGGGAAGAGATGAAGAAATATGATTTCAGGACCGGAGACTCGGAAGGTTTTGTAAATTTCCCATTAAGTATAAAGGGAATTAAGTTTTCTGTACTGTTTCTGGAGAAAGAAAAGTATGTTAAGATATCATTCCGGTCAAAGGGAGAGTTTGCGGTGAATGAGTTCGCTCAAAAATATTTTAATGGCGGCGGACACAGAAATGCCGCTGGTGGCGAAAGCAAGAAGAACTTGCAGGAAACCCTGGAAGAATTTGAGCGGCTATTGGAAGAATATGCTACAAAACTTAAATGAGATGAGAAGTTTATTTTTTCTATTTCTTTTGGTATTAACATTGTCAGTATCCTGCAAACATAAGGATAATAAGCCGGGGAGTAGATCAATTGATAAGAACACCTTAATTGAAGTAAATAAGATTCTTTTGGAAAAAGATAAGAAACAGGTGGAGGATTACATCAGGCGGCGAAACTGGGAAATGCAGGAATCACCTTTGGGCTTTTGGTATTTCATAGTTGACGAAAAAGAAGGATCAAAGGTAAAAAAAGGCGATATGGTCACGCTTCAATATACAGAAAGCCTGTTGGATAGTACAGTTTGTCATTCAAATGTGGGTGCTTATCCAAAAACAATTAAAACAGGCTACAGTGAAATAACCCGTGGCCTTGACGAGGGTTTGTATTATTTGAGTGAGGGTGATTCAGCCATTTTCATTATTCCTCCATTCCTTGCGTATGGCCTGCCTGGTGACGGGAAAATCATTCCTCCCCGTGCAACAATTATTTATCAGGTGAAGGTGCTGGATGTTAAACATTCCCAGTAGTTTAAAAAAGTTTCTATAATTTCTATAGTTTCTGTTGTTCCTTTTGTTCCTATAGTTTCTATTGTCCCGAAAACCTGCAAATCATAGCACCCTGAGCCTGTCCCCCGAAGGGATCCCTGTGGGAGAAGGGTGATTTGCTGAGTTTTTCTCCGGGAGGGACTTCTTTGGATGAGGATCCCCACCTGCCGTCAAACAGGCTCGAAACAGTAAAGAAATCATAGATTTCGACTGTTTTTGAATTTCTTGAATCTTGGCTCTTGAATCTTGATTCTTTTGACCAACTTTTATTTTTTATCCACCAAAGCTATCTTTGATAACATAGCTTTTGCGAATGAGATAGCGCATGTGGAGTTCATCCTTCAACTGCCGAAAATCTCTAAATTATATTTGGTTAGATTTTCGAGCATCCTCGAAAAATACAGCAAATAGCACCCTGAGCCAGGTCGAAGGGTGTCTTCCTTTAATTTTTAGCTGCTCTTGTTTTTTGAATTAACGATTCACCAGTTACTCGCACCCACAAGGCCACCTCTTAAAAGCTGCCTCGTGAGGTTTTCACTCCTTTGTCGCTCAAACGTTCATCGATCATCATTCATCCTTTCCTATTCGTATCTCAGTGAATTCGCTGGGTTTTGAGTGGCTGCGCGGTAAACAAGTGCGCTTATTGTAAGAATGGCAACAAGAAGCATAAGTATGGTCGTCCAAAAAAAGATAACAGGAGTTATGTCCAGATAATAATTCCAGATGCTGCCCAATAACATTTTTGACAGATAATATGCTCCAAATGAACCCAGAATGGAAGCCACCAAAAGCAACAACAAAAAAGCTTTGCTTAATAGAAAGATAATAGAGGTTATTCCGGAACCCAAAACTTTCCGGATACCAATTTCTTTGGTGCGGCTGATTATATTCAGGGAAACAAGTGTATAAAGTCCAATTAGTGAAAGGATTATGGCAGCAACAGCCAGGAACAGAAACAATTGTTTGATGCTTTTATTTATGGTTTTCTCTTCCTCAAGTGTATCTTCCTGGTACATACCTTCAAAGGGAGATCCGGGAATCAACTTATTCCACTTATCATGGCAGTCATTAAAAACCGCGGTGAGATCCTCGGGTTTGGCCCTGATAACCAGATTATACATTTGTTCCCCTGATGAAAGTCTCATTATAGCAGGCTCAATTTCCCTCCATAATCCCCCAATATAAAAGTCATTCACTACCCCGATGATTTTCAGGTGGATAGTATCGTAAAGCGTAACTGTTTTCCCGATTGGATTGCTCCATCCAAAGTCATTTACCAGCCTCTTATTAACAATAATGGATTTTCCTTTATCGGCTTCTGCTCTGTCTTTTTCAAAGAATCTGCCATCCAATAGTCTTAATCCCATTGCTTTGGCATATCCCTGTCCCACATCCATAACATCTACCTCAATTTGTTGTTTTTCATCTTTTATAGGTCTTCGGTATGTGCCAAAGCCAATGTGCTCTTCGGTTCCGGCTGTTGAGATTACCTTTGGGTTTTGGGCAATCAATTCGCGGTATGGTTTATAGAATTCAGGCTGAAGGGGAACTACAATCAACATATCCCGGTCGTATCCCAGATCCAGTGTTTCCTGATATTTAGCATTCTGCGAAAAGATGAAACCTGATGCAAGGGCAGATACTGAAATAGCAAACTGAATGAAAAGCAAAGATTTGGATAGTATCCCTGCATTTCCCATCAGGGTTTTTCCGCGCAGAATTTCAATGGGCCGGAACGAGCTGATATACAATGCCGGATATGCTCCGGCAAGAAAACCGGTAAGAATAAGCAGGAACAATAAAAAAATCCAAAAACCCGTGTAGACAGTGAAACTAAATTTCATATCGATAAAATCCCACATACTGCTATAAGCCGGTACAAGAAAGTTTGCGAGCCCTATTGCCACCCATAAAGCCAGGAGTGTTACCACAAGGTTCTCAAACAGAAACTGTATCATCAGTTGCCTTCTTTGCCCACCCAGAACTTTTCTGAGTCCGATTTCTTTCAATCGTTTTCCGGCTGCTGAAATCGCTGTATTTGCAAAATTGAAAGAAGCAATAAGCAAAATCAGGATCGCCATGATTGGAGGAGCAGTTACAGATGCCGGATGAAGACCCGGGTATAGGCTGGGAGACCATATTTCCCTGGTATTGTCTCCTACATCTTTTAAGGGTACAAGCTTAAATCCTGTTATAATAAAATCTTCTCTTGCTTTATTTTGAATGGGAATGTATTGCTTCAGAAGTTCGGTGATCTTTTTCAGTTGTCCGGCTTCTTTTACCTGGATAAATAGCAAATTTGAAAAGGCTTTCCAGTCCGTTTCACTTGTTTTATTCATTCTGAAATAGTTGTTGATATTTGTAATAATATCTGTTCTGAAGCTTGAATTCTTTGGGATATCCTCAAAAACGGCGCCAACAGTAAAAGTAAAGGCTTCATTTTTCCGGTTAAAAACAGAAATCTGTTTCCCGAGCGGATTTTCATTTCCGAATAAGATATTTGCCATTTCCTGGCTGATCAAAAGGTTTCCAGGCTCATTAATGGCCTGTTTGTTTCCGGAAGTCAAAGGAATCGTGAATATGTCAAAAAACTCCGGATCAACGTAGTATATTCTTTTATTAAAAATATCATGTTCCGCTTTTATACCTGAATAAGACCTCAAAACTCTGGCAGCACTTTCAATTCCCGGAATATTTTTCTGAATTTCCTTCCCCAGAGTAACCGGGGTAAGACCATACTCCTGATCCCTCCCCTGCATATCTCTAAAGCTGTTTACCCGGTATATTTCTTTGAAATTTTCATGGCTGCGATCAAAATTATGTGCATACATGGTGTTGAAGTATGCAACAATGCAAATAGCCAGAGCAAGCCCCAACCCAAGAATATTTATGAGGGCATATATCCGGTTCTTGTAAAGATTCCGGAAAGCAACAAGCAGGTAATTCTTAAACATAGTTATAAAAAAATGTATTTTTGTATGTTGGACAGATAAATATTGGAAAGGGGGCTTAAAAATACATAAAACAAGATTAATGAACAATATAAAAAGTTTTTTATTGAATGGTATAATTTTTGATAAGGGGTATTATTAATCTGGAAATTCTAAAATATTATGAAAAAATATATTTCTGTTATCTTTTTGATTGCGATAGCTGTAATGGTATTTATGCAGTCCTGTGTAAAAGGGACTGATTTTGAGGCCAGCGAACAAGAACAAATAAAAGATTTTCTTGATGCTAACAACATTACGGTTCAACCCAGGGAAAGTGGTTTATATTACATTGAGAAAAAAGCTGGTTCCGGAGATTCACCTGTAATGGGAGATTCGGTTGTTATTAATTATGTGGGAAGAAGGATAAACGGTTATGTTTTCGATACGAATATTGAAGAAGTAGCCAAACAAAACGGGTTATGGGAGATGTATATGGAGTTTAAACCATTCCCTTTTATTGTAGGTGATTCAGCTTTAATTAAAGGTTTAAGTGAAGGGGTAACATATATGAAGGAAGGTGGTTCTGCAATGATTTTGCTTCCTTCCAGTCTGGCATTTAATGATTTTTATCCGGTTATTTATGATATTGATCTGTTAAAAGTCGTTAAAAAGTAATTTAAAAATCAATTGAAATTTTCTATTAAACACTCTGATGATGAACAAAACAAAGTATAGTATTATTTTTTTTCTGGCTGTTATGTCAATATTATTCACCGCATCCTGCAAAAAGGAAACCGATGATGACCTGAAAAAAAAGGAAGAAGCCGATCTTCAAAAATACCTTGACGATAATAACATTACAACTCAACCGGAGGCCAGTGGCCTTTATTATATTGAAACAACGGCAGGAACGGGAGATAACCCGGTTCCCGGAAATACGGTTTCTGTTCATTACACGGGAAAATTTCTGGATGGAAACGTTTTTGATTCTTCTGCCGGCGGGAATCCTATTGATTTTACGCTGGGTGTGGGCCAGGTAATAGCCGGCTGGGATGAAGGAATTGCTTTAATGAAAAAAGGAGGAAAAGCCACACTGATCATTCCTTCATATCTTGCCTACGGGTCATCCGGAAGGGGACCTATTCCACCGTATTCCACACTTGTTTTTGATGTGGAACTGGTTTATATAGGTAACTGATAATGAAAAGGATCAATAAGCTTTTATCGCTTACTTTTCTAATCTTATTTGCTGTTTTATCCGTAGCACAGGAGAAGCCTGAAGCTGTTTCCCAATATACCTTTCAGTCATTGCCTTCCGGCCTGCAGTTTACGCTTATACATACAGGAACGGGACCCCGGGTTGTTCCCGGAGATAAGCTTGAGATTCATTTGAAGGGGATACTTCCTGACGGAAGTATTTTTGCTTCCAGTTATAAGAATAAGAAAACCCTCCGGGTAACAGCAGGGGTAGGGAAACTGATTCCCGGACTTGATGAAGGCATCCTATACCTGAATGCAGGCTCAAAGGCTTTGTTTCGAATTCCTCCGGAACTCGGTTATGGTGAGGCGGGACTGGGGAATATGGTACCACCCGGATCTGAAATTTTAATGGAGGTTGAGCTTATAAAAATACTTCCCGGCGGAGTACATGTCATTCCCTTCGATGTGACAGGGAAGGATACATTAACTACAAAACATGGAGTTCAGTACATTCAGGTAGTAAATACCAGCGGAACAAGGCCAGGTAAAAAATCAGAAATTAGTGTGAATTATACCGGATATTTACCCGGAGGAAGGATTTTTGATACTACCATACCTGATAAAAAACCATTTGTGTTTAAACTGGGTGATCCACAGATCATCAAAGGATGGAATGAAGGTATTGCCCTGATGCGAAAAGGAGAAAAGTTCCGGTTTATGGTTCCCTGGAAGCTTGCCTATGGTAAAAAAGGAATACCTCCCAATATCCCCTCGAAAACCGATCTTATTTTTGATATTGAGCTGGTAGAAATAAGATAAACGGATAGTATTTATTGTTTTCAGCAGAACCTGATCAAGATTGCAATTCAAAAGAAAGCCTTTACTTTAACTTATGAAAAGTCACTTGTACAATAATGAGGAAAATTATTGACTGTTTCACGTTTTTCAACCACCTCAGGGGTTGCGGGTTATGGTGTGTATTCTCCACCCCGGATAGTACCGGGGTTACCTTGTTTTACCCCTCCGGGGTAAGATATGGCTCTACATTACAAAAAAAAGCATAAAATCCAGCAAAACAACACGGGAGGGTCAACAACAACCGGTGTCAGAACCCCGGAGTGGGTTCAATCCGGTAGTCACAGTTTCATCTGTGGCTATTCTGTGGGAGATAGGTATCGACCACACCCGATGGTAATTGGGTAACCTTCTTCAACACCCGAGTTAACAATCTGTTCTATTGCGACCCGGATGTATTACATTTCCTTTATACCCGTAAGAATCCTTTGTCGTGATTCCTTAATAGGATTTACGAGGCCTGCCCAGGGAGATGATAAGGTTTTGATCCTTGTTACTCCAGGATTCAATAAGTTTATTAAAACTGATTCATATTCCTACTTCAAAGGCTCATAATCTTTAAAAGGGGTAATATTCGCCTTGTCAACCGCATCCCTGTATTTTACCCAGTCTTCCGCATAGAACTTATTTACTTTTGTCAGTGTTTTGTCTATGGTTTCTTCTGCCTGTTTAACGGAAAGGAGTTGTGTGTCATTCAAAGGCTCAATGCTGTAAAGGGCAGAGTACAGACCACGCAACTTGGTTGTGACAATCTCCGGATTCCTGAAAATTCCCTGAACATTTGTCCGTTCTATCATATCTGCAGTCATTGCTTTCATCGAAGAATCCACTTCTTTGGTTACTTTTCTTAAATGCCTCAGTGCCGGGTCCTTTTTCTTTGGAGTGATCTTTTTAATGGTTGCCATGGTTTCCTTGGATTCTTTGATCCTGTCGTAAGCCTGGGCCAGCAATTCCATTTTCTTAATTACACCTTCCAGTGCTTTCTGATTTTGCTTTATGGCCTCTGCCGAAACGTTCAGGCGCGGGTCAGCTTTCACTGTAAGCATAGTTGAATCTTTCTGTTTATTGTAGGTAAAACGCAGTTTGTAGGTTCCCGGCAGGGCATATCCGCCACCACCTCTTTCAGGGGAACCCGGTTTTGCTTTCGGTTGGTTTGGCCTGCGGAATCCTTTTTTATCCAGGCCCCAGTACACCCGGTTTATTCCGGTTTTCGGAGTTGCTGTCAGGGTTCGTATGGTTTTTCCACTTTCATCAATGATCTCAATTTTTGCTTTCTTTGCCTTGGGGTCCAAAGCTCTGGCAGTTCCTCCTCCATACATTCTTCGGTAGGAGGGCTGCCCGGATGATGCGGCTTTAGAGGTTTCCTTATTTCCTTCTTTTACAGAAAAGCTGATCATGGCCCCTGACCGGCGGTTTTCTCCGGTATAAAAAGTGTTTCCGGCAGCAAAATACCCCGGTGCATTTTTCCGGCTGACCATATAGGCAACAGGTGGTTTAAAGGCATGGATCTCATCATTTAGAACATCCGGGCCTTTTGAAGCAATTTCCCTGAGTGGGCGGATATCATCCAGTACCCAGGCAGCCCTTCCATAGGTGCCGATCACCAGGTCGTATTCCCTTGGATGAATAACCATATCCATGGTAGAAACATTCGGGTAACTGTTTGTCCATTGAGTCCAGGATTTTCCTGCATCAATGCTCACATACATGCCGTCTTCCGTTCCCAGAAACATGAGTTTGGGTTCAACAGGATCCTGTACAAATGAAAGTACATAGCCAAATATGC
The DNA here is from genome assembly GCA_024763075.1 of Bacteroidales bacterium. GTDB lineage: Bacteria > Bacteroidota > Bacteroidia > Bacteroidales > VadinHA17 > JANTGF01. The sequence goes on along the minus strand of JANTGF010000027.1, from coordinate 35,298 downwards.
TGTTTTCGTCCACCATTCTTTCCCAGGATTTTCCATAATTTGTAGTGTGGTACAGGTAGGGTGCATAATCGTGCCGGCGGTAGTTGTTTACCACAACAAATGCTTCTCCTTCATTATATGTTGAGGGTTGAATCTGAGGTATCCAGCTCCCTTCAGGGACGTCTTTTAATTTTCCTGACAGGTTTTTCCAGTTTTTTCCTCCGTCTTCAGTAAGTTGGAGATTCCCGTCATCAGTCCCAACCCAGATCATATCTTTTTTCAGGGGACTGGGTGCGATTGCTATTATGGTGGTAAAGTTCTCAGCTCCTGTAACATCATAGGTTAGTCCACCGCTTTTTAGCTGCTGCTGTTTTGAGGTATCATTTGTAGTCAGGTCAGGAGATATGATCTCCCAGCTGTCTCCATGATTTGTACTTTTATGAACAAACTGGCTTCCAAAATAAATTGTGTTTTTATCAAAGGGATCGGCAGCAATGGCCGCATTCCAGTTAAATCTGAGTTTCAGTCCTTCGGGGTGTACCGGCCGGATGCTTTTATTGTAACCGGTTTCAAGATCAACCCGTCCGACATAGCCCTGTTGTGACATGGAATAACAATACCGTGGATTTCCGGGATCGGGTAGTACGTCAAAACCATCTCCGCCGGAAAGGTTGTCCCAGTATGTATTTATGATTCCACCGGAACTCCAGGTATATGCAGGACCACGCCATGACCCATTGTCCTGCATGCCGCCATAAACATGATAGGGTAGTTCCATATCCACATTGATATGATAAAACTGACCCACAGGAAGATTCTGAACAAACCTCCATGTTTTCCCCTGATCTTTTGTAATGGCCATCCCTCCGTCGTTACCGCTGATCATGAATTTTGAATTATCGGGATGAATCCACCAGGAATGATAATCGGGGTGTATTGTCCATCCGATTAACTGCCGGAAAGACTTCCCACCGTCTTCACTTACATTCACTCTTGAAAAAAGAGTGTATATACGGTTTTCGTTTTTTGGATCAACATAAATTTCAGAATAATAAAACGGACGGTCTCCTATATTTTTGGTACCTGCGATGTGCCAGCTTGCACCTCCGTCATCTGATCTGTACAATGCATTTTTCTTTGATTCAATGAGTGCATAAACCACATCCGGATTACTTTTAGCAAAAGCAAAACCCATTCTTCCGAGTTCTCCTTTGGGAAGGCCTTCTTTTTCGGTAAGTTTCTTCCAGTTTTCTCCTCCGTCATAAGTGAGGTACATCCCCGAACCGGGTCCACCCGATTTAAAGAACCAGGGCCAGCGCTGATGTTCCCACATGTTTACAAGAATCTTATTATGATTGGATGGATCCATTACCATATCGCCAACTCCAGTTAATTCATTGGTAAACAGAACGTTTTTCCATGTTTTTCCTCCGTCAGTGGTTTTGTAAACTCCTCTTTCGGCCTGTGGTCCCCAGGGAGAGCCAATGGCTCCGACATATACTACATCACTATTTTCAGGATCAATAAGAATCCGGTGAATATGCCTTGTTTTTTCCAGTCCCATTAGTTGCCAGGTCTTTCCGGCATCAATGGACTTATAGATTCCATAACCACCGGAATTGCTGTTTCGTGGATTCCCCTCTCCGGTCCCTACCCAGATGATATCCGGGGTATTCTGATCAATTTTTACCGCACCTATGGCAAGAACCCTTTCTTTATCAAAAAGGGGTTTCCAGTCGTAACCACCGCTTACTGATTTCCATAAACCACCGCTGGCAGTTCCTACATACATGATCCGGGGTTCCTTAAGAACCACATCAATAGCGGTTACACGTCCACTCATACCGGCCGGACCGATATTCCTGGGTTTCATGTCTTTAAATTTATTCATGTCAAGTTTCTGACCAAAAAGTGAACTTGCAGTAAGAAAACTCAGGAGTAAACTAAAAAGAATCTGTTTGTTTTTCATAATTTATGGTTTATTAAAGGATAGAAATTTATTTAATGATGCAAAATAGTAAAATAATTACTACTATTCGGTTAAAAAACCAAATATAATTAGAACTATCCTCTTGCCGGGAGTACTAACTTTTTTATAATCTGGAAATAAATTATTTGATAGTCGAATTAAGCTCATTTGATGTAAAATTCCTGATAATTTTTATTGGAGATCAGCTTGATTAAAAAAAAATTGGTTTTTTAACAAAAATACCTTATCTTTTTAGTTTGAAAAAAGGATTTCATACAGATTCCGGGAAAGGAAGTACAGGTAGCCATATCTGGCAATGGCATTCCTTTTTGCTTAAAAAGCTGAGTATGGCTTCAAAAACAAAGGATAATTCTTATTTGTTGGCGATAAGGTTTTGAAGTAAAATCATGGATGCTTTTACAAATATTCGGTTTGAGGCTAATCAGCTTCGTTTTATACATCAGGCACAAAATTTCCAGTTAGAACGATACCCTTGTATAACATCTGTTGTACATGCGATGATATTTTCTTTTATTACAACCTGCTGAAATGAGCTGGTAAAGAAAATAGCCGAGATATGGGAATACCGGGAATTTCCTGAAAACGTGTTAGCAGATTAGGCACTTTGGGGAAAGAGGTCTTTAGGATTAAGTTAGAAATTTACCAACCAAATAAGTAATATAAATACAATCAACTGATTCTTTTAAATTTTAAAAATTTATCAAAATGAAAAACAAAAAAAACTTTTTCCGTGGATTTGCTATCTTCTTCGTAGGTAGCATATTGCTTGCCGGTTGTACGCTTAAACCGGTAGATGTGTCAGATGAGATTACAAAAGCAAATAAAGCTTTTATGGAAGCATTCAAAAAAGGTGATGCTCATGCCTTAGCCATGCTTTACACAAGTGACGCAAAAATATTTCCTCCAAACAGTGATGTAATTGAAAGCAGGGAAGCCATTCAAGGATATTGGGAAACCGGATTAAAAATGGGGCTAAATGATGGACTTTTGGAAACGGTAAGTGCTGAAAGCTATGGAAATGTAGCTATAGAAGAAGGCCGATATAAACTTTATGTTGGAGAAGGTCAGCTGGCAGACCATGGGAAGTATCTTGTGATCTGGAAAAAAGAGGACGGGCAATGGAAACTTTACAAGGATATCTTTAACACAAGTATTCCGAAGTCTTTTGATACAGAGGCTGAAAAAGTTGCCATATCCAATTTTTTAAACAAGTTTATGACAGCATTTAATGACCGGGATATAGAAGCAATGTCATCGCTATTGACTGAGGATATGTTTTCATGGGGTTCTGATCCGGCTGAGCTATGGAATAAACAACAATTAACAGAAATTTGGAAACAAATGCTTACTAAGCCTTTTAAATTAAATGTAATAGGTGAGCCTACAATAAAAATAGCCCCGGATGGCTACTCAGCATTTGTAGTACAACAATATTTCATGCCTTCTGTTTCTGAGAAACTTCCATTTCGTAATGGATATCATTTAATCAAGTTAAATGATGAATGGAAGATTTTCACACTTAATACTGCTTGTATTCCGAAAAATAAGGACTTACCTAAAATTGATAAAGTATTGAATAAATAAACCGGGTATGCCTGCATCCGGAGGGTACATCCTAATTGATGGATAAATTCCAGCTAGAGATTTCCTCGAATAATCCTGATATATACTATGAAACAAAAGAACGGGTAAAGCATAACTGCATGATCAGGTACCCATTAGGATAAATATGGCAGGCTTCTTATGAAGATCCGGGGGATTCTTTTTCCATTCACTGATGGTTTTTGTCTGAATAAATTCATCGTCTGTTGTTAGTTCTGCAGCAATACAGAGTAAAGTTTCAGGCCTGCAGATTTGCATAATATCATTGAAAAGGGAAACATTCCGGTAGGGTGTTTCAATAAAGATCTGGCTTTGATTTTCAGCTTTGGATTTTTTTTCCAGTATTTGAAGGGCTTTTTTCCTCTGCTGGCTTTTTATGGGAAGATAACCTGAAAATGCAAATTGCTGTCCGTTCAGACCGGATGCCATCAATGCGAGTAAAACGGAGGACGGACCAATCAGGGGAACCACTTTTATACGGTGCCGGTGTGCCATTCTAACGATCTCACTACCCGGGTCTGCTACACCCGGAACTCCGGCTTCCGACAGCAAACCTGTATCCTGACCTTTCAGCAAAGGTGCCAGGTATTCCTCTTTCTCAGGCTGTGGTGCATGTTTATCAATTTCATAGAGTTGCACCTTGTCAAAATTCTTTGTGTAACCAGCCGATCTTAAAAATCGGCGGGCCGTTCGTAAATTCTCCACAATGAAACAATCAAGTTCCTGAATGATCTGGAAATTTATTTCAGGAAATATCCTCGTATGCGATGATTCACCAAGTGGAGCAGGGATCAGGTATAGTTTGCCTGTCATTCGATTAAATTTATGTAAAAATAGAAAAAACCCGAAATCTTCTCTATACTTTTATATGTTTTATTTTCAATCCGGATATTCAATAAATATTATTTTTATTTAGAATAATTAAAAACTATTGATTAATTTTGAATGTTTTACAGATTCATTTGTATGAATGGGAAAATGGATCGAATTCTAAAATACAAATAAGAAAAGGATGTATCATAAGAGGAGACACAGAATAATGAAACATACTTTGATCAGTGTCTTTCTGATATTTCAAATATCCTGTTCCACCGGTCAGGAAAAAAATAAGCAAATGGAATCAAAACAACAGGAAACCAAAACATACCCCTATACAAACAAACTGATTCATGAAACCAGTCCGTATCTGCTACAACACGCACATAATCCGGTAAATTGGTATCCATGGGGGGAAGAAGCCTTTGAAAAAGCCAGGATAGAGAACAAACTCGTTTTAATAAGCATTGGTTATTCATCCTGTCACTGGTGCCATGTAATGGAGCAGGAGTCATATGAAAATGAAGAAATAGCCAGTCTTATGAATGAAAAATATGTTTGTATCAAGGTGGACAGGGAAGAACGTCCGGATGTTGATCAGATATATATGAATGCTGTTCAGTTACTTACAGGAGGTGGCGGCTGGCCTTTAAACTGTTTTGCATTGCCGGATAAAAGTCCGGTTTATGGTGGAACCTACTTCCCCCCGGCTCAGTGGAAAGATCTGCTTGAGAAACTTGTACTGACCTGGGAAAAAGATCCTGAAAAAGTCAAACAATATGCCCGGCAACTGAAAGAAGGTGTAATATCCAGTGAAATTGTTAAAATGCAAAAAGATCCGGTTGATTTCATGATGACTGATCTGGATGAGATGGTAGCCTCATGGGAAAAGCATTTTGATAAAAAGGAGGGTGGGAATGATCATGCACTGAAATTCCCCATGCCATCAGGCTATGAATTCTTCCTGGATTATTATTACCATTCAAAGAATGAAGCTGTATTAAATCATATCACATTAAGTTTGAATAAAATGGCTTCGGGTGGAATCTATGATCAGATAGGAGGTGGATTTGCACGCTATTCAACCGATAAGTACTGGAAAGTGCCCCATTTTGAAAAGATGTTGTATGACAATGCTCAATTGGTAAGCCTTTATAGCCGGGCGTATCAGCTTACAAAAGATGAAAAATTCCGGGATGTGGTTGAACATACCCTGGACTTTATTGAGCGGGAAATGACATCGCCTGAGGGTGGTTTTTATTCTTCCTTTGATGCGGACAGCGAAGGGGAAGAGGGGAAGTTTTATGTGTGGACCAAAAAGGAGATAGAGTCTGTTCTTGGGAAAAATGCCAAAGTTATCGAAGATTACTATAATGTTACAGATGAAGGAAACTGGGAGCAAACAAATATCCTGTATGTAACAGAAACAAAAGAGGTCTTTTGCAAAAAGCATGAACTGGATCCGGTAAAGTTTGATGAAATTTTAAGAAACAGCCGCGAAAAACTTTTTATTGAGAGGGAGAAAAGGGTAAAGCCAGACCGGGATGAGAAGATACTAACATCATGGAATGCATTGATGCTGAAAGCTTATGCCGATGCTTACAGGGTGTTCGGGATAGAAAAATATCTATTGGCAGCGAACAGAAATGCAGATTTTCTGTTGAATCAAATGGATGAAGATGGCCGTTTAAACCGGAATTATAAAGACGGAAGGTCAGGTATAAATGCATTTCTGGATGACTATAGTCTTACTATCCGGGCTTTTATTGGCTTGTACCAGTCTGGTTTTGATGAAAAGAGGTTACTCACTGCTAAAAAACTGAGTGACTATGTTTTGCAGCATTTTTATGATGATCAGTCAGGGATGTTTTTTTATACTTCAAATGTAAAAAACGATTTAATTGCACGAAAGATGGAAATTTCGGATAATGTAATTCCTGCTTCCAATTCAATTATGGCTGATGACCTGTTTTTGCTGGCAGTTTATTATGACAAACCGGAATACAGAAAAACAGCGCGGCAAATGCTGGTAAATGTAAAAGAACAAACTTTGTCAAACGGAGCCTATTATTCAAACTGGGCCCGGCAGATGCTTTCCTTTATTTACAAGCCTTCCGAAGTGGTTATCGCAGGCAGGTCAGCAAAAACACTGCAACGGGAACTAAATACGTATTTTTTACCCGGAATCATCCTGGCAGGGGGGGATAAGCCAGGCTCCTTACCTTTGATGAGAGACCGGTTTATAGATGGAGAAAATCTGATTTACGTCTGCAGGAACAATGTATGTAAACTTCCGGTGAAAACTGTGAATGAAGCGCTTAGGGAAATTGCTGAACAATGAATTTCCAGGATTTGAGTTGTCATCTGTTTTTTAACCGGTTATAAATAGTGTTTCTAAGAAAATTCTTAACTATTCAAGTGGCTTCTTAGAATACGCCAGAGACAAGGCTTTCGAAGCTTTGAAAATCAGGGAGTTTACTTTTGTAAATGACCGTTTCCAAAACGAGAATAACGCAGTATTTGGCGTTTTCTAAGAGACACTAAATACCCTTATCACATAGATTAGTGATAACCAGTTCCTGGTATTACAATACCTTTGGTTTTTTCCTTTTATCCAAAAATAATAAAAATCATTTTCTTACGGTTTATAAAAAACTTGCTGGTTTTGTAACAAAATCTCCTGAAATCAGTATATAATCTAAACTAACTTGATTGTATCCAGGACCCGAAATATCTAAAATCAATAAATGTATTCGTTTATTTTTTAATAAATAACTTATTTTTAATACATTTATATTGATTTTTGTTAATTGTTATCGTGGATATACGGATTCATATTAGAGATATAGTCTAAACATGGTTTAATATAACATCTAAACAAAATGAGTAGATCCTTAAAAGTTTTTTTATTTATTCTGGTAGTTCTGTTGATTTTTCCGGCAATTTCGCTATTTAAATGGACAATAGAATCCAAGAGACCATTCCAGTTAATGATACTGAATAAAACAGTTCCATCTCTGGAAAGACACAACCACCGTTCATTTCACTGGATACTGAACCATGAAAAATATGTAAAAGCCAACAAAAAGCCCTATTCCTACAGAAATGACTATTTTGGATTTGTACCTCTCAGACCAAAACGCGACAGGCAATATGAGATAAGGAGAATCAGACTGGATGATATTATTGATATGGCAAATGAGTATGATGCAGCCTACTTCATTGATACATACGGTGTTTATTTTAATGATTGGTATCAGGCAAAAAGCAATGAGAGAAGATCCAGGAAAATATACGGTGGTCTCAATAACAATGATTATCTCTTTTTAAAGGAAATGAGTAAGCGGAAAAAGCTGATCATGGCCGAATATAATTTTATCGGATATCCTACAAACGACCTGGAAAGGAATAAAGTTGAAGATTTGTTTGATATGCACTGGACCGGTTGGACCGGAAAATATTTTAAAAGCCTGAACAGTACGGATAATAAAGAACTGCCGGTATGGGTTGTTGATCTTTATAAAAAGGAATATGATCTTCCATGGGACTTTGAAAATGGTGGTATAGTCCTCGTAAATAATCAGGATGAAATTGTTGTTCTTGAAAATAAAACACACCTGGACTTTGAGGTACCGTATATTTATACTGAGAAGGAGACCATGGACGAATATAATCTTCCGTACCAGCTCAGCTATACAGGTTGGTTTGATATTGTTCTTCCTGGAAAAAACAGAGTATTGGCTTCCTATAAAATACATACCAATGAAATGGGGGATTCCCTGCTAAGTACACATTTTATCCCCAATGAGTTTCCTGCTGTAATCCAGAGTCCTAACGGAAATCCGTATTTCTATTTTTGTGGTGACTTTTCAAACAACATGGTGAATCCGGCTACTGCCTATTTTAAGAATGTGGAAAATGTTGCAGATAATATTTTCTTTTCTGACAAACCCACGGATAAGAGGGAGTTTTTCTGGAGTTATTACCGGCCTCTGATTACCGGGATCATGAATAAATTTGCCCCACCCAGGGAAAAATAAATTTTAGCACATAAAAATATTTTGAAAGACCCGTTTTTGCGGGTCTTTTTTTGTTTCTATCTTTGATAAAAGTTAATCTTTGATTTTTTTCCTGATATTTTTATAAACATGTTGTCTGTCACTTTTTTACAATTTGATCTTTTTTGGGAATCTCCGGAAAAAAACCGTTTGAAAATTGATGCCCTGTTGGAAGATCATAAACCGGAATCAGATATTATTGTGTTGCCCGAAATGTTTACCACCGGTTTTACAATGAACTCGGCTGACCTGGCAGAAACCATGGAAGGAAAAACGATGGTATGGCTTCGCGCTAATGCCGCCAGGTGGGATGCCGTATTTACCGGAAGTATCATTGTTAAGGAAGGTGATTCTTTTTATAACCGGCTGATATGGATGCCACCGGATGATGGTCTTCAGTACTATGATAAAAGACATTTATTCAGGATGGGAGAGGAACACCGGGCTTTTGCTTCCGGTTCTGAAAAACTGATTACTGATTTCAAAGGCTGGAGGTTTCGCCCCTTAATTTGTTATGATTTACGGTTTCCTGTCTGGTCAAGAAACAGAAATGATTACGATGTACTGATCTATATTGCCAACTGGCCTGAAAGCAGAAGGGAAGTTTGGAAATCCCTGCTGATTGCCCGGGCTCTGGAAAATCAATGTTATGTACTTGGTTTGAACAGAGTTGGTACAGATGGTAAAAACATTTCCTATTCCGGGGATTCTTTGCTCATTGACCCCAGGGGTGAAATTTTAAGTAAAACGAAAGCATACGAAGAGTCAGTTGAAACGGTAAAGATCTCCCTTGAAGAATTGCAGGATTTTCGTAAAAAATTCCCGGTTTATCTTGATGCAGATAATTTTTCAATCTATTGAATTCAATAAAACCATGAACATCGTAATAAAATCTTTGAAAATCCTGGGTGTCATCATTTTGCTGATACTTGGTTATATTCTTCTGTCTTTGTCTCCATTATACCTGATACCTGATAAAACCATGAGTAAAAATAAACATATCATTGTCGGACACCGGGGAGCAGGAGGCCTGGCTCCGGAAAATACGCTTGCAGCCATAAAAATTGGTTTGGAAAATAAGGTTGACCGGATTGAAATTGATGTGCATCAATCCCTGGATGGGAAAATTGTGGTTATGCATGACGAAACACTTGACCGGACCACCAATGGTAAAGGACCGATTAAATCCAAAACATGGGATGAGATTTCACAATTGGATGCAGGATATAAATTCTCTCCTGAATTTAAAAATGAGCAGATCCCTTTGCTGGAAGATGTGATCCGGTTCATTGACGGTCGGGCCGCACTGATTATTGAAATTAAGGGTGGGAGTGAGTATTATCCCGGGATAGAACAACATGTGGTTGATATTATCAGAGAAAACAATACCATGGATTGGTGTATTGTTCATTCGTTTTATACCGGAGTACTGGAGAAGCTGCATGAAATTGAACCGGAGCTGAAATTACATAAATTATTTGTCGTTAAGTTCCCGCTTCTTCCTTTTATGCTGGTTGACGGCGGACTTGAATATTATAATTTCAGAAAACATTCCTATATCACTGAATATAGTTTGTTTTACCATTTTGCCAACCGGAGAATCATCAAAAAAATACATAATTCAGGGAAAAAAGTAAATGTCTGGACAGTAGATGACCCGAAAGATGCGAACAAGCTTCTGAAACTGAAAGTGGATGGGATCATTACAAATTATCCGGACAGAATAAAATAAAACTAAAAAATCCGTACAGATGAAAAAGAAACTGCTTGCCATTATTCTATTACTTACAAATTTATTCATGCTTCAGGCACAGGAATCTCTGGCAGAGAAGACAAAACGGATGCAGTGGTTTAAAGATGCCAAACTGGGGATTTTTATTCACTGGGGCATTTATTCGGTAAACGGGATTGATGAGTCCTGGTCATTTTATAATGGATACATCTCTTATGAAGATTATATGGATCAGTTGAACGGCTTCACTGCTGTGAATTATCACCCGGAGGAATGGGCAGAACTGATAAAGGAAAGCGGAGCAAAATATGCTGTGCTTACGGCAAAACATCATGACGGTGTGGCCCTGTGGGATACTAAGTTAAGCGATCTCAATGTTGTTAAGAAAACACCGGCAGGCAGGGACCTCGTCACACCTTTTGTAAAAGCATTGAGAAAAAACAGGCTGAAGGTCGGGATCTATTTTTCACAGCTTGACTGGTCACATCCGGATTACCCTCATTTTACAAGGAAGGAAAACCGATACAGTAACGATTCCCTGAGATGGAATAACTTTTTGAAATTCCGTCATGATCAGCTGATGGAATTATGTAAAAAGTTTAAACCCGATTTATTTTGGTTTGATGGTGACTGGGATTACAATGCAGAACAGTGGAAATCGAAAGAAATGAGCCGGGATCTTCGAAAATGTGATCCAAAGGTCATACTTAATTCGAGAATCAACGGTTATGGCGACTATAGCACGCCGGAACAGGGAGTTCCGATCACAAAACCAGCAGATCCCTGGTGGGAATTGTGCATGACCATGAATGATTCCTGGGGTTACCAGGGGAATGATCACAATTATAAAACGCCAAACCAGATCATTCGGATCTTCACGGATGTAATTGGTATGGGAGGTAATTTATTGCTGGATATCGGTCCGAAAGCAGATGGAACCATTCCGGATGAGCAGGTAGCTGTTTTGAAAGAACTGGGAAGATGGACGAAAAAACACAGCGAAGCGGTATATGGTACGGTAGCCGGACTCCCTCCCGGACATTTTAACGGGCCTACTGCTTTATCAAAGGACCATACCATCCTGTATCTGTATCTTGACAATATTCCAAAAGGTCCGGTATTGATCAAAGGTCTGAAAAATGAAGTGAACCGGATATGGGTGGTTGGAAAGGGTACAAAACTTGACTGGAAAGTGATGATGAAAGCCTACTGGAGTTCTGTACCGGGTTTATTGTATATTGATGTACCTGAGGAAGTCCTGGATGAGCAGGTAACCGTGATAGCTGTGCTTTTGAAAGGCCCGGCTGAGGTGTACCGGAAGGATGGACAGGTGATAGAAAGCAATTGATAGTTATCATTTAACAGTACACAATAATCAGTGGACAGAGATTTGTTAAATAGAATTTTGAATTATTATTCTCTTGGGAATCTGATTGAATATCATTTAATTAATCAGGGTTTTGCCAATGAGAATTTCAGGGTGAATACACATAAAGGGACTTTCCTGCTCAGGAACTGTGTGGAGCAGGAGCGCCGGAGCATTTTGCAGGAAATGAAGTTAATGAAGTTGCTTAGAACAGTGAATTTTCCTGCAGCTTATCCTGTGGGAAGGACAGATGGTACCTATCTTACTGAATTACCCGAAGGACGGTTTGTAATCTACGAATTTATTGAAGGTTCTTTTCCTGAGTTGAATGAGCAAACAGTTGCTGAAACAGCCTCCATGGTAGCCTGGCTAAACAGCATTAAATATAAGGGTATTTCAAAGAAGAACACGATTCATATTAATGCCTGTATTGAATTGGTAAAATCCCGGGATTTTCAGGCCTACCCGGATACCCAGATAAAGGATGAATTTACCTTCTGGACAGAAAAGCTTTCTGATATAATGAATCCATCCTTGCCAAAAGGGCTGATTCACGGAGATGTATTTCCTGACAATACTTTTTTCCAGGATAATAAACTGCTTGCAATTATTGATTTTGAAGAATTTGCCGTGGATACACTCTTGTTTGATGTGGGAATGACCATCCATGGGTTTTGTTATAAAAACAATCATCCGGAGCCCCGTCTATTAAAAGTTTTCCTTGATAATTATCAGAGAAAGAGGAGATTAAGTAGTGAAGAGTTGAAAAGTTTACCGGATTACATCCGTTGGGCAGCACTGGGAATGACATACTGGCATCTAAATAAGTTGGTAAAGACAGAAAATCAGAAACAAAAGAAAAGAGTGGAAGAGTTATTGGAAAGAGTAAAAAATGTGACAACTGAAGTTGTCTTATAAACCCAGACCTCATGCTTAACAGGAAAAGATTATTAAATGCCGCTAAAAAATTTGGTACTCCCCTTTATTTTTATGATGCTGATATCATAAGGAGGCAGATTTCATATTTTCAGGATGCATTCAGGACTTTTCCAGTGCAGATCAGGTATGCGATGAAGTCTAATTCAAATATCAGTATTTTAAAACTGATGCTGAAGGAGGGAGTTGGGCTGGATACCGTTTCTATACCTGAGATCCAAACCGGATTGCTGATGGGTTTTCAGCCTGAACAGATCGTATTTACCCCTAATTTGGTTGATTTTAACGAAATAAGAGAGGCTGTTAAACTTGGCACATCCCTTAATATTGAGAATCTTTCCAACCTGGAAAAATTCGGAAGGGAATATGGCTCCTCCAAATCCTGTTTTATACGGTTAAATCCACATATTATTGCGGAATCTCAAACTGAAAAAGTAGCAAACTGGCACAATCAGTCAAAATTTGGAATTTCTTTGAACCTGTTTGATAAATTGCATGAGATTATTTCAAAATACGGGATTGTGGTGGATGGAATCCATTTACATTCCAGCCATGTGATAATGAAAACGGAGGTTTTTTTAAAAGGAGCTGAGATCATTTTTAATCTCGCTCAGGATTTCCCGCATTTAAAATACATTGATTTTGGCGGCGGCATAAAAGTACCACATTATGCCGGGGAGAAAGTCATTGATCTAAAAGAACTTGGTAATGCTCTGAAACCCAAATACAATGCTTTTTGCAATAAATTGGGAAAGAAAATTGAATTGTGGTTTGAACCGGGCCGTTTTCTGGTGGGGGAGAGCGGTACCTTGCTGACTCAGGTAAAGGTTCTGAAGTCCAATGGTCTGGTTGATTTTGCCGGAGTGGATTCAGGCTTTAATCATTTAATCCGGCCCATGTTTTACGATGCATATCATGAGATTCTGAACCTGAGTAACCCGGATGCGAAGAAAAAAAAGTATACGGTTGTGGGCAATTTGTGTGAGATAGACAATTTTGCGAAAAACCGGTTACTGAATGAGATCAGGGAAGGAGATATACTGGCGATTACCCATGCCGGAGGATATGGTTACAGCATGGTATCTCAGTATAATTCAAGATTCCGCCCTGCAGAAGCAATGGTGACAGGTGATAAAATGCAACTTATCCGCGAACGGGATACTTTGGATGATCTTTTAAGAAACCAGATTGAGATCAGTTTTTAGGATGATTATAGATTTCGAGCTGCGGGTATAAGTCACAGGAGTTTAGTCATATTTAATATGTCATCGAACCTGAGGTACGATGGAGAGAAATCTGCTTTATTATTAAGATTTCTCAGTCAACCTTAGAAATTACATAAAATATTATAATACAAATGCTTGGCACTTAAAGATAGGATTGTTATATTTAATTAGTTAAAAATCCATAACCAAAATCTATCCATGATAACTAATTACTTAATCTTTTCATTTTTTAACTTTTTACTTTCTGTTCTTTGTGCGTTCCTTAGTGTTCCTTAGTGGTAATACAGAGTATCCAATTTTAACCACCAGGGCCCCAAATCTGTCTGCCGATAGGCAGAGGATATCTGAAAGGACTCAATAAGGGTCAATAAGCTTAATATCAATATATTATGCCAAACTACTTTTCCTGCGAAACATAAATTATATTACAAATAATAATGAGAACAAGCTGGAAAATTATTTATTTTTTCTATTTTAGGCAATTTCAGATTATAGAATGAATGTTTTGTGTAATAATTAAAGATAGTTGTAAACAATGAAAACGGGGGAATCTAGAGTTCAATCATATTATGAATCACACCACGAAAATGGGAATCGACTAGGGCAAAGTCGTATGGAAAAAGAACGGGGATTACTATTTTCTCAATGGATAGGTGGAAATAAGAAAGTTCTTGATCTAGGGGGTAGAGATGGTAAATTAACTAGATACTTTATTGATACAAATAATGTAACTATAGGTGATATTGACAAAAAAGCACTTCAGTATGCAAAAGACACATATAATGTTGAAACCAAATTTACTAATCTTAATGAAACCTTACCTTTCCTGGACGGTTCATTCGACATGGTTGTTATGGCGGAAGTTCTGGAACATCTGCCATACCCAAAAATTACATTAAGTGAAATTAAACGCATTTTAAAAAAGGATGGCAAATTTATTGGGAATTTTCCGATTGCATACCATTTGAAAGATCGTTACCAGGTCCTCAGGGGTAAAAAGCTTGTAATTGCAGAAGACCCCACTCATTTACAGTTTTTATCTTATGAAGGGGCGTTAAATTTGTTGAGTGAATATTTTAATATTCAAGATATTGTGAACTTGAAAAGCAGAAAATTAGCAAATCACTTCCCAAAGTTATTCTCACGTAACATTGCTTTTAAATGCAGTGTAGCTTTTTGAGCAGGGTATTGCAATTGTTCGCGTTATAGCGAATTATAGATTTTGAGAATTTAAAGACTTAATATACAAATAGCTCAAGGGCATTTCTCCAAAATAGCATTTTAAATTATGAAAAACATTGTTTTCTATACTTCAATAGTGGATAAATATGATAAATTGATTGAGCCGGATGAAGTAATGGCAGACTGTGATTATATTTGTTTTTCAAATGATTTTACTCCTCCAAAAAACAGTATTTGGCAATTGTATCCCATCCCATTTCAATCTAAAAACAAGGTAACACTTTCTCGTTTTGCTAAATTAAATCCTCATAAAATTTTAGAAAAGTACCAATATAGCTTATGGGTTGATGGCAATGTTGGACTTAGAGGGAATTACGCATATTCCAGGATTCTTGAACTTATAGATAAAGGTGTGTTAGTTTCAATGCCAAAACATCCTTTCAGAGACTGTACATATGACGAAGCCCGTCTTTGTATCAGAATTGGCAAGGAGAAAAAAAACATTATTCATAAACAAATAGAAAAACTAAAATCAGAAAATTTTCCAGAAAATCTTGGATTATTTGAAGGGAATATAATTTTCCGGAATCATATGCACAAAAAGATTGTTGAATTTGATGAGGCTTGGTGGGAGGAATTTCAAAACTATTCTAAACGTGACCAGTTAAGCTTGAGATATGTACTCTGGAAAAATGAAATTACATGCGTTCCATTTTTTGAGGAAGAGTACAATGTAAGAAATCATTCAGGTTTTTTTTACCAAAAACATAAGCGGAGATTATCCCATAAGATAAATAAGAGAATACATATTATTGGAAATAAACTATAGAGATATTCTATTTTGTTTGATAAATTATAGGACCTTTCTGATTGCTTAAAATATTTTCTAAAATATAATTTAAACAAATATTCCAATTATGCTGTTTATTCAATCCAATGAAATAGAGGAGTTAATGACCCGGACAGAAGCTGTAGAAGCAATGGAGGAGGCTTTGCTTATTCAGGAAAAGGGAGATTTTACCATGCCCGATCGTACCCACGTGTACCAAAATGAAAATTTATTACTCCTTATGCCGGCTTTTACAGGGAATTATTTCTCTACTAAGCTGGTATCGGTATTTCCAGGAAACAGAAAGCTGCAAATTCCTTCCATTCAGGGAATTGTCGTTCTGAATGACGGAAAGAATGGTGAGCCACTTGCCCTGTTCAGTGGGGCGGGAATAACCTCTTTTCGTACCGGGGCAGTCGGAGGGGCAGCTTTTAAGTATTTGTCGGATGATCACATTCAGACGGTGGGAGTGATTGGTGCCGGCGTCCAGGGTTTAAGCCAGGCCTTATTTGCAAGATCAGTCAGGAATTTTAGTAAGCTGATCATTTTTGACCGGAACCCGGAAAATATGGAATCAATGAAATATGGGGTGAAAAAGGAATTTCCTGATTTACAAATACAATTTGCCCGTAATGCTGATGTACTTATAAGAGAATCAGAGTGTGTAATTACAACAACTACAGCAACCGATCCGGTTTTTTCAGACAAAGATGAGCTGGTTGAAAACAAATTATTTATTGGAATCGGATCCTACAAACCGGAAATGCAGGAGTTTCCGGATGCAGTTTGCCGGAATGCAAATGCCATTTATTACGATACAGCCATGGCAAAAAGAGAATCAGGAGACCTTCTCAAACCATTAACAAATGGAATTATTGAAGAAAAAGACTTACAATCATTGGGAAGTCTTATTCAAGGTGGTTCGAAGGTGCCAAAATCCGGTGCCCGGGTTTTTAAATCGGTAGGAATGGCATTGTTTGACCTGGTTATGGCTACAAATCTGTATGAAAAAGCCATTACTAATCAAACGGGGATTGACCTTAATTTATGAATGCGTATATAAATTTTTCAGGTAACGGTAAATTGAAAATTTAAGTCTTCTTTGCTGCCATACTCAGCCATACCATTCCTAATGTAGCAGAAACAAGTGAAGCAGCCATAATGCCTACTTTCGCTATTTGCTTATATTCTTCTTCAACAAAGGCAAGTTCAGAAATAAACATAGACATCGTAAAGCCGATTCCTGCGAGAAAAGCAATACCATAGATTTGCTTCCAGCTTACCCCCTCGGGAAGAACCGAAATTTTTAACCATGCCGTGATATGTGATAAAAATGAAATTCCAATAAATTTCCCAAATACCAGTCCTGCAATAATACCGAGTGAGATGGGATGCAATACCATTTGAAGAATACTGCCTTCAATATGTACCCCTGCATTGCTGAGAGCAAAAACCGGCAGAATAAAATATGCTGTAACAGGGTGAAGTGCATGTTCAAGATTTTGTAAAGGTGTTTGTGCCTTATCGTTGAGATCATCAATTTTAGAAATCAAATGTGCCTGATGCTTTGTTAATAGTGTGTTATCATTCGGTTGTTCATTTTCAAACTTATTTAAACATCTTGAAAGTTCTTTAACATATTCATTTTCATCAAGTTTTGTACGTGCCGGAATGGTAAGTGCAATCAATACACCTGCAATGGTGGCATGAACTCCCGAAGAAATAAATGCAAGCCAAACTCCCACAAAGCCCACCAATGCATAAAATAATGCATTTCTGATACCTGAAATATTTGCAATGATCAATATAATCAGGAAGAAACCGGCACTGATAAGTTCACTAAAAATAATCGTGTCTGTATAAAATACAGCAATAACCAATACTGCGCCCAGATCATCAGCAATGGCAAGTGCTGTAAGGAATATTTTCAGGTTTATATTTACACGCTTACCTAGTAATGCCAGTAAACCCAGCGCAAATGCAATATCCGTTGCCATGGGTATACCCCATCCGTTCATATACTCCGGATGTTTTGCTACTACCAGAACATAGAACAGCGCAGGAACTATCATTCCTCCAATGGCTGCAGCAATAGGCATTGAAGCCTTTTTTATCGATGAAAGTTCTCCTCCCATCACTTCCCTTTTTATCTCAAGTCCCACAGTGAAAAAGAAAAGTGCCATTAATCCATCATTAATCCAGTGGTGCAGGGAACTAACCAGGTCGATCTTACCCCAGACTATTCCCACTTTTAATTCATGCCAGATATAATGATAGCTTTCATAGAATGCAGAATTAGCCCAAACCAGGGCTGCAACAGTGGCGAGAATTAAAACAATACCACCATAGGCTTCATCACTGATAAACCTGGAGATTCTGAAGTTACTTAATGGCTTGTTATCCATATTCATAAAACTTTTTGTTAATATAAACTGCTAAAATTCCAGATCATCGATTTCTTCCAGTGTATCCGGATTGATTACCACCATTTTGATTTTCTTTCCTTCAACAGTAAAAAGACATACTGCATTTTGAGTAGTAAATCCGGTGGTAAAAGGGGTCCATGGCACTTCACTTTGTGCATAATAAGGAGCTCCGGCAGCACCATTGTTTATCTGGTAAACGGTTCTTTTTAGCTTGATCTTCTTTTCAGGATAGTCTTCAGGATAGATATTGGTTTCCGGACCGATTTTTGTTTTGCAATAGTTATGTTCATCCCCGGTAAGCATGGCAACTACCTTTGAACTCTTATTGATCATCAGATCCAGAAGCTGATCCCTTCTTTCAATGATTCCCTTTTCAACTTTAACGCCTGCAATCCAGGGCCTGGGATCATTTTTCCCGTTATACCACATGTCATCTCTTATATGGGCACTGTTCGGAAAAAACGGAGTATGGATGGTTACGAAAATATGATCAATATTTTCATCTTTTTCAAGGGTTTTTAAAGTATTTTTTAACCATTCCAG
This sequence comes from Bacteroidales bacterium, assembly GCA_024763075.1. Taxonomy (GTDB): domain Bacteria; phylum Bacteroidota; class Bacteroidia; order Bacteroidales; family VadinHA17; genus JANTGF01. The sequence continues at coordinate 16,613 of JANTGF010000027.1, read as the reverse complement.
TTGATTATCCATCACATAACCGTGAATGTTTCCTCCAACCACCTTAACATCACCTGCCGATGGAGTGTACCAGTAATTCGAATTTAGGTTTACCATAGCTATATTGTCATAAGTATAATAAAATACATTTTCATCGTAAGGAGGGAAGTCTGTATTTGATTTATCCGGATCATATTTTGAACCGTCTTCACTTTCCGGTCCGTTTAGGGGATTTACCACAATGGAGGCAAAAAGAGTTTCTGTAGAATTGGTATTGTACGGAAAATTATCCACGCTAACACGATACCTACGTTCTTTATCCCTGAAAGTTTTTATATAGGCTTCATGATTTCCCATATTGATGTTGATCTGAAAATTGTGTCCAAAAGGTTCAATGGCCGTTTTAAAATTGCGGTACTGCAGCAACATATTGTCAGCATTTGTGCCGTATCCACCAATTAAATCACCAGTAAATTGTGCAAAAGCAACCTTTTCCTGAGCACAAACGGCCATGATCTTTTTTACCATATAAGCATTTGTGCCATACAGGTTTCTTTCACCTCCTCCGGCTCCTCCGCGCGAGTCACTGGTATAGGCAAAAACAAATTCTTTTCTGCTTCCGGGAAGAGGACTGGTTTTAAAGGTGTAGTTTTGTTCCAGTTTGCCGTATTTCAGGGAGTAGGGGTATTCGGTATCCGGAGACAGACCTGTAATTGGGATCTCATGATTATAAACAGCTTCCGCATCTTTGAATACTTTATCCGCAACAATAATTTCACAAACCGATTTTTTACTTGTAGTAAAAGAAATAGTTACACCATCCGGATTTGTGAGATTGATAAACGGGCCACTGGTAATTGTATTTACAACCGTAAAAGGACCCGTACCTGTAAAGCTAACCTTTCCATCAAACAGGAAATTTCCATTATTGTCTATAACCCTGAAGCCGATGGTTCCAATTCCGGAATCTTCCCATCCGGTCATATCATAATTTCCTCTGAGAGCCTGGAAATTTACAAGTACCTTGCCCTGCATGATTTTTCCTGCTGCAGAACGATAGACCGGTAGTGGGTATTTAGCATCTGAAAAATGAATAAGCCCGAAAAACAGGGTGCCGTTCAGGTTCTCATTTTTGAAATCTAAGAAAATTCCTGGTTTGGTTCCTACTGCATTTCCTTCAAAACCGGAAAGAACATTTCCTGGTTCAGCATCAGAAACCGTTAACTTGCTGCTATCTGTTGTCAGGATAAAAAGATTTCCCTGGTCATCGGTACGGATATGGCTAAGTACCTTTGGTACAGGATTATTCGTATTATTTGTCTGTGCAAAAACAAAAGAAGCCGGATTTGATAAAAGAAGGGTAAGAGCGAAAATAATAAATGACTTTTGCTTGATTTTCATAATAATTTGATAAAAAGTGAAAAATAATTTAGTTGCGAAGTTAAAAAAAAACAGCTTAATATTAAGATTATAATATTTACAGTGTTTTCTGAAGGTCGGGTGTCAGATCAGTGTTTTTGATAATCATAGCTTATTTTTCCATTAACGCGCATTATTCATGTATGCAGTTTCGGGTCTGGAATTAAAATATTATCTTTGAAATATAGCAGGATAAATATTGATAAATTATTTCTGAATTCAATTTTTTGTTTAACTTGTGAATTTAAAACTCAAAAGGTATGTTGGATAAATTAAAATTTGATCCTCCGGGGACATGGATGCGTATTCGTACACTTGAGATGCATACGGGTGGTGAACCTCTTAGAATTATTACTGACGGGCTTCCTGAAATAAAGGGTGAAAGCATTCTTGAGAAAAGAAAGTTTTTCAAGGAAAATTACGATTACATACGAAAAGGGCTGATGTGGGAACCACGCGGCCATGTTGATATGTATGGTGCAATCCTCACAGACCCGGTTACTCCTGATGGTGATTTTGGAGTTTTTTTTCTTCACAATGAAGGGTATAGTACCATGTGTGGCCATGCCATCATCGCATTAACAAAAATGGTCGTTGAAACCGGACTGCTTGAACTGAAGGGAAAGAACCCTGAAATAAAGATTGATACACCTTCCGGCAGGGTGGTTTCTTTTGCAGAAATGAAAAATAATGTTGTGAAAAAAGTCCGGTTCAGGAATGTTCCTTCTTTTGTTTACCTGAAAGATGAGGAAGTGGAAGTGCCGGGAATCGGGCTGGTTGATTTTGATGCAGCTTTTGGAGGTGCTTTCTATGCACTTTGTGATGTTAAGCAACTGGGCATTAATATGGATGCTACTGATTATGATAAAATGGTAGATTATGGTAAAAGGATTAAAAAGGCAGTGAGTGGAAATTTTAATGTCAGACATTCTGAGCATCCGGAGCTCGGTTTTCTGTATGGAGTAATTTTCACAGGTGATCCTTATGATTACCATCATCATAGCCGGAATGTCTGTGTTTTTGCAGATGGTGAAGTGGACAGATCTGCTACGGGAACAGGTGTTAGCGCCCGTGCGGCATTGCACTATTCTAAAGGAGAAATTGCCCTGGGTGAAGAAATAACCATAGAAAGTATTCTGGGATCAACCATGCAGGTAAAAGTGGTGGAAGAGGTGAAGTTAGGTATGAAAGATGCAGTTATTCCTGAGGTCTCGGGAACATCTCATTTTACTGGCCGGAGTGAGTTTTGGTTTGATCCTGATGATCCTCTGAAAGAAGGATTTATTTTCAGGTAAAATGAAACGAACATGAACTTTTTTAATCAAAAGTTCACACACGAAAATAATTAAAACAAGTTCATGAGAGAACGGAGTGGTTACATCTGTTCTTAAATTTTTAGATAATTTGTAACCGAGTTACTAAAAATTTTAAACAGATGAAATAAGCAATTCCTTTCAAATACCTAAAATAATTTATTGATTGATATATCTCAGATCCTGAAAAAACATGTCAAAAGCTCTTCTGTTTTTACCTCTTTTACTATTTTCATGTATTACAAAACCTGTAAAGTACAAAAAGGAAATTCCATTATCTTTACATTGGGAATTACAGGATAGTTTAACAGATGTATCTTTCAGAGGAATTTCTGTTCCTAATGAAAATACGGTCTGGGTTTCCGGATCAAAAGGGACGATCTTACATACTTTAAATGGAGGAATAAGCTGGATCTCAGATACGATTGCCGGCTATAGTTACGCTGATTTCCGGGATGTGGAAGCATTCGACTCTTCAACTGCCATTGTAATGGCAATTGGAAATCCTGCAGTTATTCTTAAAACAAAAGATGGAGGGAAATCATGGAATCAGGTATTTTATAAAAAACAGGATGGAATTTTTCTGAACTCCATGACTTTTTTAAACGATAAAAACGGATTTGTCGTGGGTGATCCGGTGAACGGCCGGTTTTATTTATTAAGAACCACCGACGGCGGTGAAACCTGGGACGAATTCACTGAAAACACCCGGCCTCAGGCAAAAGACGGGGAGTACATGTTTGCGGCCAGTGGTACCTGTATAACAGGAATTTACCCCTCTGACCTGTGGTTTGTTTCAGGAGGATCTACTGCACGGGTTTTTCATTCTGAGGATAATGGAAACCACTGGGTAATTAAAGAAACTCCGTTTATGAGCGGACTGACATCCACCGGAATTTTTTCGGTTCTTTTTACTGATGATAAAACCGGTTATTGCATTGGCGGAGATTATTCCAGGCCTGATTCCACAGGAATTACTTTTACATACACTATGGATGGAGGAAAGACTTGGTTGCAACCCGGTCGTTACCCTCAGGGATACCGCTCTTGTATTAAATTGTTTGAACCTGGAGGAAGCCCGGTTCTTATTGCAGTTGGTCGGGGAGGAAGCAGTTTTCTGAAGCGGAGTAAACTTCCCGGAGGTGACTGGAAAACCCTTGGTGATCATGGCTTTTATACCCTGGATACAGATCCGGATGGACTTGTTGCATGGGCAGCCGGTTCGGATGGCCGGGTGGCTAAACTGATAATTCAAAACGATTAGAAATTAAGAAATGAAATCAAAACAAAAGCTGGCTGAGATCAGAAAACAAATGAAGGCACTGGGCATTGATGCTTATTTTATCCCAATGACCGATCCGCATATGGGTGAGTATGTACCTTCCCACTGGAAAACCATTCAATGGCTGACGGGTTTTTCTGGTTCCGCAGGAAATATTGTGATTACACAGGAGTTTGCGGGGCTTTGGACCGATTCGAGATATTTTATTCAGGCTGAAGAACAGCTCAAAGCTTCGGGTTTTGAACTTGTCAGGCTTAAAATACCCCACACTCCCGAATTCATTGACTGGATGGAAGATATTCTTGCACAAGATTCCACTGTGGCTTTCGATGGTGAAATAGTTTCCAAAGGTTTGTATGATCAGATGAATGAACGTTTGACTCCGAAAGGAATCAAAATTAATACGGAAACAGACATCTATTCTGCATTGTGGACGGATCGCCCTGAGATCCCTCAGGATATGATCTATGAGCATGATGTGGAATTTGCCGGCCTTGGCAGAATGGAGAAGATGAAGCAAATCAGGGATAGAATGAAGGAGGAAGGGGTGAATTATCATATTCTTACCTCGCTGGATGATATTGCATGGACTTTCAATATCCGTGGCAGGGATGTTAAGTACAGCCCGCTGGTCATTGCCTTTGCTGTTATTAATGAGGATGGTGCATGGCTGTTCATGAATAATGACAGAATTCCTGAAATACTTGCTGGCAAACTGCTCAATAATAAAATTAGGATTGTGGATTATGAATGGATATATGAATTTGTAAAATCTCTTGAACAGGGCAGCAGGGTTTATCTTTCTCCGGGAAGTGTAAATACCCGTTTGTATAAGGCGATGGAACCGTTTTGCAAAATTAAGGAAGGAGTAAGTATTCCCACAAAACTTAAATCCGTAAAAAATGAGATGGAACTCAGGCATATAAAGAACCTTATGGTAAAGGATGGTGTGGCGCTGACCAAATTCTTTTACTGGCTGGAAAATAACATAGGAAAGGAAAAAATTACAGAACTTTCTGCATCGAAAGTACTGAAGGACTTCCGGGCTGATCAGGATAATTTTATGGGCCCCAGTTTCGCTACTATTGCCGGCTACCGGGAACATGGAGCCATCATTCATTATGAGCCAACAGAAGAAACTGATGTGGAATTAAAACCGGAAGGAATTTTTCTTCTGGACTCGGGAGGGCAGTATCTGGATGGCACAACAGATGTTACCAGGACAATTACCCTGGGTAATCCCACTTCTGAACAAAAAAAGCATTTTACACTGGTTCTTAAAGGTACCATTCAATTGGCAATGATCCGCTTTCCTCAGGGAACAAAAGGGTATCAGATAGAAGCTTTTGCCCGCAGGGCACTATGGGATTATGGACTGAATTACGGGCATGGTACCGGCCATGGAGTGGGTTTTTTCCTGAATGTGCATGAAGGCCCGCAAACCATTGGCAGTGGAGCCTCCGGCAACATCCAAATACCCCTGGAACCTGGCATGCTGATATCGGATGAACCCGGATTCTATCTGGAGGGAGAATATGGAATCCGGACAGAGAATTTGTTTGTAGTGGAGAACGATGAAGAAACAGCATTCGGGAGCTTTTACCGGTTTCATACAGTTACTCTTTGTTATATTGATACGCAACTGATTGACAAAAATTTGCTACTTCCTACCGAAATAGAATGGTTGAATGAATACCAACAAAGAGTATTTAAGGAATTATCTCCTTTTCTTAATACAAAGGAGAAAAAATGGCTTAAAAATAAAACCCGGCAAATCTGATTTATCATAAATTCTGAATAAATGAAGAAATTAATTGTAAATTCAATAAGTACCTATCTGATTATCAGCCTGAGTTTGTTAATTAGTGTGAGTTGTACTCATCAGGAAACAAGCCTTGAGAATATTGTTTCCAAAATTCCGGGAGCGAAGCTTAAAAAAATACCGGCGGACAGTATGTACACTGCGGCCTGGAAAATCATGATTCCTCAGCCACTGGATCATAAACATCCGGATAAAGGCAGTTTTATACAGAAAATATATGTTTCTCAGGTTGATTTAAGCCGCCCTGTTGTTTTTATTACGGAGGGCTATTCTGCAAACCGCAATTATACCAGTGAATTAAGCCGTTTGCTTGATGCAAATCAAATCATTGTGGAGCATCGGTATTTTGGTGAGTCGGTACCCGATTCCATTGACTGGACCTGGTTGACCGTTGAACAGGCTGCAGCAGATCACCACAGGATTGTACAATTGTTAAAAAAGCTGTTTAAGGGGAAATGGATCAATACAGGCATCAGCAAAGGGGGGCAAACAACCATGTACCACCGGTATTTTTATCCGGATGATGTGGATATCAGTGTTCCTTATGTGGCGCCTCTTAATTTTTCGATAGAAGATCCCAGAATCTATCTTTTTCTGGATACTGTGGGAACTCCTGAATGTAGAAAAAGAATACATGCCTTTCAGAAATTACTCCTGGAAAAAAAGAATGTTCTGTATCCGATGTTCCTGAAGTTTTGCAAATCCGATAAATTAACATTTACCCGGCTGACTCCTGAACAGGCCTATGAATACTCTGTTTTGGAGTATTCTTTTGCATTCTGGCAATGGGGTTACTGGGCTTGTAAAGACATTCCAACTGCAGCCTCATCAAATGAGGATATTTTAAAACATTTCAGTGAGGTTGGAGGATTTCGATATTTCTCTGATCAGGGAATAGCAGAGATGGAGCCCTTCTTTTATCAGGCCATGACAGAAATCGGCTATTATGGTTACGATTTTTCTGAATTTGAGGGACTCTTGAAATATGTTAAGAATCCGGTGTTTACTTTTGCTGCTCCACAGAATACTGACATAACATTTCATCCCCGTCTTATGAAGAATGTGAATGAATTCCTGCAGGAAGAAGCTTCTCAATTTATTTATATTTACGGAGGTTCGGATACATGGTCTGCAACCTCTGTGGATATTGGCGATAATAAACAGTCAATAAAAATTTATAAACCACATGGCAGTCACAGGACCCGGATCAAGGATTTGCTTCCCGGGCAAAAAAAACTGGTTATTTCCTCTCTTGAAAACTGGCTTAATATGAATATAGATGAAAGCCGGTTGAAGTAATTTTTTTATATAAGCTTGTTTTTTTTAATTTTGATGCAATAACAGATCATGCATGATTAAGAATCCGGAAAAGCCAGGAATCCTGATTTATTCAAAAACTATTCTCAGATTTTTGAGATTTCATCTGTGGTTCATAACTTTCTTGCTGATCCTGCCCGATTTATTTGCGGCCAGAACAGATGTGATTGTTCTTGCAAACGGCGATAAAATAACAGGCGAAATAAAAACAATGGACCTGGGTACATTAACGTACAAGACCGATGATATGGGAACCATACAGGTTGACTGGTCAAAAGTAAGGTCTGTTCATTCCGTTAATACATTTGAAATAAAACTAACGAGCGGTATAATTTATTACGCGTCGCCCGATACTTCATCTACCCCGGGTAAGGTAGCAATAGTTACTCAATTTGCTCCTGATTATGTGGCAATTGAAGTAAATCTTTATGAAATTGTCAGCATTATAAGAATAAAAAATATTATCTGGAGCAGGTTTAGTGGCAAGTACAGTATGGGGATGGGTTTGAAGAAGGCAGATAATACTTCCACTTTTAATTTTAATGCATCTACTTCTTACCGGTCTAAAAAGGTAATGAGCCAGTTAAGCCTGACTTCCAACAGATCCAGAGTGCAGGAAGGTAACATAAATTCCAATCAAAATTTAAATTTTTATCTGTACAGACAGTTTAAAACGGATTGGTACACAGGTGGATCAGTGAGTTTTCAGCAAAATACAGAATTGGGTCTGGATCTTAGGGCTCTCCTGGCCGCTGAAGTTGGTACTTTCCTGATCAAAAGTAATTTGCAGGAACTTATGGTTGGTGGTGGCCTTCAGGGTACAAAAGAATATACAAATGATGGTGAGATTAATAATTATATTGAAGGAAAATTAAACCTAAACTATAAAATATTTAAATTTCAGCATCCCAAAATTGATGTAACTTCCGGCCTCTTTGCATTTCCCGGCTTATCAAACTGGGGTAGAATAAGAACGGAGATTAATGTAGAGGCCTCACTGGAATTGTTTAAGGACTTCTTTTTAGGTCTTAATGCTTATCATAATTTTGACAATCGCCCTTCTATCGGTGCCTCAAAATCAGACTGGGGATTTAATACAACACTGGGTTACAGCTTTTAGCTGATAAAAACTGTATTTACTAACAATTGGCTTGTCTTTCAACTGCATATTTTGTGCTGCCCAGATAAACACAATCACTCTCACAACGGCTGTAATTATAATTGTATGCATTTCCCTCCGAATCTACTGTGGTGATAGCGCCTTCTTTCATATTGCCGGTAATTCTCCATGTTCCGTGCATACCACCCTGTGATATATGGAACTATACAACGCGAAGGATTCACGCGGTAGCGGCGGTAGGTGAATAACCGGCCTGCGCGAAGGCTGTACCACCCCGTCATGACGGAGTACGTCATGACACCCCTCCTCAACGAGGAGGGGAATATATCGTGGTTTAGCCTTGGCATTCGTGTAATACCCTTCTCCCACAGGAATCCCCATGGGGGACAGGCTCAGGGTACAAAAACTACCAATATACTTTTGATAGACCGGGGTTTATACGTGTATAAAAACCAAATTTGCTGTATCAGCCCTGTAAGGGCGTAATATTATAGCCCCGACTTTCAAGTCGGGGGTTAAAGATTCAAACACGAAAAACCGGTGCTGTGGAATGCCCGGTAAAAGAGAAATGCTTTACAGCGCCGGAATGAAAAAGTTTTTCTGTTGCAACACGTTGGATTCTTCCCTGGACAATCCAGCGTAGTATATGGAAAACAATACCACGCGAAAGATTCGCGCGGTAGCGGCAGCGGCAGGGATAACCGACCTGCGCGCAGGCCGTACCTCCCCGTCATGATGGAGTACGTCATGACACCCCTCCTCAACGAGGAGGGGAATTTATCGAGGTTTAACCCTGGCATTCGTGTAATACCCTTCTCCCACAGGGATCCCCTTGTGGGACAGGCTCAGGGTACAAAATTACCAATATACTTTTGATAGACCGGGGTTTATACGTGTATAAAAACCAAATTTGCTGTATTCAGCCCTGTAAGGGCGAAATATTATAGCCCCGACTTTCAAGTCGGGGTTATTTGATCAAACACAAAACCCCGGCGCAATGGTATGCCTGGCAGAAAACATAATGCCATGCAGCGCCGGAATGGAAAAGTTTTTCTTTTGTAACACCTGGATTCGTCCGTGAAAAATCCAGCGTTTGATAAGTGAAGGATTACCACGCGAAGGATTCACGCGGTAGTGGTGGTGGGTGAATAACCGGCCTGCGCGCAGGCTGTACCTCCCCGTCATGACGGAGTACGTCATGACACCCCTAATTGAAAAAAGGAGGGGAATTGATACGTGGTTTGCCTGGCTTTGTAGAAAATTTAAAATGGGGAATGATTGTTAAATAAAAAACTTATTATTTATGGAATCACGCGAATGGATTCGCGCAATATCCTGGGTTTTTATACAGCAAAAAACAGTATTCATTTTTATAAATTTCCCAAAAACGGGTCCTTCGTTTTTTTCAGCCAGGGGATGAGTTCATTTTTTGTGAGCTCTTTTACAATTTCAGGATGTTCCCGGGCAATATTTATCACTTGATAAGGATCAGCCTGGTTATCATGCAAAATGATTTCCGCCTTTGCATCCGGGGTTTTATCAATTACCAGTGTGTATTGCTTTGTACGAATACCTCTTCTTCCGGATTCCGGATGGCCGGGTTTCATCCATATATACATCTGGGATGAAGGTTCATTTCCTGCACCATTTTTAATATTCTCAGCGAAAGATGTGCCTTCTACCGTTTTTGGAATGTCTTTTTTCATTCCCATAAGATCAAGCAGTGTCGGATAAATATCCGGATTTGAAATTAAAAGTTCTGTCTTACCAGGAGAAATTTTACCAGGCCATTTTATAATGAAAGGAATCCGCATGGACTCTTCGTAATGATTATTCTTTGAAATCATATCATGGATTCCCAGGCAGTTACCATGGTCTGAGGTAAAAAGCACAATGGTATTTTTATCCAGTCCCTGCTTTTTAAGTGCATTCAGGATGCGTCCAAACTGTTCATCTACTCCGGTGATCATAGCATAATAATTACGGATATTCTTCCTGTAATATTTGCCCCATTTTGTGTTGGCAGGAGGAATATCCGGCCGGTTGAAAAGTAATGAGGTATCCGCATCTTTATAGATATCCTTGAATTTCTGTGGTACTGCGTTGTATGGCATGTGTGGCGGATTCATAGAAACAACCAGTGCGAAAGGTTTACCCTTTTTTCTGAATTTCATATCTTCATTCCGGATGTACTGAATTACCATATCGGCTTCATGTTCCGGGCCCCATTGATCCACATAGTGGAAGTCATTCCTTTTTTCAGTTGTGTTCCAGTAAAGCGGATGCATATGATAATCATAAGTATTGTAGGCATACCAAAAATCAAAACCATGTCTTCTGTCAGGAGGTGTCCATTCATTCCATTTTACCTTTCCTTTATTATTGGTACAGTCAATGTAAGGTTCATAAGGCCTTTCCAGGTGCCATTTCCCAATATATCCCAGGCTGTATCCTTTTTTAGAAAGAATATCTGACCAGGTAATATCACTCTTTTGTAATTCGTTATCAGGTGGTACAAGATTTGTACAGTTGGAAAGAACTTTATTCTTCACCGGATACATACCTGTCATGAGCATCCCGCGAAAGGGACTGCAAACGGGGTAGTTGCTGACTGCCTGGTTAAATACAAGTCCGTTTGATGCGAATTTGTCTAGATTTGGTGTGATTACAGGTTCTTCGCCCACAAAGCCCATGGCCTGGCCCCGCATTTGATCAGGGAAAACAATTAGTAAATTCGGTGTTTGTTCTTTTTCTGTACAGGAAACAAGTGGACACAAAACAATCAGGATCAGAAAAACTTTTACAATAAATTGTATGGTATTTTTAAAAAAAGAATGGGAGAACATTTCAATACAGATTTTAGAATGAGAACCAAATTTATCAAAAAAATCTGTTTAATTGAGACTAATTTATTGTATTTTTTCATTCTGTTCATATATTTGTGTTTAATGACGATTCTTTACTCAGGTTAGATTTTTTTCCAATTGTTAAACCAACTGATAATGCAAAAGATGAAAGCAAATAAAGTTCTTCACGGATTGGTTCTTTTCTCATTCATCCTGTTATTCTCCTGTAGCAACCAGCCTGTGGATCCACCTGAACCATATGAGGCTCTTCCTTCGGAAAGGCAGTGGGAGTGGCATCAGCTGGAGTTTTACGGGTTTTTACATTTTACGGTAAATACCTTTACGGATAAAGAATGGGGGTACGGTGATGAGCCCAATGATATTTTTAATCCCACTGACTATGATCCTGATCAGATTGTCAGAACTGCCAAAGAAGCTGGAATGAAGGGACTGATATTAACCTGCAAACATCATGATGGTTTTTGTTTATGGCCATCGGATTACACCAAGCATTCCGTAAAATACAGTTCCTGGAAAAATGGAGAAGGTGATGTGGTGAAGGATATTTCGGACGCCTGTAAAAAATATGGTTTAAAGTTTGGTGTTTACCTTTCTCCCTGGGACCGGAACTATGCAGATTACGGTAAACCTGAATACATTGAGTACTATCGTAACCAGTTAAAAGAACTGCTGACAAAATACGGGCCTGTATTTGAGATATGGTTTGACGGGGCAAATGGGGGAGATGGCTATTATGGGGGAGCAAATGAGGTACGGAAAATTGACAGAAGTACTTATTATGACTGGCCGGTAACCTGGGAAATTGTCAGGGAATTGCAACCCAAGGCAGTGATCTTTAGTGATGTGGGTCCGGATATTCGATGGATTGGGAATGAAAGAGGAATTGCAAATGATACCTGCTGGGCAACCTATACTCCTCATGGTATTGATGGAAAGAAACCGGGACCGGGATCCATAAAATATAAGGAAGGACAAAGTGGTCACCGGAACGGAAAGTTCTGGATTGCTCCTGAGTGCGATGTCTCCATTCGCCCCGGATGGTTTTATCATAAAAAAGAAGATGAGAGAGTCCGGGATCGTGAGAACCTGATGGATCTGTACTTTAAATCTATAGGGAGAGGAGCGAGCTTCCTTCTCAATTTGCCTCCGGACAGGAGAGGGCAGATCCATGAAAATGATGTGGCTTCCCTCAGAGGTTTCAAAGCGGATCTGGATCAATTGTTTAAAACAGATCTTGCGAAAGATGCGAAACTGATTCCGTCAAATGTACGGGGTAAATCAAAAGTGTTTGGTCCGCAAAACCTGACGGACAACAACAGGGAAACCTACTGGGCAACTGATGATGAAGTAACAACTCCGGAGCTTGTTCTGGAGTTTAAGAAGCCTGTTAGTTTTAATGTAGTAAGCATAAGAGAATTTTTACCCCTGGGCCAGCGGATAGACGGTTGGGCAATTGACCGATGGGAAAACGGAGAATGGATTGAGTTTGCAAAAGGAGCATCCATTGGTAACCGGCGCTTATGGAGAGGGGTCCAGCAGAATACATTAAAAGTAAGATTCAGGGTTACCGGTTCACCGGTTTGTCCTGCTGTTAGTGAATTCGCTCTGTATCATTTTAACTGGAATTGAAGAATTAATTGTTTGGTGTCAATTCAAATTTAATCTGTCACTTTAAACCTGGGGTGTGATGGTAAGAAATCTTCTTTAGTTCAAAGATTTATCAGTCATATTTGCCTGCCTTCATCGCCTTCGCATAGCTATGGCAGAGCACTGCAGTAGGCAAACTTCGCTGACAAATAGTAAAGCCATAATATATTTGACTTGACTCTAACCCAAATCCAAACCATGCAATATAATAAAACAAAAAAACCTTCCGGTCTGGAAGGTTTTTATAAATTTGCCTGAACTCTTAAAATTTCTTTTCCTTAATGCGTGCTTTTTTCCCGGTTAGCTCACGAAGATAAAAAATCCGGGCTCTTCTGACTTTTCCATGCTTTGTAACTTCAATCTTGTCAATAAAGGGAGAAGTGATGGGAAAAATCCTTTCAACGCCAACATTACCTGACATTTTTCTTACGGTAAAAGTCTCAGAAAGTCCACTTCCTTTCCTTTGAAGCACAACGCCCCGGAATTGCTGAATTCTTTCCTTATTTCCTTCTTTAATTTTATAATGTACTGTAATCGTATCTCCACTGTTAAACTTTGGGAATTTATTCTCTACATTATATTCTTTATCTACAACTTTCATTAAATCCATCTCTATGCAATTTGTGTGGTTTCAAAATCGAGCGCAATATTACAAATATTTTTTCAAACAATACTCATAATACTTCAATATTTTCATTAATTTATTCTCAATGTCCTTTTCCAGACGGCTCTTTAAATTTATCACCGGTTTCATCGACAATTTTATTGTACCATTCTTCTCCATAACCGGGTTGCTTCAGTTTTGGATTCACATATTTGTGATTTTCTGGTACCCCGGCCGGTTCTTTTACATTTCCATCCATATATTTTGTGAAGAGATATCCATAAAATTTCTTCCATTCATTTACGGTCTGATTACCGGTATTCACCGAATAACGGGTAATAAAATGACGGGAGCTCTCGGCATCATTTTCATATATTCCTTTTGCAATTTTATCAACTTCAGATGTTTCAGCCAGAAACCCTGATTCTAACTGACGTTGTTTTTTCCTAATCTCAGGATTTATAAGATCAGCCCGTGTATAAGCAAAGTTGGAGACCTGATTAAACACCCAGAATGCCGCATCCGGTTCAAAATCCATCAGACTCCCGTATCCCTCAGCAAATGCTTGTGGTACCTCCGTAATACCGCAATACATGGGTGTATAGACCGTAGAATATGTATCATCTACACCAAACCAGAAAATCCCACCAATCGGGTCCGGTAGCCAGTTACGGCTCTGGGCAACAAAGGAAAAGCCTGTTTGCTGGGTCGAAATAGCTCTTTCATTGAAATAGGTTTCTCCATCGACCTTCCATGTTAAAGGCCTCCAGCGAATTCCGTTATGGAAAGGACCTGCACCCAGATCCTGCGTCATGTCCATCGGCGTATTTTCATAATGATCCCGCATCATTTCCATTACATCCTGTACACTTAATTTTTGGTCGGGCTTCACCCAAAGAGGCATTCTTTCATCCAGTTTATATCCCATGGCATAATCTGTATATTTTTCCATTCCACCAGCAACTTTGTTAAACCCTGACCATACCCGGGCCTCACAAAAACGGGCACCTCCAAAGTCCACCGGAGCATAAGTGTCAGAGAAACTGAAATTTTTATCTTTTCCCTTATATAATTCCAGTTCTTTTGCCAGGGAAATAACATCAGCAGCATATACATTTTCAATACCCGGGTCAAATATCATATCCAGATTATCCGATGAAATGGAGGTTTTACCATCCTCAAGTGGGAATGTAGTTATTCTCGCCTGATTGGCATGGCCGCATATATAACCGTCCGGAACACGGCGGGCTACCCATACTGCTCCTGTATTTCCTTCACCTTTACCAATCATCTCCATAATCCAGACTTCATCCGGATCAGAAATGGAAAAAGATTCCCCCGAACTGTAATATCCGTACTTATCCAGCAATTCTGCAATAACTTTTATAGCTTCCCTGGCATTTTTAGCTCTTTGCAGTGTTATATACATCAGACTACCATAGTCGATAATGCCCTTTTTGTCTCTTAATTTGCCGTTTCCACCATAGGTGGTTTCCCCTATGGCTACCTGATGCTCATTCATATTACCCACAACTGAGTATGTGTGTTTTACCTGTTTGATTCTCCCCAGAAATTTACCGGTATCCCATTCATAAATATCCATCATACTTCCGTCAGGATAATCGGCAGCCGGCTGGAAATACAATTCTCCATACAATACATGTGAGTCGGCAGCATAGGTGATCATAGTCGATCCGTCTTTACTGGCTCCCCTGGAAATGAGAAAATTCGTACAGGAAAAACTGTTTTGTAAGGTCCATGGGATTAGAAATACAGCAATTATGATAAGTTTTTTCATCTTACAAAGATTTTTTAATGATTATTGAATATGTATTTTATAATTTCAATATAAATAAGGGGCATAATAATAATCCTCAAAAGTCTGTGGATTTATTATTCCTACATCATTGAATTTACGAGTTTCTCATAGTCCTCTTCATTCAGTTTGTGGTGTAATCCGCTTATTTTGTTGTGGTTCATCTGGTCAAGAATCTCAGATTTATGCTGAGTGTCCAGTCCAATTTCTGTTAATGAAACGGGGCATTTGATGGAGAAAAAGAATTTTATAAACCGGTCAATACAATCCTCAACCGAGTAAGTGCCAAAAACCTCTTTTCCCAGTTTTTTAATCCTTTCCTGTACTCTGTTCTTTTGCAGTTTAAGCCAGGCAGGATAAGCAATGGTGAGGGAAGCACCATGCGGAGTATCATAAAGTAGCGAAAGCTGATGTCCGATTGCATGAACACCCCAGTCACCTCCTTTTGTACCATAATAGGTTAAACCGTTCAGGGCAAGGGTTGCATCCAGCATGATATTTGCCCTGAGCTCATAATCTTCAGGATTGTTCAGCAGCTTTGGTCCCCAGTACATCGCATCCTTTATGATGGAAAAAATAATTCTGTCGGTAAGGGAGGCTTCTCCTTCTCCAAAATAAGCTTCAAGGGCATGTGCAATGAGATCAGCAATTCCGTAAGCCGTGTAATTCAAAGGTACGGTTGCCGTAAATTGTGGATCCAGAAAGGAGCTTTTTGGAAAATTCAATTCGTGTACCAGTCCGATTTTTTCTCCTGTTTCATGGTTTTGTAACACTGCTGCATTATTCATTTCAGTTCCTGTTGCAGCAAGTGTAAGAACATTTACAAGAGGTGTGGCAGTTCTTAAAATTACTCTGTTTTTCATGATATCCCAGGCTTTTTTTCCGGAAGCGATAGCCAGGGCCATGATTTTAGCAGAATCAATCACACTTCCACCACCCAAAGCAACAATGACATTTACCTTTTCTTTTCTCCCGAGTTCTGCAGCAACAACCACATCCTCAACCACCGGGTTGGGCTTTATACCCGGATATTCTATAATTTCCAGGCCTGATTTCTTTAGTTGCTCAATTACCTGATCATAATAACCATATTTTTTCACAGAGCCCTGGCCATATACCAGCAAAACCTTTTTCCCATATTGTTTTACGGTTCTGCCGAGAAGATTGGTTACACCTTTTCCAAAGTGAAGCCGGGTTGGATTATAAGCAGTAAAGTTTTCCATTTCTTATTCATTTATTAAAAATCCAAAGATAGCAAGAAGCTTTTAAACAGCAATATTTTTAGCTTTAGGATGATTTAATCCATTCGGAAATGCCAAAATTTCTGGTCCCGGGTCCTGTATGACTTGTAATCCCGATCCGACTACTGAAGGAGAGATATCTGCTGCAATTGAAAGATCTCTATTTCTATCCCCTGTACGCCCCCT